>NZ_QHHW01000027.1:0-318454 GCF_003947325.1 Amycolatopsis sp. WAC 01375
GTCGGGTTCAACGCGATCGCGCGATTCACCACCGCACGCGCCTCACCCACCGACAACCCCGCCACATCAGCGAACCAGTTCGCCGTACGGCCATAGCCATACAAGTCTTTGACACCCCGAGACTCGACCTCCGCCAAATACCGCCCCAACCCGACGGTAGCCATCCTGATCACCTGCAACGACTGCTGCACACCATGAGCAAGCTCCAGCTTGCCGGCACGCCACAACCCCTGCGGCAACTCAGGAAGGAAAGTCTCGGACACCCCTCAAGAATACCGCAAAGCAATCGAACAGGCGTTCGTAATTTTAAGCAACAATGAACGAGCACATTTACCACTGACGGGTGATTTGAGTGCATGTCTTGTTCAAAGGACGGTGAACGAGCGCAGGCCGAAGAAGCAAGTAGTCGCCTACTTGCGAAGGCCACCGCGAAGGTCACCCGACCGGCCACCCCGAACCTGCCCCAAGATTCTTTTGAACCGCACCGAACCGCTGTCCGTGTAGACGACGTCGGAAACCACGCGAGACGGGGGATCGTGCGATGAAGTGTCGGCCTGCCTGGACGATTCTGCTGAGCCTCTGCCTCACCGCTTGCACGGCGACCGTGGGCGGAGTGGCGCAACCGGTGGACCCCACCCTGGTCGCCGGTCTCGAGATCACCGACGGCCCCAGCGGTCTCAAGCCCGGCGTGCTCGACGCCGGTCTCCCCGTCGACGGTGGTGACGGCGGGGAGACCGACAGGCTCGCGGCCAACGCGGTCGCCGACGTCCAGCGGTACTGGCGGGAGTATCTGCCCGCGGTGTTCAAGCGCGACTTCCGGCCGCTGGCCACCCTCGTCTCGTACGACTCGGCCGGTCGCGGCCGGAAGATCTGCGGCATCTCGACGGCCGGGTTGGTGAACGCCTTCTACTGTGCCGGGCAGGACGTCGTCGCGTGGGACCGCGGGGAGTTGCTGCCGATGCTCAACGACTCCATCGGGCAGGCGGCGGTCATGGCCGTGCTCGCCCACGAGATCGGCCACGCCGTCCAGTTCCGGCTGGGGCTGCCTGCCGCGACGCCGTCGATCGTCAAGGAGCAGCAGGCCGATTGTTACACCGGCTCGTACCTCCGTTGGGTCGCCGAGGGCAAGTCGCCGATGTTCCAGGTCTCCACCGGCCGCGGGCTCAACGAGGTGCTCACGGCGCTGTTCCAGATCCGTGACTCCGCCGGCGTGGCTTTCGACGACGACAGCGCGCACGGCAACGCGTTCGATCGGGTGTCCGCGTTCCAGTTCGGCTTCACCGACGGGCCCGCCCGGTGCGCCAAGATCGACGAGCGCGAGATCGAAGGCCGGAGCACACAAGGCGCGGCCGCGACGAACGAGCGGGCGGCGGAGAACGTCCGTCTCGACGACCGTCAGGCCTTGGCCGACCTCACCACCAGTTTGCGGCAGGCGTTCCGCCTCGCGGCCGCCCCGCCGGCACTCACCACCGGAGCGGCCTGCGGTGTGACGGCGGAGGACGCGCTCGCGTCGTACTGCTCGGAGTCCAACCAGATCAACCTCGACCTCGACGGCCTGGTCCGGATCGGCACCCCGCCGCGCAGGGGACGGCAGGGCGGCATCGGTGACTTCGCCGCGTTCGCGGAGGTCGCGTCGCGCTACACGCTCGCGGTCCAGCAGGAGGGCGGCTTCCGGCTCGACGGTCCGGTGGCCGCGCAGCGGACGGCCTGTCTCACCGGTTTCTGGGCGTCGACCATCGTGGACGGCGGGGCGCTCACGTTGGCACCGGGCGACCTCGACGAGGCCATCGCCGAGATGCTGACGCGGAACAGCCTGATCGCCGCGGACGTCCGGGGCCGGACACTTCCGGCGGGCTTCGCCAGGGTCGCCGCCTTCCGTGACGGCTTTTCCTCCGGAAGCCAAAGCACCTGCGGTGACAAATACCGCTAGCAAGTCCGTGAAGGCCTCCTTGAGGGACCCAGAGTCCCTCAAGGAGGCCTTCACGGACAGGCGGTCAGGTCACACGAAAGCGCTCTGGCCGGTGATGGCCTTTCCGACGATCAGCGTGTTCATCTCCCGGGTGCCTTCGAACGAGTAGATCGCCTCGGCGTCGGTGAAGAACCGCATGATGTCGTTGTCCAGCACGATCCCGTTGCCGCCGAAGATCTCCCGGCCCCAGGCGACGACCTCCCGCATCCGCGAGGTCACGAACGCCTTCGCCAGCGACGAGTGCTCGTCCTTGAAGATTCCGGCGTCCTGCAAGCGGGCGAGCTGCACCAGCATGCCCCACGAAGCCGTGATGTTGCCGAGGCTCTTCACGAGCAGGTCCTGCACCAGCTGGAACCGCGCGATCGGACGGCCGAACTGCTCGCGCTCCTTGGCGTAGTCCAGCGCGAGTTCGTAGGCGCCGATCATCACGCCCAGCGCCTGCCAGGCCACGCCGCCACGGGTCGCGCGCAGGATTTCGGCGACGTCGCGGAAAGAATCGATGCCCTGCAGCCGGTTGGCCTCCGGCACCCGGACGTCGGTCAGGGTGATCTCCGCGTTCTCCACGATCCGGAAGGCGAACTTGTTCTCGATCTTGACCGGGACGAATCCGGGCGAGTCCTTCTCGACGACGAAACCCTTGACGTGGTTGTCTTCCTCGTCGCGGGCCCACACGATGACCAGGTCGGCGAAGGTCGCGTTGCCGATCCACTTCTTGGCACCGTTGAGGATCCAGGTGTCGCCCTCACGTCGCGCCGTCGTCCGCATGCCGCCCGCGACGTCGGACCCGCCGAGCGGCTCGGTCATCGCGAAGGCGCCGATCTTGTCCATCGCCGCCATCGACGGGAGCCAGCGATCGCGCTGTTCCTGGTCGCCGCCCGAGTAGATGCTGTACATCGCGAGTCCGTTGTGGACGCCGAAGAAGGTGGCCACCGACGGGTCCGTGCGGGTCATCTCCATCGCCATCATGCCGCTGAGCAGGTGGCTGGTGGCCGGGAGGTGCTCGCCGTAGCCCTCGTAGGGCAGCCCGGCGACACCGAGCTCGCGGAACTTGCCGACGAGCTCGTGCGGGAACTCGCCCTTGGCCCAGTACTCGTTCACCAGCGGCTTGACCTCGGCGCGCATGAAGTCACGCGTCTTGAGCAGCAGCTTACGCTCCTCCTCCGGCAGCAGGTCCTCGTAGTCGTAGAAGTCGGCGGTCATTTTCAGTTCTCCTCCTTGCGGGTACTGACGGCACTGTCCAAAGCGGACAGCACCGCGAGCTGCTTGCGGTCGCGCGCCTCGGCGAGTTCCGAGTACGTGGAGGAGCCGTAAGCGGATTCCACGGCTTCGATGAGCCGTTCCTGTTCTTCGGGGCTCTGCGAGGGCTGACCGAGGCCCGCCCACATCTTCTTCATCGACTTACCGATGTGCTCGGCCATGTGCCGGTAGCCGCCGGGGCCGCCGCCCAGATGCGAGCCGAGGAACGGCCCGACGGTGGACCAGCGGATGCCGAGCGAGTTCGTCATCACCGCGTCCAGTTCGGACGGTGACACGACGCCCTGTTCCACCAGGTAGATCGCCTCGCGGCTCAGCGCGTTCTGCAGCCGGTTGCCGACGAAGCCGGGGATCTCCTTGCGCTCCACCACCGGGGTGCGGCCGACGAACCGGTAGAACTCGACGGCGCGGTCCACCGACTCGGCGCTGGTGCGCTCACCGGGTACGACCTCGACCAGCGGGATCAGGTGCGGCGGGTTGAACGGGTGTCCGATCAGGACTCGCGACGCGTCCTCCAGCTCCGAAGCGAAAGCCGTCGAGGGGATCGCGGACGACGAGCTGAGAAGCAGCGCGTGAGACGGTGTTTCGCGGACCAAGGTCGCGAACAGTTCCTTCTTGAACTCGACGTTCTCGGGTCCGTTCTCCTGCACGACATCCGCGTTCCGGACGGCTTCGGAGACATCAGCGGCGAGGCGGACGCGTGGGGCGAGTTCCGCGGCGTCCCGGCCGAGATGCGGGGCGAACGTCTCCAGTGCGCCGGCGACGACGTCGGCGAGATCCGGCCGCGGGTCCGAGACCAGGACCTCCATGTCGTGCGCGGCGAACAACGCCGTCCACGACAGGCCGATGGTGCCCGCGCCGATCACCGCGGCGTTCCGGAAAGTCATGACCGTGCTCCCTTCAAGTAGTCGAAGACCGGCTTGACCGGGGCGAGTGTCAGGTCGGTGAGGATGTGGCTCGCCGAAACGACCTCCAGCACCGGGAGATCGGCGAGCGGGGCCAGCACGTGCTGGAACAGTTGCAACCGCGCCGGCCCGGTCCACGCCTCCTTGACCACCACGTCGGTGATCTCGGTGCGGACCAGTTCGAAGACCCGGGGCGAACCGTCGTAGTCCGGGATGGTCTTGAGCATGAACGTCGGCACGGTGATCTGCGCTTCGGCCTCGGCCACGTCCAGCCGGTGGTGCTTGTAGCCCATGGTCGCGGTCGCGACGCGCTGACTGCCGTAGTCGAGCGTTCCGACGAGCGCGCCGTTCTCGGCGAACAAGCTCGGCGATCCGATGGTCTTCGGGTAGGCGCTGATCTCCCGGCCGGACGCGGTGGCCGGGAAGTTGTCGAGGTACATCGCGTGCAGGTACTCGCCACGCTCACCCTCGAAGCTCACCGGGATCGCCTGTCCGGACTCGGTGTAGGGCCCGTAGCCGCTGACGTCACCCATCTTCATCACCTCGAACCGCACCAGCGGCTCGTCGATCTCCAACGGCTCCGGCACGACGGCGCGCAGGGCGTCGGCGTCGGTGCGGTAGACGATGTTCAGGTATTCGCGATTCGTGAACCGGGGCACCACGGGCGCGTACGCCGGGTTCGTGAGCGGAGTGGTCACATGCCGGAGGACTTCTTGCTGCTTCATCTCACTCACCTGTCCACTGTGGAGCGCGGCGTTCGGCGAAGGCCCGTATGCCCTCGCGGACGTCGGCCGACTTCATCAACGCCGGGAGCTCCGCGCGCTGGGTGGCAAACGCTTGCGCGTCGGGGACTCCGTCGGCGGCGCGGACGATCTTCTTGACCAGGGCCAGCGCCAGGGGAGCATTGGCGGCGACTTGTTCGGCCAGTTGCAGCGCGACAGCGGCCGCCTCACCGCTCGGGACGACCCGGTTCACCAGTCCGAGGCTTCCGGCGCGTTCGGCGCCGATCGGCTCGCCGGTGAGCAGGAACTCCATCGCCAGGTGGTGCGGGATCCGCTTCGGCAACCGGATCACGCCACCTCCGGCGGCGATCAGCCCACGTTTCACCTCGGGCAGCCCGAACTTGGCGTCTTCGGCGGCGACGACCAGGTCGCAGCCCAGTGCCAGCTCGAACCCGCCGCCCATCGCCCAGCCTTCGACCGCCGCGATCAGCGGCTTCGACAGCTCGGCCTCGGTCAGCCCGCCGAACCCGCGGCCGGGGACCTCGGGCGACTCGCCTTTCAGCGCCGCCTTGAGGTCCATACCGGCACTGAACGAGCCGTCCGCGCCGGTCAGGACTCCGGCCCGCAGGCCGGGATCGGTTTCCAGGAGGTCGAGTGCTTCGGCCAGACCGGCGGCGACGGCGGCGTTCACCGCGTTGCGGGCTCGCGGCCGGTCGATCGTGATCAGCAGCGTGCCGCCGACCCTTTCGGTCCGTACTTCGTTGGTGCTCATGGTTCTTCCTCAGCGAGTGGTGGCGAGTTCACGCAGGACGTCTTCGGTGTCCTGACCCGGTAGGGGAGCCAGGCGCCGCACGGAACCCGGCGTGGCGGAGAACTTCACCGGGATGCCGATGGTGCGGATCGCGCCCTCACTCGGGTGCTCGACGACGTCGAGCAGGTGACCGTCGCGGACGTAGTCGTCGTCCTGCGCGGTGTCCAGTTCCAGGACCGGGGCCATCGGGATGCTGTGCTTCGCGCAGACCTCGGTCCACTGTTCGGTGGTCAGCGCCGGGGCGCATTCCGCGATCATCCCGGCCAGCGCTTCGTGGTCTGTGCCGTCGATGGCGTCCCCGTTGACCCGGGGATCCTCGGCCAGTTCCGGCCGCCCGGCCGCGTGGAAGAAGTCGCGGAAGTTCTGCGGGTTGTAGGGGATCACGCAGGCCATCCCGTCCTTGGTGTGCACGGCCTGGTGACCGGGGTTCAGCGACGGGCCGAAGCCGGTCGGGCTCTCCGCGGGCTCGAAAACGTGCCCGGCCAGGTGCTCGACCAGGTTGAACGCGATCAGCGTGTCGGTCATCGGGATCTCGACGCGCTGGCCCTCGCCGGTCCGGTCGCGGTGCACCAGCGCGGCGAGCACGGTGTAGGCGATGGTCAGGGAGGACACCTTGTCGCCGATGATCGTCGGCAGGTACACCGGCCTGCCCAGTGCGCGGTTCGCGACGTCGACCAGGCCGGACGACGCCTGCACGGTCTCGTCGTAGGCGGCGTGGCCCGCGCGGTCGGAGTCGCTGCGGAAGCCCTGCGCGTGGGCGTAGACCAGGCCGGGGTTGCGCGCGGCGACGTCGGCGTAGTTCATGCCGAGCCTGCTCAGCGCGCCGGGACGCATGTTGGTGATCAGTACGTCGGCGGTGTCGATCAGCTTGAGCGCCTGCTCGCGCTGCTCCTCGTCCTTCAGGTTGAGGGCGACGCTGCGCTTGTTGCGGTTCACGTTCAGGTTGAGCGGCGTCATCCCCGGTGTCGTGCGGAACTTGCCGACCCGGACGGTGTCGGCCGGGGACTCGATCTTGATCACGTCGGCACCGAGGTCGCCGAGGATCTGCGCGGCGTACGGGCCCATGACCACCGTCGAGAGGTCGATCACGCGAACACCGTCCAGCGGTCCGGTAGCGGTTTGTGTCACTTTGCTTCCCTTCGCCGTTGTTCGCTCTACAACCGAAGTTAGGTGCGAATAGCGGGAAAGGGAATGATCAAGAAACGAAGAATGGTATGACCATGGTGGTCATACCATTCTTTGCTCGAATTGGCCGGGGTCGCGGCGGTCGTGAGTGGCAATGAGGGTTCTAACCCTCATTGCCACTCATGACCCCCATGCGAAACCGCGCATATAGGCATCGACCAGACATCCTATCGCGCGAAAGCGTCCTTTGTGGACACTCAGGGCGTGGCCGGCTCTCGCAGAGGTTCCGGACGCGGCCGGCGTCAGGTCGAAAGCGGTTCGGCGAAGATCTCGCGGGCCGCCTCGACCAGTCCGGCGAGGTCGCCCTCCGCGGCGCGGTCGCGGCGCCACACCAACGCGGTCTCCAGCCGGGGGCGGAAATCCGAGAACGGGAGGATGGTGGCGCCGTCGACAAGGAACAGATGCATCGGGCTGGCCGGGTCGAGCATCGTGATCGAGAACGAGGAACCGTTCGCCACCAATTCGGAAATGCCCGAATATTCGGTTCCGCCGACTTTGAGCCTTTTCTTGATGCCCGCCTTCGACAACGTGTGGTCCATATCGTCCGAATAGGCCGGAATGCTTTCCGAGGCGGACGGGATGTAGGACAGATCACTCAATTCGGCGATGGTGATGGTCTCCCGCCCGGCGAACCGGTCGGCCGGGACGACGGCGCCGAGCCGCTCCACCTGCACCGGGACGATCTCCAGCGCGGGATCGGTGACCGGCATCCGGACCAGCGACAACGCCAGTTTGCCCTCGTGCACCGCGGCGACCAGATCGGGTGTCGTCCCCGGCCAGCGTTTGAGTTCGAAGCTGTCGTGGCTGCGCTCTTCGAGCTGTTTGACGCGTTCGCGCAAGGCGGGGTGCACACCGGCGGGCATGCCGATGAACACGGTGCTCCGCCGGGGTTTCACCGCTTCCCGCAGTCGCCAGGGGATCGCGTTGACCTGTTCGAGGACGTCCCGCGCGATGGGCAGCAGCGCGGAGCCCGCCGCGGTGAGCGTGACGTGATGCGTGCTGCGGTCGAACAGCCGGTGGCCGAGTTCGTGTTCGAGATCCTTGATGCGCTGGCTCAGCGGGGAGGCGGCCATATGCAGTCTGCGGGCCGCCTGGGAGAAGTTCAGTTCCTCGGCGACGGCCACGAAGTACCGCAGGTGCAACATCTCCACTCGTTCACCCTAGGCCGTGCCCGGTGAGCCCGCTCGCGGTCTCACCGGGCACGGCCTAGCCGCAGGGCCACGGTGAACGCGGCTCCGCCTTCCGGCGCCGGACCCGCCGTCAGCGTTCCGCCCATCCGGGTGACCAGGCCGTACGCCAGCGCGAGCCCGATCCCCGAACCGACCGGACGGCTGTCGCGGTACCGCCGGTTCAGCACGCCGCGGTCGAACGCGACCGGATAGTCCTCCGGCGCCAGCCCGGGGCCGCCGTCGCGCACCGCCAGCCAGGCCTGCCCCTCGGCGGTCACCAGGGAGAACACGATCGGCGCGCCCGCCGGGGTCACGCGCAGCGCGTTCTCGGCCAGCCCGTCGACGACCTGGCGAAGCCGTCGCGGATCGGCGATGACCGGGACCTCACCGGCAGGCCGTTCGACCAGCAGCGTGACATCCTGCCGTTCGCACCGCAGCCGCCAGACGTCGGCGCATTCGTCGACCAACGCGGCGAGATCGAGCCGGACCGGGTCGAGGCGGAACTCGTCGGCGCCGAGCCTCGCCAGCTCCAGCAGGTCGCTGACCAGGCGTTCCAGCCGGACGGCCTCGCGATGGATGGTCTGCCCGGCGCGGCGCGCGTCCTCGCCTTCGGCCACGCCGTCGCCGATCGCCTCGGCGAATCCGGTGACCGCGGTCAGTGGCGTCCGCAGTTCGTGCGAAACCGAAAGCAGGAACTCGCGTTGCCGCGCCTCGCTGTACTGCAGGGCGTCGGCCAGTTCGTTGACCGATCGCGCCACGTCCGCGACCTCGGTCGGGCCTTCGACCGGGACGCGCAGGTCACGGCGTCCGGACCGCATCCCGTTCGCCACCGACGCGGCCCGGCGCAGCGGCCGCGACAGCATCCGGCTCAGCACCAGCCCCGCGACCGCGGCGACCGCCAGCCCGGCGCCGAGCGCGAGCACGATGTTGCGCACCAGCAGCTGTCCGCGCGCCTCGCCGATCTTCGTCGATTGGACGAGCGCGAACGCGGCGCCCTTCGCGCCCACGGTGCGGACTTC
The DNA here is from genome assembly GCF_003947325.1 of Amycolatopsis sp. WAC 01375. Lineage (NCBI taxonomy): Bacteria > Bacillati > Actinomycetota > Actinomycetes > Pseudonocardiales > Pseudonocardiaceae > Amycolatopsis > Amycolatopsis sp. WAC 01375. The sequence goes on from NZ_QHHW01000027.1 coordinate 9,035, forward strand.
GACGAGGTACTGCCGTCCTTCGACGAGCACCGTGTCCGAACCGGCGCGCGTCAATCCCGCTTTCGAAGCGGCGATCGCCGCGACCGTCCCGGCACCGCCGAGCGTCCCGTTCGGGCGGCGGACGACGACGTCGATCCCTTGCCCGCGAACGACTTCCGCAACCTTGCCGACGGCGAGCCGTTTGCCGATCCCGGTCTCGTCGAGCTGGCTCGCGACCACATCGGCCTGCGCCGAGAGCGACTGCCGGAGCACCTCGACCCCGGCCGTGCGGACGAGCCGCGCCGCGACCAGGCCGGCGACCACCACCGCGACCGCGGCGATCGCGAGGCACACCACGGTGATCCGCAACGCGAGCGACGTCCGTTTCATCCGGCGTCCGCCGCGTAACCGATGCCACGGACCGTCCTGATCGGACTGTGGGCACCCAGTTTCCCGCGCAGCTGGGCGATGTGGACGTCGACGGTCCGCGTGCCCGCCGACGCCGCGTAACCCCAGACCGAGCTGAGCAGCTGCTCGCGGCTGAACACCTGACCGGGTCGCCGCACCAGATGGGTGAGCAGCTCGAATTCGGTCGACGTCAGCGCGATCTCGGTGTCGGCGGCCCAGACGCGGCGCTGGGTGACGTCGATGCGGACGCCGCCCGCCGTGTAGGTCTCGGCAGGCGACGGTGCTCCGGCGGCGCGACGCAGGACGGTCCGGACCCTGGCCGAGAGTTCACGCGGGCTGAACGGTTTCGTCAGGTAGTCGTCCGCGCCGATCTCCAGGCCCAGCAAGCGATCCAGTTCGTCGTCGCGGGCCGTCACGAACAGCACCGGCGTCCAGTCGCCGTCCGCGCGCAGGGTCCGGCAGATCTCGATACCGTCCATTCCGGACAGTCCGATGTCGAGGACGATCGCGACCGGCCGCAGCCGCCGGATCGTGGCGAGCGCGGCACCGCCTTCCGCCTCCACGTGGACGCCGAACCCGTCCCGCCGCAAGTACAGCGAAGCGAGTTCGGCGATCGCGGGGTCGTCCTCGACGACCAGTACCAGCCCGCGTCCCGGTTGCGTCGTCACCGGCCGATCCTGTCACGGGGTGGGGTCGCCTGCCATGTCCTGCTCGATCGCGTCGAGGGTCCGCTGGACGTCGCTCAGCTCACCCGGCGCCGGGCTCGAAGCAGGCTTTCCCTCGGTGCAGGCGGCCACGCCGAACAGCGCGAACGCGGTGAGGGACGCGGCAAGGAGCCGCTTCACTTGCCCGCCTTGCAGTGCGCGCCCGTGAACGCGTCCAGCTTCTGCTTCGCCGCGGCGAGTTCGGGAAGCCGTCCGCCGCGGGTGTCGGCCCGCTTCTGGAGCCTGTCGGCGGTGTCGTTGTGGCCCTTCTTGCGCTGGTTCTCGGCCCTGGCCTTGAGATTCGCCACGGACCCGCGGATCTCGGGGCCGCCGTTGATGCGTTCGGTGAGCTTCGCGGTGCGCTGGGTGAGCTTGGGCAGCCATTCGGCGCACAGTTGCTGCGACTCCTCGGGGCTCAGGGTGATCGGGGCCTGTGCCGAGGCGGCGGGGGCGAGGGCAGTGAGACCGGCCGCGGTCAGGCAGACGGCGATGGTGTGTTTCAGCATGCGAAGAGCGTCGCGCGGCCGGATACGAGAATTGTGGGGACGATGTTCGGGTTTTGTAAGCGATACTCGGTCGATGGGGCTCAAGAGTGTGACCGCCACCGTCGTGGCGATGCTGCTGCTCACCGCCGCACCCGCGATCGCGACGCCCGCGTTCGTCCTGCGCGACGGCGTCAGTGAGCCGGTGTTCTCCTACGAGAAGGCCATCCGGGAGACCGCCTGGGTGGAGACCGGCCAGGACCTCGACCGCGACGGCCAGGTCGACCGAGTCGCCGCGGACATCATCCGTCCGGCCGAACCGGCCGCGCGCGGGCACCGCGTTCCGGTGATCATGGACGTCAGCCCGTACTTCGAAAAGATCGGGCGCGGCAACGAGCGCCAGCCGAAGACGTACCTGCCCGATGGCACGCCGTCGCAGTTCCCGCTCTTCTACGACAACTACTTCGTCCCGCGCGGGTACGCCGTCGTGCTGGTCGACGTCGGGGGCACCAATCGCTCCTCCGGGTGCTTCGACGACGTCGCGTCCGGCAACGGCGTCGTGAACTGGCTCAACGGGCGCGCGAACGCGTTCCGCACGCCGTTCGGGCCCGAGCGGGTCCGCGCGGGCTGGGCGAACGGGTCGGTCGGCGCGATCGGGAAGTCGCAGGACGGGGCCACGGCGATCGGGATGGCGGCGTCCGGGATCGAGGGCCTGAAGACCATCGTGCCGATCGCCGGGGTCAGTTCCTACTACGAGGTCCACAACTCCCATGGCGCCTACTTCGGCTGGGCCGGCGGCCCCGGCCTGTACAACGAACGCGCCGAGAAGCTGTGCCGTCCGTTCGAGGAGGACAACGCGCGGCGCGCGGGGACCGACGGGAACTTCAACGAATACTGGCGCGGCCTCGACTACGTGGCGAAGACCGGCGACATGCGCGCAAGCGTTTTCGCGTCGATGGGCTTCCACGACGTCAACGTCAACCCGATCCAGTTCGGGCCGTGGTGGGAGGCCCTGAACGCGCATGGCGTGCCGCGTAAGGCGTGGCTGCACCAGGCGGCGCACGTCGACCCGTTCGACCTCGACCGATCGCTGTTCGTGCGGACACTGCACCGCTGGTTCGACCGGTGGCTGCTCGGCGTCCGCAACGGCGTCGAGACCGAACCCGCGATCCGGATCGAGCACACGCCGGACCGCTGGGCCGACGAACGCCGCTGGCCGCTCGCCACGAAGTCGCGCGAGTTGTGGCCTTCGGTGTCGGGCGGGCTGACGAGCCGCCCGGGAAGTGGTACGGCTTCGGTGACCGACGACCCGGCGCGCGGGGCGTCGCAGTGGGTCGAGACCCCGTCGCAAGCGCGTCCGGACCGTCTGGTCTTCACCGGTGAGCCGGTGCGCGCCGACACGCGGATCGCCGGGACCGCCACCGTGACGGTGACCGCCCGTTCGGACAAGCCGGGCGCGCGGCTCGGCGCGGTGCTGGTCGACTACGGTCCCGCGACCGTGCGCGACACGAAGTTCCCCGCGCTGGGCATCGAGAACTCGGAGACCCGCTCCTGCTGGGGCGCGGGCACCACCGCGGACACGGGGTGCTTCCTCGACACCGTCGCGGACCTGACCACTGTGGACAAACGGATCGTGGCCACCGGCTGGGCCGACCTCGGCCACCACCGGTCACTGTGGCGGGGCGAACCGCTCGTACCGGGTAAGGCGTACACGATGACGTTCCGGCTGAGCAGCCTCGACCACGTCGTCCCGGCGGGGCATCGGCTCGCGCTCGTACTGGGCGGGACCGACGGGGACATGTTCGACCCCGCGCTGCCCGCGACCGGTGCCAAGGTGACCTTCGAGCTGGGCGGGACTTCACTGTCGGTGCCGGTCGTCGGCCGCAATTAGTCACCTGCTTGCGCGAGTCAAGGAGCACGTATGGCGAAAATCCAGCGCATATCCGTCCACGGCCACACGAGCGCGAGTCCCGAAGCGGTCTACGCCCTCCTCGTAGACCGCGAGCGCTGGCCCGACTGGTCACCCATGGGCTCGTTCCAGCTGCTCGAAAAGGGTGATGAGAACGGTCTCGGCGCCGTCGGCGTCTTCAGCACCAACGGCGTCAACAGCTGTGAAGAGATCATCGCGCTCGAACCAGGCAAGCGCTTCGGCTACACCCTCAAGAAGGGGCTCCCGCTGCGCGATTACCGCGCCTACGTCGACCTCACCGCCGAGCGGAACGGCACCGACGTCCACTGGCATTCCACGTTCACCGCGAAGATCCCCGGCACCGGCTGGTTCTATCGCCGCTTCCTCGGCCACTTCCTCGGGCGCATGGTCGAGAGCCTCGTGGCGCGCGCCTCGCGCGGCGCACCATAAAGTAGGCGCATGGCCGCACCACGACGCACGCAGGAGGAACGCAGCGCCGCGATGCGCGTCAGGCTGCTCGACGCCACGATCGACTGCCTCGTCGAGTACGGCTACGCGGGCACCACGACCACCCGCGTCGCTGATCGCGCCGGGGTGACCCGCGGCGCGCAGGTGCATCACTTCCCGACCAAGACCGACCTCGTCACCTCCGCGATCCGGCATCTCGCGGCCAGGCGCACCGAGGTCGCGATGGCGGAGATCGACCGGCTCAAGGCGTCGTCCGACCCGGTCGGCGACGCGTTGCAGCTGATGTGGGAGATGCATCAGGGGCCGGTCTTCTCGGCGACCGTGGAGCTGTGGGTGGCGTCGCGGACCGACGCGGAACTGCGCGCCCAGATGGCCGTGGTCGAGCCGATCGCGACCAGCAGCCTGGTCGAGTTCGGCAAGGCGCTGCTGCCGGACCACGCGGCGCATCCGGAGTTCCTGCACGCGGTGTACACGGCGATGGACGTCGTCCGCGGCATCCTCATCGCCAGCTGGGCGACCCGCGACCAGACCGAACTGGAGGCGCGGTGGGAACGCGGCCGCCGTCATCTGATCCTGCTGTTCGAGGCGCTGATGCAGCCCGCTCCCTCTCGTTAGGCATGTTACTCTCCCGGGGAGAGTGAGGAGGTCACGTGCTCGGAAACCCGTACGACCCCGACTGTCCCACCCGCGCGCTGCTCGACCGCATCGGCGATCAGTGGACCGTGCTGATCGTCGGCGTGCTCGGTGACGGCCCGCTCCGGTTCACCGAGATCGGCAAACGCGTGCGCGGCATCTCGCAGAAGGTCCTCACCCAGACGCTGCGCAGCCTCGTCCGCGACGGCATCCTGACGCGCACCGCGTACCCGGAGATCCCTCCGCACGTCGAGTACGAGCTGACCGAGCTCGGGCGCAACCTCGCCGAACCGCTCGACATGCTCGACAAGTGGGCCCGCGTCCACATGGGCGAAGTGCTCGACGCGCGCAAGAGCTACGACGGTCAGCTCACCGCCTGACCGGCATCGGGAGCAGAACCGAACAGCCGGTCGAGGTAGTAGTCCACAGTGGACAGCGCCTCGTCCGGGGTGCGGTGCTTCATCACGATGTTGGTGCCCTGCGAATCGGCGAGCGCCCAGAGGATCGCGGACTCGTGCATCGGGTCGGCGGACTTGTCGACCTCGCCCGCGTCCTGTCCCTGCCGGATCAGGAGGGCGAGCAGGTCGAACAGCTGGGGGACGCCGTCGGTGAACGCGGCCGCGAAGGCGGGATCCGAGATCGCCCGGATGAAGAACGCGACGCCCATCAGCCAGTCGCCGCGCCTGCGCTCGTCGAGCGGCAGGATCTCGGTCAGGATCGCGCGGATGATGGCCTTCGGCGTCGACGGCAGTTCGCCGGCTTCCAGCTGGGCTTTGATGCGCGCTTCGTACACCTGTGAGCGGCGTTCGACGGCGAACAGCAGCATCTCGTCCTTGGTCCTGAAATAGTGCTGCACCAAGCCCATCGACATGCCCGCTTCGGCGGCGACGTGCCGGAGGCTGACTCCCTCGAGGCCTCGTGTGGCCGTCAGCCGTGTCAGCGCCTCGGCGATCTCCGCCCGCCGCGCGGCGTGATCCACCTGCTTCGGCACCTTCACCATCCGTTCCGCTGTTTGCAATGCGATCGCATTGCCACTACGGTCGCATGCTATTACGATGCGATCGCATTGTAAACGATCTCGGGGGTGAACTCGGTGGAAGCCGAACGGGGGAAGGTGCGGTTGAGGCCGCCGCGGAACGCGCTGGATCAGCGGGTCGTCGGCTGGTGGCGGCTGCAGGGAACGCTTTTCTGGGGTACGCCGGTGGTGGTACTGGTGGTGCTCGGGCTGCTCATCACGCCCGCGCGGTTCTGGCTGCTGACACCGGCGGCGGTGTTCGCGGCGCTGGGGCTGGTCTGGGTGATCGCGATGCCGCTGTGGTGGTTCAAGGTGCATCGCTGGGAAGTCACGGAGACGGCGGTGTACGCGCGCTCCGGGTTCTTCTGGCAGGAGTGGCGGGTCGCGCCGATGTCGCGGATCCAGACCGTGGACACCCTGCGCGGGCCGTTACAGCAGGTGTTCAAGCTCGCGACCGTCACGGTCACCACGGCCTCGGCGCGGGGCGCGGTCAAGATCCGCGGGCTCGACCACGAGCTGGCCGCGAGCCTGGCGGAGCAGCTCACCGAAACGACGCAGGCGACGCCGGGGGACGCGACATGACCTCGGGCGAGTTCGAGGGCTGGAGCACACTCGACAAACGCACGCTCGCCGTCACCGCGCTGATGATGGCAGGCGTGGCCGTCGGTGCCGCGATCCCGACCACGCTCGCGATCGTGGGCGGCGGCGCGAGGCTCTGGGTCGCCCTCGCCTGGGTCGTCGCCGGCGGAGTGGTCGTCATCGGCGGCGGCGTACTGGCGGAGCTGTTCTATTGGAAAGGAGTGCGGTACCGGCTCACGCCGGACCGGCTGGAGACGGCGTTCACCCTGGTCTTCCGCTCGAGGAAATCCCTGCAGCGCGAACGGATCCGCAACGTCGACCTGACGGCCAACCCGCTGCATCGCCTGTTCGGCGTCGCGGTGGTGACCATCGGCACCGGCTCGCACGAATCGGGCGGACAGGGCCGGATCAAGCTCAACCCCGTCTCGCGCGCCGAGGCCGAGCGACTGCGCGCGGAGCTGCTGCGCCGCGCGGAAACCACGGAGACCGACGAGGACGCGCCGCTCGCCGAACTGGACCGGGGCTGGATCCGCTACGCGCCGATGTCGTTCCTGACCCCGACGCTCGGCCTCGCGGCGGGTGGTGGCCTCATGCAGATCTCCGAATGGGCGGGCCTGCAGAAAGGTCTGATCGACTGGGTGATCGGCCTCTTCCGCGGGATTCCGCTGGTGGCGGCGATCCTGATCCTGCTGGCGATCGCGATGGTCGTCGGCGTGCTCGGCGCGCTGGGCCTGTGGATCGAAATGTGGTGGAACTACCGGCTCGACCGCGAATCCGGCGGCACACTGCGGGTACGCCGCGGGCTGTTCACCACGCGCTCGATCTCGATCGAGGAACGCCGGATGCGCGGCATCGACCTCGTCGAGCCGCTCGGGAACCGGATCTCCGGCGCGGCGCGCGTCGACGCGATCGCCACCGGCATGCGGCAGAGCGACGACAAGGACAAGACCGACTACCACACGCTTCTGCCGGCCGCGCCCGTCGCGATCGCCAACCGGGTCGCCGCGACGGTGCTGCGTGAACCCGTCTCGCCGACCGAAGCCGTCCGGCTCACCGGACATCCGCGCGCCGCGCGGGGACGGCTGCTGCGCTGGTGGATCGGTTCGGTGGTGGCCCTGCTGGCGATCTTCGCGATCCTCGGCCTCCTGCTGACCGACGTCCTGCTGGTGATCGGCGCCGCGCTCGGTGTCGTGCTGCTGCCGGTTTCGGTGCTGCTGGCGCTGGACGCCTACCGCAACCTCGGACACGGGATCACCGGGCGTTACCTCGTCGGACGGCACGGGACGGTGCGGCGGAGCACATTCGCCCTGGAACGCGAAGGCGTGATCGGGTGGACGGTGAAACAGTCGATCTTCCAGCGGCGCAAGGGTTTGCTGACCGTCGTGGCGACCACGGCCGCCGGAGGCGGGGCGTACGCGGTGTACGACGCAGGGGAGGAGCAGGGGCTGCTGTTCGCCGAGGAGTCCGTGCCGGACCTGCTGACGCCTTTCCTGGAACGGGTCTGACGGGCCGGCTCGCCGCGCCGTAGCGCAGGTCCGTGAAGGCCTCCTTCCCTACCCTCAAAGTAGGGAAGGAGGCCTTCACGGACTTCCCGCGCGGCAGGCCGGACACGTCGGCCGCCGCCGAAGCGTCCGCTCGCTACCGTCGTGCCATGACCGCATTCGCCGCACTCCACGTCCCCGGATCCCCGCTGCTCCTGCCGAACGTCTGGGAGTTCGGTACGGCCGCTTTCTTGGCCGCGCAAGGCTTCCCGGCGCTCGGCACGACCAGCCTCGGGGTTTCCGCCGCCGAGGGCGAGCCGGACGGCGCACCGTCCTCCAAGGACGCCACCGTCCGGCTCGCGCGGCGGCTCGCCGAGCTCGACGTGCTGATCAGCGTCGACCTCGCGGACGGGTTCAGCGACGACCCGGGCGAGGTCGGCGCGCTCGCCGCGGAACTCGCCGAAGCCGGTGTCGCGGGCATCAACCTCGAAGACGCCCTCGGCGACCCTGCGCGGCACGCGGCCAAGATCGCGGCTGCGAAGGAGCACGCTCCGGATCTCTTCGTCAACGCGCGGACGGACACGCATTGGCTGGGGGAGCCCGACATCGGCACCGCGATCGAACGTTGCCGGTCCTATGTGGACGCTGGAGCCGACGGAGTGTTCGCGCCGGGGCTCGCCGAACCCGCGGACGTCGAGCGGTTGGTGAAGGCCGTCGCGAAACCGCTGAACCTGCTGTTCGTCCCCGGCAAGGTCACCGTCGCGGGAGCGGCGGAACTCGGCGTCGCACGGATCAGCCTCGGATCGCTGCCGTACCGGATGGCGCTGGCCGCCACACTGCGCACGGTGACGGCCATCCGCGACGGCGGCGAACTCCCGCTGACCCCGCCGTCCTACGGCGACGTCGCGGCCCTGCTCCCGGAATCTCATTAATCTCGGGAGCATGCAGACCTTCGGAGCCGAATTCGCCGTCCCGCCCGGTTATCTGAACACGCCCAGTATCGGCATCCCGCCGTCGCACGCGGCCGACGCGGTGGCCGAGGCGGTCGAGCGGTGGCGGCGCGGCGAGGCCCGCCCGGCGGACTTCGACGAGCCCGTCGCGCGGACCCGGGCCGGGTTCGGCGCGCTGATCGGGGTTCCGGCGGAGCGGGTCGCGATCGGGGCGTCGGTTTCGCAGCTGATCGCGAACGTGGCGGCCGGACTGCCCGACGGCGCCAGTGTGCTGGTCGCCGGGAACGACTTCACGAGCGTCACCTTCCCGTTCGCGGCTCAGGCGCACCGCGGGGTGAAGGTCACCGAAGTCCCGTTGACCGAGCTGACCGAACGCGTCGAGGGGCACGACCTCGTCGCGGTCAGCGTCGTCCAGTCGGCGGACGGCGCCCGGATCGATCTCGGCGCGCTTCGCGCCGCGGCCGAGGCGGCGGGTGCGGCGGTCCTGCTCGACGCCACCCAGGCCGCCGGCTGGCAGCCGCTCGACCTCGGCTGGGCCGACTGGGTGGTCGCCGCGGGGTACAAGTGGCTGCTCGCGCCGCGCGGGGCGGCGTGGCTGGCCGCGCATCCGCGGGTGCTGGAGCGGGCCGTGCCGGTCGCCGCGAACTGGTACGCGGGGGAGGACCGCTGGCAGACCGTCTACGGCCTCCCGCTGCGACTCGCGGAGGGCACCCGGTCGCTCGACCTGTCCCCGGCCTGGCTCTCGTTCGTCGGCGCCGCCGTCTCCCTGGACTACCTCGGCTCCCTCGACCTCGAGGCCGTCCGCGCGCACTGCGTCGGCCTCGCCGACTCACTCCTCGAAGCGCTCGGCTCACCCGGTCAGGGGAGCGCGATCGTCTCGCTCGACGCCGACGCCGCCCGGGTGAAGGAAGCGGGCATCGTGGCCGGTACCCGGGCCGGAAGGCAGCGTTTCGGGTTCCATCTCTACAACACGGCTGACGACGTCGAACGGGTGATAAGCACGTTCAGGTGAACCGCCGGAGCGGCGTGAACTACCGTATGTTCCCGTGGTTGGTGCGCAATTTACCCCGGGACCGACGGAAACGGCCCGGCTTCAGCCGGTGCGACCGGCAGGGCCGGGCGGGCCGCCGTCCGCGCCGTCGCCGTCGAGGGACACCAAGGGCCTGGCGCTGAAAGGCGCCGGGTTGGTCGCCATCGCGGTCGTTTCCGCGCTGCTCTGGTGGCTGATCCGGCACGAGCCCGAGCCGACCCCGGTCGCGGACACGCCGACGAAGAGTGGCCAGTTCCAGTACACGCTGGTCGAAGGCCCGCAGGTCACCACCGACTGCGCGAGCAAGGCCTACGGCGACACCAAGGGGTTCTTCACGCAGACGCCGTGCAAGCGGCTGTCGCGGGCGCTCTACACAACGGAGACCGGAGGGAAGAAGGCGCTGGTGTCGGTCGTCCTCGTCACCATGCCCGGCGAGGTCACCGCGACCCAGCTCAAGGCGCTCACCGACAAGGACGGCACGGGCAACGTGTCCGACCTGGTGCGCGACGGCACCTTCAAGGCACAGGGCGCCCCGAAGATCTCCGGACAGGACGCGGCCTACGACTCCCACGTCACCGGACCCGAGGTGGCCATCGTGCTGGCCGGTTTCTACAACAAGCAGACCGACAAGGCGATGCTGGAGCGGATCGCGACCGACGCCCTGCGGCTCTCGGGTGACTTGCGCCGCTGACCGGTCCCGTCACGCCCGCACGAACGCTATGAAGGACTCCTTCATTGCAAATTTTGCTATGAAGGAGTCCTTCATAGCGCGCGCGATGGGACCGAAGCGGTGCGATGGGGACCGAAGTGGCGCGAAGGCCGTTAAGCCGACTGGCCCGGCATCGCGATCGCCACCGGCTTCGCACCGAACTCGGCCCGCCAAGCGGTCCCTCGCCGCGCCGAGCCGATCAGCGCGTTCAGCGCCGTCGTCCGCAGAGCCGCGTCGTCGGTCCGGTCGATCACGCCGAGCCAGGCCGCCGCCGCGTCCGATTCGGCCGTCGCCACCAGTTCCATCGCCGAGTTCGCCTCGGTCACCGGCCTCGGCGGCACGTACGCGGCCTCGGGTCCGGTGGGGGTCTGCCCGGCGGCGGAAAGCATCCGCTCGCAGACGTTCCGCCGCTTGACGTGCTCGGCCGTGCCGCGGCTCACCGCGCCGGTGAAGGCGGCCGGCAGGTACGCGCTGACCAGCCCGTACACCCAGACCGCCGCGTGTTCGGCGGCCAGCGCCTGCTGGACGGCTTCCGTCGTCTCCCCGCCGAGCTGGACTCCGGCAGGCACCTCGACGGGTCCGGCGTCGTCGCCCCGGCCGAGTTTGTCCGAGCTCTGTTGCAGCGCCGCGCAGCCCGCCGCGATCGAGGCGACCATCCCGGCGCGGTAGCGCGGCAGTGCAGGCACGAGACCTTCGGCCTGCTTGCGGGCCTGCGCGAGCCGTTCCTTGAGGCCGTCCACCGACGACGGCGGGTTCTCCGCCGGGCCCTGCTGCTCCGGTTTCGGCCGGTTGAGCCGGTCCACCTCGGTCTTGAGCGCCGTCGCGTGGGCGGCCCGCGCCGTCGCGACCGCTTCGCCCTCGGCGCCTGGCAACGCCTTCGCGCCCGCCGCGTCGGTCTCCGCCGCACGCAGCAACGGGCCCAGCGGATCGGGGGTTTCGTCGAAGCCGGGGGAGCAGGCGGAGGCCAGCGGCACGGCCACCACGGCCAGCGCTCCCATCCGCAGGAAAGTGCGACGGCTCGGCGAGGTGGGCTCTGTCGATCTTCCGGTCACGCCGCCCCATCCTGCCAGTACCCCGTGCGGGGCCGCCGCTCGCGCGTCACGCGGGGGTGACCGGATAAGCTGGACCACTACCGAACCCGGATCCACACCGCCGGGTCGCCCACAGCCGAACAGGAGCGCTCCACCGTGCCCAACGACCTCGCCAGCAGGCTGGAGCCCATCGTGGCCGAAGCCGTCAAGGCCGCGGGTTTCGACCTCGATTCCTTCGAGGTCCAGCAGGCAGGCCGCCGTCAGCTGGTCAAGGTCGTCGTCGACGGGGACGACGGCGTCGGGCTGGACGAGGTGGCGAGCGTCAGCCGGGCTGTTTCCGCCGCGCTCGACGAGAACGAGCACGTGATCGCGAGTGCGTACACGCTCGAGGTCACGTCGCCCGGCCTCGATCGGCCGCTGACCGTGCGGCGGCACTGGCGGCGCGCGAAGTTCCGCCTCGTCAAGATCACCCCGGCCGAAGGCGCCGCCTTCATCGGCCGTGTCGGTCACGCGGGGGAGAAGTCCGCGCGCGTGCTCGTCGACGGCGAGATCCGGGACGTCCCCTACGCCTCGGTGGCCAAAGCGGTCATCGAGATCGAATTCAAGCAACCACCTGCCGAGGACCTGAAACTGTTGGAAAACGATGCGTCGGCCCTGAACGCCGCCACCACGGAGCCGAAGGAGGAGCCGAAGTGAACGTCGACATCGCAGCGCTGCGCGCGATCGAACGGGACAAGGACATCCCCTTCGAGACGGTGATCGAAGCGATCGAAACCGCGTTGCTCACCGCGTACAAGCACACCGAGGGCCACCAGCCGCACGCCAGGATCGACATCGACCGCAAGAGCGGACTGGTCCGCGTCCTCGCGCACACCCTCACCCCGGACGGCCAGACCGACGAGGAATGGGACGACACCCCCGAAGGCTTCGGGCGGATCGCCGCGACCACCGCGCGCCAGGTCATCCTGCAGCGTCTGCGCGACGCCGAGCACGAGAAGACCTTCGGCGAGTTCTCCGCCAAGGAGAACGAGATCGTCGCCGGCGTGGTGCAGCGTGACGCCCGCGCCAACGCCCGCGGCATGGTCATCATCCAGGTGGGCGACATCGAGGGCGTGCTGCCCGCGATCGAGCAGGTGCCCGGCGAGACCTACGAGCACGGCGACCGGATCAAGGCCTACGTCGTCACCGTCTCGCGTGGCAACCGCGGTCCGCAGATCACGTTGTCGCGTTCGCACCCGAAGCTGGTGCACAAGCTGTTCGCCCTGGAGGTCCCCGAGATCGCCGACGGCACGGTCGAGATCGCCGCCGTCGCGCGGGAACCCGGGCACCGCACCAAGATCGCGGTCCGCTCGACGGTGCCCGGCGTCAACGCCAAGGGTGCCTGCATCGGCCCGGTCGGCGCGCGGGTGCGCAACGTGATGAGCGAACTGGCGGGCGAGAAGATCGACATCATCGACTTCTCCGAGGACCCGGCGAAGTTCGTCGGGAATGCGTTGTCGCCCGCGAAGGTTATCTCCGTACGGGTCGTCGACGAGCGGGCCAAGACCGCTCGCGTCGTCGTCCCGGACTACCAGCTTTCGCTCGCGATCGGCAAGGAAGGGCAGAACGCCCGCCTCGCCGCCCGCCTCACCGGCTGGCGTATCGACATCCGCAGCGACGCCGCCCCTGACCAGGGTGACGAAGCGCACGCCGGGCAGCCGCGGCCCGCCGCGGCAACCGGTTCGGCTGAGTGAAGGTCGAAGCGGTAGACTTACAAGTGGTTCAGAGCCCGCGGCCGGGAACCGACCTCCAGCATGACCGGGAAACCCCGGTCCGCACCTGTGTGGGTTGCCGTAAGCGGGCCTTGATCGGCGAGTTGCTGCGAGTGGTCGCGGCGGACGGTCGGTTGATCGTCGACGAACGTCGGCGGTTGCCGGGCCGGGGTGCCTGGTTGCACCCCGTGCCGGACTGTCTGGCCAAGGCCGAGCGGCGCAGGGCGTTCCCCCGAGCACTTCGTGTTCCAGGGTCGCTCGACGCCCAGGGTGTCCACGAACGCCTGGAGCGGCACGCCGAAGGCTAAGGGCGCCGGGACATCCCCGGTGCCGGATGGAATCAGGAAGCAGGTCGACCCGTCATGAGTCAGCCGTGAAGCTGAATCAATGAACGCGCGACAATAGGACGAGGTCTGCGGGTCTGCCGCCGGCCTCCCCAGATGAGGAGAGCTGTGCCAGGCAAGGCCCGAGTACATGAGCTCGCGAAAGAGCTCGGCATCACCAGCAAGGAAGTTCTCGCCAAGTTGAAGGAACAGGGCGAGTTCGTGAAGTCCGCGTCGTCCACCGTCGAGGCGCCGGTCGCCCGCCGTCTCCGTGACGCGTACCCGTCCAAGGACGGCAAGAAGAAGTCGGTCCCGACCCCCGGCCCGCGCCCTTCGCCCGCGCCTCCCGCGAAGCCCGCTGCCCCGGCTCCGGCCGCGAAGCAGGCCCAGCCCGCGGCGAAGACCGAGGCCCCGGCCGCTCCCGCGGAGTCCGCTCCGGCGGCGTCGGCCCCGGCCCAGCAGCCGTCCCGTCCCAACACCCCGGGCGTCCGCCCGGGTCCGCGCCCCGGTCCCAGGCCGCCGGCGCCCAAGGAAGAGGTCGCTCCGGCGGCGAAGGCCGCTCCGGCCGAGCCGAAGCAGCCCGAGCCCAAGGAAACCCCGGCAGCACCGGCCACCCCGCCGGCGTCCCAGACGCCGTCGCAGGGTTCGGTCGTGCCGCCGAAGCCACAGGGCCCCAAGCCCGGCGGCCCGAAGCCCGGCCCGCGCACCCCGCGTGTCGGCAACAACCCGTTCGGTGTGGGTTCGGGTTCCCCGGCCCCGCGTCCGTCCGGCCCCCGTCCCGGTGGCGGCCAGCAGGGCGGCGACAACCGTCCTCCGCGTCCCGGTGGCCAGCAGCAGGGTGGCGACAACCGTCCTCCGCGTCCCGGTGGCGGCGCTCCCGGTGGTAACCGGCCGAGCCCGGGCAACATGCCCCCGCGCCCGAACCCCGGCATGATGCCGGGCCGTCCGGCCCGTCCGGCAGGCGGTCCCGGTGGAGCCCGTGGTGGCCCCGGTGGCGGAGCCCGTGGCGGCCCCGGCGGCGGCGCTCGTGGCGGTCCCGGTGGCGGCGGCGGAGGCTTCCGCGGCGGTCCCGGTGGTGGCGGTGGCGGTGGCGGTTTCCGTCCCGGCGGTGGCGGTGGCGGCGGTTTCCGTCCCGGTGGCGGTGGCCCCGGTGGCGGCGGCGGTGCCCCGGCCGGCGGCGGCGGTTTCCGTGGCGGCGGCGGTCGTGGTGGCCCCGGTGGTCGCGGTGGTACCGCGGGTGCCTTCGGGCGTCCCGGTGGTCCCGCTCGCAAGGGCCGGAAGTCCAAGCGCCAGAAGCGCATGGAGTACATGGACAACATGCAGGCGCCCAGCGTCGGTGGCGTTCGCCTGCCCAAGGGCAGCGGCGAAACGATCCGCCTGCCGCGTGGTGCCTCGCTGACCGACTTCGCCGAGAAGATCGACGCCAACCCGGCTTCGCTGGTGCAGGTGCTCTTCCACCTCGGTGAGATGGTCACGGCGACGCAGTCCGTGTCGGACGACATCCTCGAGCTGCTCGGCGGCGAGATGAACTACGTCGTCCAGGTCGTCAGCCCGGAGGAAGAAGACCGCGAGCTGCTGGAGACCTTCGACATCACCTACGGCGAAGACGCGGGTGAGGAAGAGGATCTGCAGGTCCGTCCGCCGGTCGTGACCATCATGGGTCACGTCGACCACGGTAAGACCCGGCTGCTCGACACGATCCGCAAGACGAAGGTGCGCGAGGGCGAAGCCGGTGGCATCACCCAGCACATCGGCGCCTACCAGATCGAGACCGAGCTCGAGGGCAACCCGCGTCTCGTGACGTTCATCGACACCCCGGGTCACGAGGCGTTCACCGCCATGCGTGCTCGTGGTGCGAACGCCACGGACATCGCGGTCATCGTGGTCGCGGCCGACGACGGCGTCATGCCGCAGACGGTCGAGGCGATCAACCACGCGCAGGCCGCCAAGGCCCCGATCGTGGTCGCGATCAACAAGATCGACAAGGAGGGCGCGAACCCGGACAAGATCCGGCAGCAGCTCACCGAGTACAACCTCGTGGCCGAGGAGTACGGCGGCGACACGATGTTCGTCGAGATCTCGGCGCGGGAGAACATCAACATCGATGGTCTCCTCGAGGCGATCCTGCTGACCGCGGACGCGGCGCTCGACCTGCGGGCCAACCCGAACATGGAGGCCCAGGGCGTCGCGATCGAGGCGCACCTGGACCGCGGTCGCGGTCCGGTCGCCACGGTGCTGGTCCAGCGCGGAACGCTGCGCGTCGGTGACTCCGTCGTCGCCGGTGACGCGTACGGCCGCGTGCGGAAGATGGTCGACGAGCACAACGTCAACGTCACCGAAGCGACCCCGTCGCGTCCGGTCCAGGTCATCGGGTTCACCTCGGTGCCCGGCGCCGGTGACACGTTCCTCGTCGTCGACGAGGACAGGGTCGCCCGGCAGATCGCCGAGCGGCGTTCGGCCCGCACCCGCAACGCGCTCAACGCGTCGCGTCGTAAGCGGGTCAGCCTGGAAGACCTCGATGAGGCCTTGAAGGAGACGAGCACCCTTAACCTGATCATCAAGGGTGACAACTCCGGTACGGTCGAAGCCCTCGAAGCCTCGCTGATGCAGCTGGATGTCGGCGAAGAAGAGGTCGAGCTCAACGTGGTCCACCGCGGTGTCGGTGGCGTAACGGAGTCCGACATCGACCTGGCGACCGCGTCCAACGCGATCGTCCTGGGCTTCAACGTGCGGGCACAGGGCAAGGCGACCGAGCGGGCCACCCGCGAGGGCGTCGACGTCCGGTACTACACGGTCATCTACCAGGCGATCGACGAGATCGAAGCCGCGCTCAAGGGCATGCTCAAGCCGATCTTCGAAGAGGTCGAGCTGGGCAAGGCCGAGATCCGCGGGATCTTCAAGTCGTCGAAGGTCGGTACGATCGCCGGTTGTATGGTCATCTCGGGCGAGATCCGGCGTAACGCCAAGGGTCGTCTCCTCCGTGACGGCAACGTCATCGTCGAGAACCTGCCGATCAACTCGCTGAAGCGCGAAAAGGACGACGTCACCGAGGTCCGGGAGGGCTTCGAGTGTGGTCTCACCTTGGGTAACTACAGCGATCTGAAGCTCGGCGACGTCATCGAGACGTACGAGCAGCGCGAAAAGCCGCGTGCGTAAGTGACACGGGCGGCGCTCCCTCGCATCTGGGCGGGGGAGCGCCGCTTCACTTCTCGACAACCCAGAACCCCATATGTTCGTAGGAGCTCTTGAGCTCGACATCCTGCTGGGCGACGTCCACTCGCTCAAGCAGAAGCGATCCGTGATCAAGCCGGTGCTGGCCGAAGTGCGCAGGCGTTTCGACGTCTCCGTCGCCGAGGCCGGCCAGCAAGACCTGCATCGGCGGGCACTGATCGGTGTGGCCGTGGTCGCGGCGACTGGCGTGCACGTCCGTGACGTGCTCGACTCGTGTGAGCGCTTCGTGGCCGGAAGGCCGGAGTTCGAACTGCTCTCCGCCCATCGCCGGCTGCTCGGCCCGGACGACTGACGAAAGATCTTTCGAGGAGACGAATCCCCATGGCCGACCCCGCTCGGGCTCGCAAGCTCGCCAAGCGGATCTCACAGATCGTCGCGCACGCGATCGAGCACGACATCAAGGATCCGCGGCTCAACCACGTGACGATCACCGACACGAAGATCACGGCGGATCTGCACGACGCCACGGTCTACTACACGGTGCTCGGCGAGAATCTGGAATCCACGCCCGATCACACCGGTGCCGCCGCGGCGCTCGAATCCGCCCGCGGTGTGCTGCGGACGAAGGTCGGTCAGGGCACGGGAGTCCGCTACACTCCGACGCTGGCCTTCGTGGCCGACAGCATTCCTGAGGACGCCAAGCGCATCGAAGACCTCCTCGCGAAGGCCAGGGAAGCCGATGCGGAGGTCGCCCGGCGGGCGACCGGTGCGCAGCACGCCGGCGAACCCGACCCGTACAAGCCGCCGCGGGAAGAGGCCGAAGACGATGAGTTCGCCGATGAGGAGACCCGTAGCTGAGGGAGTGGGCCACGCCGTGAGCCGGCGTGGCCTGCTGCTGGGAGCCGCGGCTCTCGGCGGCTCGGCGCTGGTTTCCGGTTGCGGCGCCGAGAACCGGCCCTTGGTGGGGCCGCCGCCGGTGGCCCCACCGTCCACCCCGACGCCGCTCACCGAAGCGGTCACGGTGCAGAAGATGCGGTCCGCGGCCCGCAACCGCGACGTCAACCTCGTCATCATCGCGCCGGACGGTGTCTCCCGGGTCGGGATGCCGGTCTGCTTCGCCCTCCACGGGCGCGGCGCGGACGCCCGCACGTTCCTGAACCTCGGTGTGCAGGACGCGCTGAACAAAGCCGTCGCCGCCGGGTTGCCCGGCTTCGCGGTGGCCGCCGTCGACGGCGACAACTACTGGGTGGACGTCGGCAAGGCCGATGACCCGCAGCGGATGCTGTCCGACGAACTCCCCGGCTGGCTCGCCCAGCGCCAGCTGCGGCCGGCGTCGGCGATCTTCGGGATCTCGATGGGCGGCTTCGGCGCACTGCGCTACGCCCGCGATCACAAGAACCTCAAAGCCGTCGCCGTGGCGAGTGCCGCGCTCTTCGTGAGCTGGCCCGATGCCAAGTCCCGCAAGGTCTTCGCGGATCGCGAGCAATGGGAATCGCACGAGCCGCTGCTGCACACCGGCGACCTCTCGGCGTCGTCGACGGGGGTGTGGTGCGGGAACTCGGATCCCTTCGCCCGCGCCGATCGCAAACTCATCAAGGCACTCGACCCCGCCGTCGCGAAGATGTCCGACGGTGAGCACAACGACGACTACTGGCGCGGGGTCATGCCCGACGTGCTGAAGTTCGTGGGGGAACGCATCGCCTGACCCTCGTGAGTGTTATGGACGGTTCTGGCGAGTAGTGAGGGGCTCCTTCCCTACTCTCAGGGTAGGGAAGGAGTCCTTCACGGACCTGCGATCCCGATCTGCCCGCTGCAGGCGCCCTCCGGCGACTTCACGGACCGGGGCCTGGCACCAACCGCAGCCGGAACCGCGTAGGTGCCTAAGCCCTGCACCACTCACGAGGCCGGTTTCGCCGCGACGATCAGGTCCCGCACGATCGCCTGGTCCACGCGATGCGAGAACTCCGCGAACGGCCCGTCTTCGCGCACCCGCAGTCCCGCCTTGTCCAGGATCGCGGCGAGTTCCTCGCGCGGCGCGACGTTGGTGTTCCAGGAGATGCCGAGCGCGCCGCCGGGCCGCAGCACCCGTGTCCACACCGGGACGGCGGCCGCGAGCAGGTCCCGCGGGCTGCGCGCGAGCGACGCGTCCTGGGTGCGGTGGCTGCCGTGCTGCACGCCGTACGGGGCGTCGGTGACGATGAGGTCCACCGAGTTCGGCCGCAGCAGTTCGTCCGTGGTGAGTGTGTCGCAGTTGAGGTAGCTCAGCTTGCGCACCTCGCCGGCCTTGTACTGCTCCTTCGTGATCCCGAAGCCGATGTCGAGCCGCCTGCCGAGCCGGACCTTGTTGCGGCGCACCTGACCGGTTTCGGCGCTGTGCTTGACGCGCTTCTGCTTCAGCCAGGTCTTGATGAACAGCTCGTAGGAGTCGAAATCCTTGCCGTCGACGTCGAGACCTGTCGCGTCGAAGCCGTACATCATCGCCTGGTTCAGCGTGGTGCCGCGGCCGCAGAGCGGGTCCAGCAGGTGCAGCGGCTTCTCCAGCATCGCTGCCGGGTCCGCCGTGGCCAGCAGGGTGACGTTGACGAGCAGTTTCGTGAACAGCTCGTTCGTCTTGCCGGGGTACTTCTGGATGGTCAGCAGATCCGAGTCGAAGTTCGCGAGCGGGCTGATCGTCACCGGCTTCAGGACGCCGTCGCCGAGTTCGAACAGCGCGTACAGCGCGGAAAGGTTCGAAAGGAGCGCGAGATCGCGGTCGCTCAACGGGGCGGGCGTGGTGAAGGTGAGGTAGCCGACGCCGCCGAGTTCCGTCTCGCCGATCTCGGAGACCTCGGTCTCCAAAGCGGACAGACCGAACACCGCCAGCTCCGCGCGCAGCAGGGCCGGGGTGGAGTCGGTGTAGACCCGGTTGGCGGACGGGTAGACCAGGATCGCGTACTCGGACATCCGGTAGAGCGTAGCTTGACTGATTGTGACAGCGACTCCAGTGCCGAACCTCAAGGAAGCCGCCGCCCTGCTGGCGCGCGCGAACGACGTGACCCTGCTCGGCCATGTCCGTCCGGACGCCGACGCGCTCGGCAGCGCGCTGGCGCTGGGCCGGGCCCTCCAGTCGCGCGGCGGCGTCAAGGTCCGCGTCTCGGTCGGCGAGCCCGAGGAGATGCCCGAAACCCTGCGGGGCCTGGACGTCGGCGGGCTCTACGTCCCCGCGAGCGAGCTGCCGGAGAGTGAGCGGCTCCTGGTCGCGCTGGACACGCCGACCCCGGGCAGGCTCGGGAAGCTCGCGCCGCGGGTGGACGCCGTCCGCGCGGCCGGGGGCGACGTCCTGGTGATCGATCATCACGCGTCCAACGTCTTCTACGGCACGCACCACGTCGTCGACGACACCGCCGAAGCCACCGCAGTCCTCGTTTTCGCGTTGCTGCAGGAGCTGGGCACCGAGATCGACGAGCCGATCGCGCGCTGTCTCTACGCGGGGCTCGTCACCGACACGAGCGGGTTCCGCCGGGCCCGGCCGTCCACCCATCTGATGGCCGCGAAGCTGCTCGAAGCGGGTGTGGACCCGGACAGGGTGGTCCGCGAGATCGTCGACGATCATCCGTTCGCGTGGCTGCCGATGCTTTCGGACGTGCTCGCGGGGGCCCGGCTCGAGCCGGACGAGGCGCGCGGTTTCGGGCTCGCGCACGCGGTCGTGACGCTCGACGTCGCGCGGAGCGTGCGCGCGGAGGAGGTCGAAGCGGTCATCGACGTCGTCCGGTCCACGCGGGAGGCCGGGGTCGCCGTGGTGCTCAAGGAAGCCGAGCCGATCGGGCCGAAGCAGCGGTGGCAGATCTCGCTCCGGTCCACGGGCGGCGTCGACGTTTCGGCCGCGGCTGGGGAACTGGGTGGCGGCGGGCATCGCCAGGCGGCCGGATGCACCGCGGAAGGCACGGCGGGCGAGGTGCTCGACAAGCTGAGGGCGGCCTTGTCGAGGGCGCCTTTGCTGTGACCTGGGCGCGGGCGGTGTCATCGTAATTTCATCGGTCGTCCCTAGCGTGATCCTCACGATGAACGACAGAGCCTCCCTTCGCCGCCGGATCCTGGTCACGCTGGGTGTGATCGTGGTGTTCCGGCTGGGCCAGAGCGTGCCGGCCCCCTCCGTGACCGTCCGCGCACCGGAAGCCGATCACCCGCTGCGCTGGATCCTCGACCTCCTCACCGGCGGCGGCCTGTTCACGCTGCCGTTGTTCGCTTTCGGTGTCCTTCCCTGCTTAGCGGCGCCGCCCGTCCTGCGCGCGCTGATCGTCCTGATCCCGCGGCTGGCCGCGCTGAGGGACGAAGGCGAAGCCGGCGCACGTGTGCTCAAGCGGTACCGGCGACGGCTCACCGTCGGACTCGGCCTGCTGGGCGCGATCGGCGTGCTCGGGTTTCGCGGTCAGGAGGCCCTCGACACAGTCGTCGCCGTGGCGTGCCTGACGGTGGGCACCGCGCTTGTCCTGCGGCTGACCGAGGTGATCACCGAGCGGGGATTCGGTGACGGCGTCCGGATCCTGCTGCTCGCGCAGGTGCTGGCCGTGCTGCCGCCGGAATTCCTGCGCCTGCACGAAAAGACGGGCTGGGGGGCCATCGCGGTCATGGCCGTGGTGACGCTGTCGATCACGGTGATCACGATCGTCGTCGCGCAGGGACAGCGTCGAGTCCCGGTGCAGTACGCCAAGCGGATGATCGGCAGGCGTGCCTTCGGCGGGACCTCGACCTACATCCCGCTTCGGTTCCCCCAGGCGAACAGCCCGGCCGTGCTGGCCGCGGTGCTGCTGTCCGTGCCGGTGCTCTTGCCCGGCGCGACCTGGTTGGAGTGGCTGCGTGACGAGGGCGATCCCAGGCGGATCGCGGTCTATTTCCTGCTCGTCTGCCTCTTCGCCTTCATGAGGGCGGCCGTGGCACAGGACATGGACAAGGTAGCGAGCGAACTGGTGCGGGTCGGCGGCTTCGTCCCCGGGATCCGGCCGGGGAACTGGACCGCCGAATACCTCGAATACGTGAACCGCCGGATCATCGCCTTCGGAGCTCTCTGCTCGGGAGTGGTCGCGGTGATCCCGGTCGCCGGGCTGGGCTTGCTGGACGTGAGTCCGCGGGTTCCCGTCGTCGGCGTGGCCTTGCAGGTGGTCCTCGTCTTCCTCGTCGGCGTCGCGCTCGACACCACGCGTCAGATCCAGGCACTCCGCCTCCAGCGGCAGTACGAACCGTTCCTTCGCTGAGCTGGATGTTGTTACCATTGGAATGGTAACAACATCCGAGAGTGAGGCGTCATGGCGACGAGACACCTGTACGTGGTCCGGCACGGGGCCGCGGATCCGTTCGGCGAGTTGACGGAAGTGGGGCGGCGCCAGTGCGAGCTGCTGGCGAAGCGGCTGGCACGCCTGCCGGTGGACGCCGTATGGCATTCGCCGCTGTCGCGTGCGGTGAAGACCGCGGAGATCATCGGCGAGCATCTCAGGGGTGCGTCGGTGGGCGAGGCGACGGAGCTGGTGGACAACGTGCCGCACGTGCCGGCCGATCCGCCTCCGGCTTGGCGCGGGCTGTTCGACGGCTACGACCCCGAGGAAGCGGCCGAGGGGGCGCGGATCGCCGCCGCGTTGACGGAGCGTTTCGCTCGCCCTGCCGAGGTGGAAACGCACGAGGTGCTGGTGACGCACGCTTACCCGGTCGCCTGGTTGGTGTGCGACGCGCTCGACGCGCCTCCGGAGCGCTGGCTGGGATTGAGCTGTGGGAACACCGCGTTGACGGTGATCGACCACTACGACGGCGCCGCCCCGTCCTTGCTGATGTACAACGACATGGGGCATCTCCCGGAAGAGCTGCGATGGACGGGTTTCGGGCCGGGTCAGCGCCCCTGAGCGTCGTGAGTGGCGATTCGTGTTCTAACCCGAATCGCCACTCACGACCGCGACAGGCGAGCATCTTCTTCGGTCCAGGCCAGGAAGCGTTCCAGATGGTCCCCGTTCTCCCTCGTGACCGTCGGCACGCCGCCGAGGGCGACCTCTCCGCCGGTTCCGTCGATGGTCACGAGCGTTCCTTCGGCGAGAGTGCGCTCGCCCACGGTGATCGACGCGTTCGTCTCGTCGATGGCGAGCGTGCCCATGCCGACCACGGCGGGTTTGCCGAGGGAACGGGCGACGACGGCGGCGTGACTGGCCGGGCCGCCCCGTGCCGTGAGGATGCCCGCCGCCACGGCGAGTCCGTTCATGTCGTTCGGTGAGGTCTCGGGGCGGACGAGGATGACCGGGCCGTCGGCCGCCATCCGTCTCGCGGCCTCGGTGGTCGTGGCGATCCTGCCGGTCGCGACGCCTGGGCACGCCCCTGTTCCGCGACCGAGCAGGGTCGTATCCGGCCGCGGGGCGATGCGAGGTGTGCGGGCACGCTCGACCTGACGGCGTGAAACCCGGTGCACCGCCTCGGTTCGGCTGATGCGTCCTTCGTCGGCGAGGTCGACGGCGACCCTGATCGCCGCGGCACCGGTAAAGCGTCCGGGGCGTACTTGGAGGAGCCACAGGACCCCGGTTTCGAAGGTGAACTCGACATAGACCGCGTCGCGGTAGTGGTCTTCCAGCCGGTCCAGGGCTTCGGTCAGTGTCTTCCAGACGTGCGGTTCGCGGGTGGCGAGGCCGGTGAGCGGCAGGACAGGCGAGGTGCCCGCGACGACGTCTACCCCCTGATGGCCGAACAGCACGTCGCCGAACGGGGCGGGCTCACCGGTGTTGGGGTTCCTGCTGAAGGCGACTCCGGTGCCGCTTCGGTCGTCTCGGTCGCCGTAGACCATTTCCTGGACGATCACGGCGGTGCCCAGATCGTGGTCGATGCCGTGCAGTTCCCGGTAGGTGCGTGCCCGCGGTGTCTCCCAGGAGGCGAAGACCGCCTCGACGGCCGGTTCCAGCTGCTCGGCGGTGGGCCGGAGATTCAGGATGGTGTCCATCATGCCGGGCATCGACACGCCGGCCCCGGAACGCACCGACACGGTCAGCGGTGACGAGCCGGCGGTCTCTTCCAATGTTCGCGTCGCCGCGGCCAGCTCGTCACGGAGCCCGTCGGGGAAGTGGCCGTCGCGCAGGAAGGCGCGACACGCTTCGGTGGTGACCACGAATCCGGCCGGCACCGGCAGGCCGAGCCGGTGCAGATCGAGGAGTCCGTGGGCCTTGGCGCCGATGAGCCCGGGATCTTCCCGGGTGTCCGGGGTGAGCTCTCGCAGCCACTTCACCGCGGAATGCCCAGTGTCGCAAGGAGATCTTCGTGCAGTTCGGCCCAGACGACGTGGTAGGACGCGGTCGAATCCGCGACGTAGGCCAGTTCGCCTGATCGGGCCCGGTCGAGGGCGCTCGCCAGTCGCACGCGGTATCGGCCGAAGCGCGGCAGCGCCGTTTCCAAGGCGTGGCACACCGGCATCGTGCGCTCGTGCAGGTCGGCGAAACGATCCAGGACGCGGGCGTCGTAGGCCGGGTCGTCGTGGTCGTTCACGATCCGCTCTCCCTCCACGGGGCGGAGCTGCCATGCGGTGCAGAGGTCGAGCAGTTCCGGGTTGAGCACCAGGAACCGGTCGAACGCAGCCTTGACCGCCGCGCGAGCACCGGCGGCCTCCAGCTGTGCGGTGATGCGCTCGGCATCGGCTTCGCGTCCGGCATCGGTGCAACCCCAGGCGTCAAGGCCGCTCAGCCGCGTGACCTGTCCCGCGACCGCGAGGTCGATCAGCTCCGACTCGAGTTCGGACTCGCTCAATCCGGTGGTCGCCGACAAGCGCGGCAATCCGGCATAGCCACCGCAGCGCAGGGCATGCAGCACGAGCAGTCCGGTATCCGATCCGGCGCGGGTCACGTCGTGGCTCCTTCGGTACGAGCGGTCGCCGGTTTCGCGACGGCGTACGCGGCGCCCCGGCCCTGAGCCCGGGCGACGACGGCCTTCTCGCGGACGCGCACCGCGGCTTCGGTGCTGTCGCCGACTTCTGACAGGCCGACCGCGGCCGCGACGCGACCATCGTCGTCGAACACGAGATGAAGGTGCTCCGGCAGCGGGGAAGGGGAGACCTGTCGCAGGCATGCCACCAGGTCGCCGACGCGCAGGCGAATGAGCTGGCCGATGTTCGCGGCATCTCCGGTGACCACGACGATGGTGACCTGCTCGCCGGGCCGCGCCGACCGCACGGCCTCCTCGGCCGCCTCCAGCCGCCCACCTCCCAGGACGACCACCACGCCGTCCGAGGCCAGATCGACCATGTCCGCGGTGAGCGGATCGCGGACATCGGCGGGCGGCGCCCATGGCTCCCGCACTCGAGTCGCGGGTGTCACGTAGGGCAGATGAGCCGGTGCCCAGACGTCTGTGAGGTCGAGGCTCGCCAGGTGCTCGCACGCGCGTGCCCGGTCGAAGGGGTCGCCGAAGCCGGGAGCCTGTTCCGCGATGAGACTCGAACCGCCGAGCAGCGTCAACGCCAGCTCGGCCAGGCGGACACGGCGCGCCGGTGGATCTTCGGGGGCGCAGGACTCCAGTGTCAGCGCCAGCAGCAGCGCTTCCAGCCGGGCGGTCTGGGCGAGGACCACTCGTCCCGTTTCGTCCTCGATGACACCGGTCAGGGAACGCAACTGCAGGCGTCCGCCGGCAGCGGGGTCGTCGACCAGGGGCAGCCTGTCCAGCCAGACCCGCGCGAACGTGCCCAGTGCTTCGCCCGCCGACCCCGGCTCCTCGGCGGCGTGCGGGGTGTCCGCCTGCTCGACCAGGTCGACCAGCACCGCGAGATACAACGCGCGTTTGCCGGGAAAGTTCGAATACACCGCCCCTCTGGTCAGTTCCGCCCGCTCGGCGATGCGATCCACTTTCGCCGCGCCGTATCCGTACTCGACGAACTCCGCCCGCGCCGCCGCCAGTACCGCGGCACGGGTCCGCGCCTGCTGCTGCGCTCGTGTCAGCCGGACCATCACACTTCCTTCCCTCGCCTCGACGGCAGGATACCAACACCATTCCGATGATTACGACATCTGATTGCCGAATTTGCTATATTCGGAAAATGCTGAATATGAGTCAGGTGCTGCACCTGGGCGGCGGAGAGTTGCGCTACGGCGACCTCGCGGGGGAGCGGCGCCCGATCGTCTTCACCCACGGCGCCGGGATGGACCACCGGATGTTCGACGCGCAGGCGGAGGCCCTGCACGAGGCGGGCCACCGGGTCGTCAGCTGGGACCAACGCGGGCACGGCGAGTCGAGCCTCGCACCGGGCGCCCGCTTCACCGCGACAGCGGCGCTCGACGACCTGATCGCCCTGCTCGATCACCTCGAGCTCCACCGGCCGATCCTCATCGGACACTCGCTCGGCGGGAACCTCGCGCAGGCGCTCGTCCGCCGCCTTCCCGAGCGAGTCCACGGCCTCGTCGTCGTGGGATCCACCTGGAACGCCGGTCCGCTCGGCCGGGGGGAACGGCTCCTGCTGAAGCTCGCCGCCCCTGCGCTGGCGCTGATCCCCGCGTCGCGGCTGCCGGGCATCATGGCCCGCGCCTCGGCCGAGACGCCGGAGGGGATCGCGAACTGCGAGGCGGTGTTCGCCCGGATGCCCAAACGTGTGTTCCTCGACGTCTGGCGAGCCACCGTGTCACTCGTCGATCCGGAACCGGGGTACCGCTCGCCGGTTCCGCTCGGCCTCGTTCGCGGCGACGGCGACCGCACCGGCAACATCGCGTCCGCGATGCCCCGCTGGGCGCGGGCCGAAGGCGTGACCGAGCACGTCATCCCCGGCGCCGGGCACGTGGTCACCCTGGACGCGGCGGAGGCGACGACCAAGGCCATCAGGGTCATCATCGACGGCTGGGACGCGGAGCCCTCGGCATGACGGCCGCCGAAGACCGCGCCGGGTTCGTCACGGCCATGGGCGACTTCCTCGGGTCGTGGAACCTGCCCCGGACGACAGGCCGGGTCTACGGACAGCTCCTGCTCGGTTCCGGACCCGTGTCACTGGACGAGCTCGGCGCGGCACTCGGTCTCAGCAAAGGGGCGGTGAGCGTGGCCGTCCGCGAGCTGGTCTCGTGGGGACTCGCCAGAACCATCCCGCAGCCGGGCAGCCGTCGTCTGCTCATCGAGGCGGTGAGCGGATTCGAGCAGCTCCTCGCCGCCAGTCACGAACGGACCCGCGCCTTCGTCCGAGTGCTCCGGAGTGGAGCCCGATCCGCCGAGGGCGAGCCGGCCGAGGCCAGACTCGAGGAGGTCGCCGAATTCTTCGAGTCCTATGTGGACGCCGGAGACCGGATGCTGCGCGGCAGGCGGACGTGATGACCTCGTTCGCCACACGAGCCGTTCGAGTGACCGCGGCCGACCTTTAGTCTGCGGTGGTGCCTGAAGCTTCCGAACTCGACGAGCGCGTCCCGCCGAAACGCGTACTCGGCCTCGCCGTGCCCGCGCTCGGTGTCCTCGCGGCCGAACCGCTGTACGTCCTGGTGGACACCGCCGTCGTCGGGCATCTCGGCGCGTTGCCGCTGGCCGGGCTCGCGGTCGGCGGTGTCGTGCTGTCGCAGGTTTCGAGCCAGCTGACGTTCCTGTCGTACGGCACCACGTCGCGGACGGCACGGCTGCACGGCGCCGGACGTCGTGGCGACGCGGTCCGCGAAGGTGTCCAGGCGACCTGGCTCGCGGTGATCGTCGGGCTGGTCGTGATCGTCGCCGGGCAGCTGCTGGCCGCGCCCATCGCCCGGGTCCTCTCCGGGGACGCCGCGATCACCGACGCGGCCGTCTCCTGGCTGCGGATCGCGCTGTTCGGGACGCCGTTCATCCTCATCACGATGGCGGGCAACGGCTGGATGCGCGGCGTGCAGGACTCCGCGAAACCGTTGCGCTATGTCTTGGCGGGCAACGGGATCTCCGCCGTGCTGTGCCCGCTGCTGGTGTACGGCGCGGACTGGGGACTGGAAGGTTCGGCGATCGCGAACGTCGTCGCGCAGGTGATCTCGGCGTCGCTGTTCATCGTGGCACTGGTGCGGGAGCGGGTCGGGCTGCGCCCGGAGCCGAAGGTGATGCGCGCTCAGCTCGGCCTCGGCCGTGACCTGGTGCTGCGCAGTCTCGCCTTCCAGGCGTGCTTCGTCTCCGCCGCCGCGGTCGCCGCGCGGACGTCCACCGAGGCGGTCGGCGCGCACCAGGTCGTGCTCCAGCTGTGGACGTTCCTCGCACTCGTCCTGGACTCGCTCGCGATCGCCGCGCAGTCGCTCGTCGGCGCCGCCCTCGGCGCCGGTGCGAGCAAACGGGCGCGCGGTGTGTCGAACCAGATCACCGTGTACGGCCTGATATTCGGTTGTTTCCTCGGTGTCGTGTTCGCGTCGGTGGCCGGGGTGCTGCCGCAGGTGTTCACCTCGGACGCGGCCGTGCTCGGGCAGATCCCGCACGCGTGGTGGTTCTTCGTCGCGCTGCAACCGATCGCCGGGGTGGTGTTCGCGCTGGACGGCGTCCTGCTCGGCGCCGGCGACGCCGCCTTCCTGCGCAACGCGACGTTGCTGAGCGCGGCGCTGGGGTTCCTGCCGCTGGTCTGGCTGTCGCTCGCGTTCGGCTGGGGGCTGGCCGGGATCTGGACCGGGCTCTCGCTCTTCATGCTGCTGCGGCTGGCGACCTTGCTGGTGCGGTGGCGCTCGGGGCGATGGGCCGTGGAAGGCGCCGTCCGCGCGTCCTGACCCCCGCAATTCGTCACCTGCTTGCGTCCCGATCCCACGCAAGTAGGTGACGAATTGCGGGGGTGGCGAGCGTCCCTGTGGCGAAAACCACCCGGGTAACGGCTATGTTTCGTCGTTGCTTAGGAGCTACAACTATATGAGGCGGCAGCGCGGGCGTCTCTTGTTGCCCGGAGCCGTCCTCGAGGAGGAATCACTGTGACAGGCCGAGCCACTCGCCGGTCCTGGTTCATCTGGTTCGCCGCCGTCACCGTCTACCTTCTCGCCGTCTTCCACCGCACGTCGTTCGGCGTCGCCGGGCTCCAGGCCGCCGACCGCTTCGGCGTCGGCGCGGCCGCGCTCGGCACGTTCACCGTGCTGCAGGTCGGCGTCTACGCCGCGATGCAGATCCCCACCGGCGTCCTCGTCGACCGCTACGGCCCGCGCCGCGTGCTCACCGGCGCCGTGTTCTTCCTCGGCCTCGGCCAGCTCCTGCTCGCGGTCGCCGATTCCTACCCGCTCGGCCTGCTCGCCCGCGCCGTCGTCGGTTTCGGTGACGCGCTGACCTTCGTGAGCATCCTGCGGCTGATCGCCGCGCATTTCCCCGGCCGCCAGTACGCGCTGCTCGCCGCGTTGACCGGGGCGATCGGTTACGTCGGCAACCTCGCCGCGACCCTTCCGCTCGGTCTGCTGCTCGACGGTCCCGGCTGGACCCCGACGTTCCTCGCCGTCGGCCTGGTGACCGCGCTGTACACCGCCGTCGTCGCCCTCCGCGTCGAAGACATCCCGCGCGGTACGCCGGAGCCCGTCCGCGAAAAGGTGCATCCGAAGGTGCTGGGCCGCCAGGTCGCCGACGCGTGGCGCACGCCGGGGACCCGGCTCGGATTCTGGGTGCACTTCAGCACGATGTTCGCCCCCAATGTGCTGACCATGCTGTGGGGAGTCCCGTTCCTGGTGCAGGGACAGGGATATCCGAAGTCCACCGCGAGTTCGCTGCTGATCGTCTTCGTGTTCGGCTCGATGATCGGCGGCCCGATCGTCGGCGGCCTGATCGGACGGCGGCCGTCGCTGCGGATGCCGCTCGTCGGCGGGTACATCGGCGGCGCCGCGGTGATGTGGGCGGTCCTGCTCGGCTGGAACGGGACGGTCCCGGTCGCGGTACTGGTCCCCGCGTTCGCGTTCCTCTCCCTCGGCGGCCCCGCGTCGATGATCGGCTTCGCGCTGGCGCGGGACTACAACCCGCTCTCGCGCGTCGGCACCGCGACCGGTGTCGTGAACGTCGGCGGGTTCGTCGCCACGACGATCTCGGCGCTCGCGGTCGGCGTGCTGCTGGAGTGGACGGGCGGCACGTTCCGCCTGGCGCTGCTGTCCGTCATGGCGGTGCTCGCGTTCGGCACGTTCAGGATGCTCGTGTGGTGGCGGCGCACCCGCGCCGTGCTGTTCGAGGCCGAGGCCCGCGGCGAGGAGATCCCGGTGCAGATCCGCCGCCGCCGCTGGGACGCCGAAGCCCCGCTGCCCGTCTCGTCCTAGGCGACGGCCCGAAAGATAGGGTTCGGCCCGTGTCGCGCCCCAATCAGGTTCCAGCCAAGAAACGTCCCGCTCCGCCGCCCGGTCTCGTCATCGTCGACAAACCGTCCGGGATGACCTCCCACGACGTCGTCGCCAGGGCGCGGCGCTTCATGGGCACCCGCAAGGTCGGGCACGCCGGCACCCTCGACCCGATGGCCACCGGCGTGCTGGTGCTCGGCATCGAACGCGCGACGAAGCTCCTCGGCCATCTCGCGCTGGACCGCAAGACCTACCTCGCGACCCTCTCCTTGGGACTGTCCACCACGACCGACGACGCCGAGGGCGAGCCGATCGCCGAAGCCGCCCCGGAAACGGTCGAGAAGATCACCGACGACGCGATCGCCGCCGGGATCGCCCTGCTGACCGGTGACATCCAGCAGGTGCCGAGCGCGGTCAGCGCGGTGAAGATCGACGGCAAACGCGCGTACGCCCGGGTCCGTGCCGGCGAAGAGGTCGTGATCCCGCCGCGTCCGGTCACCGTGCACCGCTTCGATCTGCTCGCCACCCGCCGCGAGGCCGGCCGGATCGAACTCGACGCCGTCGTCGAGTGTTCGTCCGGGACCTACGTGCGGGCGCTGGCCCGCGACCTCGGCGCCGGGCTCGGCGTCGGCGGGCATCTGCTCGCGTTGCGGCGCACCACGGTCGGGCCGTTCACACTCGCCAAGGCCCGCACCCTCGATCAGCTCGAAGACAAGCCGGAACTGTCGCTGGACCTCGACGCCGCCGTCGCCGCCGCGTTCCCGCGCCGCGATCTGGACGTCCGCATGGCACAGGCGGTCCGATATGGACAGAGGGTGCCCGCGGCCGGGATCGAGGGGACCTACGGGATGTTCGGACCGGACGGCCGGGTGCTCGCACTCGCCGCGGACGAAGGCGAACTGGCCCGCTCGGTGGTCGTGTTGCTGCCCGCTTAGGGTGGTGCACGAAGCAGGCCTGGAGGAGACGGGGCACAAGTGCAGCGTTGGCGTGGTTTGGGTGACCTTCCCGGGAGCTGGGGACGGTGCGTGGTGACGATCGGCGTCTTCGACGGCGTGCACCGCGGTCATCAGGAGCTGATCTCGAGGACGGTCCGCGCCGCCGCCGAACGCGGCGTGCCGAGTGTGGTGCTCACCTTCGACCCGCATCCGTCGGAGGTGATCCGGCCGGGCAGCCATCCCGCGCAGCTGACCACGTTGCGCCGCAAGGCGGAACTGGTCGAGGGCATGGGCGTCGACGTCTTCTGCGTACTGCCGTTCACGCTGGAACTGTCCAGGCTGACAGCGCACGAGTTCGTGCACGAGGTCCTCGTGGACAAACTGCACGCGGCCGCGGTGATCGTCGGCGAGAACTTCACCTTCGGCGCCAAGGCCGCCGGTGACGTCAATCTCCTCCGCACGCTGGGGAAGCGGTTCGGTTTCGTGGCATACGGCGCGGAATTGCAGGGGCTGCTCGCGCAACAACAGACCGAGAACGAGATCACCTTCTCCTCGACCTACGTCCGTTCGTGCATCGACGCCGGAGACGTCATCGCGGCGTCCGAAGCGCTCGGCAGGCCGCACCGGCTTGAGGGCATCGTCGTCCGGGGTGACGGCCGGGGGCACGATCTCGGTTACCCGACGGCGAACCTGTCGACGCCGCGTTTCGCGGCGGTGCCCGCAGACGGGGTCTACAGCGCCTGGTTCACCCGTTCGTCGGATTCCAGCCGGCGGCTGCGCGCCGCCGTGTCGGTCGGGACCAACCCGACCTTCTCGGGCAGGGAGCGCACCGTCGAGGCCTTCGTCCTCGATATCGACGAGGATTTCTACGGGCAGCACGTCGCGCTCGATTTCGTCGCCAAGCTGCGGGATCAGGTCCGTTTCCCGACGTCGGAGGGTCTGGTGAAGCAGATCGACGAGGACGTCGCCCGGACCAGGGACCTGCTCGGTGAGCAGGACTGATCGTTTCGGCCCAGGCCGGATGACAATCGACAAACACGCCCGCCCACGTGCGTTCCGGTGGCAAGATGTCACGGACCGCGCATGGCGTTCGATGGGGTTAGGGGAGCGGACCAGGTGGAGGACCACAAGATCGTCCAGCGGAACATCGCGCTGCAGAAGGAGTGGTACGGGGAGCCGCTCGGCGATCGCGTGCGGAGACTGGTCGTCGCCTTCGACATCTCCCAGGCCTTCCTCGCGGAGGTCCTCGGCATCAGCGCGCCCATGCTCAGCCAGGTGATGAGCGGGCGCCGCGCGAAGATCGGGAACCCGGTCGTCCTCGCCAAGATGATCATGCTGGAGCGCAAGGTCCTGGTCCCGGCGGTCGCCGCGGGGGACCGCAAGGCCATGCAGGAGGCACTGGAAGACGTCCGCGATTCGCGGCCGACGGTGGGCAGGGACAGCATCCCGGTCGGCGCCGTCGCCGACGACCAGGGTGTGCTCGTGGCGTTGCGGGACATCGGCGAGGACGAAGACCTCACCGAAGCCGCGAAGGTGCTCGACGACGACTTCCCCGCGCTGGCGGACCTGCTGCGCCGTGCCGCGAGGAACGGATCCTGACGCGAGTCACGCGCCCATGACCCTCTTCAGTGCGTTGATCCCGCCGGACGGTGTCCTCGACGAGGTCGCCGCCGCGCTGGCCGCACCCGAGGACGAAGGTTTCCGCTGGTCGACGCGAGGGGACTGGCATATCACCCTCGGTTTCTACGGCGAGGACGACGCGGACGAGCGAGGCGAATGGCTCGCCGGGCGGCTGGCCGGCGCGGGCCCGATCGGCCTCCGGCTGGAAAAGGCCGCGACATTCCCCGGGGTGCTGTGGTTGAGTGTTGCCGGAACCGGGCTCCACGAGCTGGCCACGAAGGCCGGTGCGGGGAATGAAGGCAGGCCGTACGTGGCCCACCTGACACTGGCCCGCTTCCCCCGCGACCGGCCGGAAGCCGCGAGCGCGTGGGTGGAGCGGCTGGCCGGGTTCACCAGTGAGACTTGGACGGCGACCGAAGCCGTTCTGATGAGCAGTGACCGTGAGCAAGAGCCGTCGCGCTACCGGGTGATCCGGTCGTACGCGTTGGACCACGCCCGCGCCTGAAGCCGCTGATCACGAGGCTGGTAGCCTTCACGATTGGGTCCGGCTGCAGTCCGTGGCGGCCGTGACCGTCTCACCCGGCGTGAAGACATCGTCCGGGCCGCACGGCACAGATATCTAGGAGCACCACAGTGGCGTTGTCCACCGAAGAAAAGAAGACGATCCTTGCCGAGTACGGCGTGCACGACTCGGACACCGGATCCCCCGAGGCCCAGGTCGCGCTGCTGACCAAGCGCATCGTCGGCCTCACCGAGCACCTCAAGGCTCACAAGCACGACCACCACTCCCGTCGCGGGCTTCTGCTGCTGGTCGGCCGCCGCCGCCGGCTGCTGAACTACGTGATGAAGGTGGACATCGAGCGTTACCGTGCGCTGATCCAGCGTCTCGGCCTGCGCCGATAGCTTGAACCCGAGGGGGAGTGACCACGACGGTCGCTCCCCCTCGGTCCAAGTACAGCGAAGCTCTGTCTTTCGAAGAGCGTGGCGCGAGCGCGCACGAGGAACCGTCCGCCGGTCCTCGGTAGTGGTTCCCGGGCAACGGCCCGGGGGCTTCGATCGAAGACCGGCATCACTCCTCGAGCGTCCGCAGGCGAAACAGGTCCCAGGGTGGGAGACTCGCGCCGTTACAGAGGATCAAAAGAGGAGATACACCCTATGACCGACTCCACCGGAGTCACCGTGCACGAAACCGAAGCCGTGATCGACAACGGCCGTTTCGGCACCCGCACCGTCCGCTTCGAGACCGGCCGTCTGGCCCGTCAGGCCGCAGGCGCGGTCGTCGCGTACCTCGACGAAGAGACCATGCTGCTCTCGGCGACCACCGCGTCGAAGCACCCGAAGGACCACTTCGACTTCTTCCCGCTGACCGTGGACGTCGAGGAGCGGATGTACGCCGCCGGACGCATCCCCGGCGCGTTCTTCCGTCGCGAGGGTCGCCCGTCGACCGACGCGATCCTGACCTGCCGCCTGATCGACCGGCCGCTGCGCCCGTCGTTCACCGACGGTCTCCGCAACGAGATCCAGGTCGTCATCACCGTCCAGAGCCTCAACCCGGACGACCCGTACGACGTGCTCGCGATCAACGCGGCTTCGGCCTCGACCCAGATCGCCGGTCTGCCGTTCTCCGGTCCGGTCGGCGGCGTCCGCGTCGCGCTGATCGAGGGCCAGTGGGTCGCGTTCCCGACCTGGAAGCAGCTGGAAGAGGCCACCTTCAACATGGTGGTCGCCGGCCGCATCGTCGGTGACGACGTCGCGATCATGATGGTCGAGGCCGAGGCCACCGACAAGACGCTCGACCTGATCGCCGACGGCGGCAAGTCGCCGGACGAGATCGCCGTCGCCGAGGGCCTCGAGGCCTCGAAGCCGTTCATCAAGGTGCTGTGCGAGGCCCAGCAGCAGCTGGCCGACGTCGCCGCCAAGCCGACCGGTGAGTTCCCGGTCTTCCTCGCCTTCGAGCAGGACGCGTTCGACGCCGTCGCCGCCATCGCGACCGATGACCTCGCCAACGCCCTGACCATCGCGGGCAAGCAGGACCGCGACAACGCGACCGACCAGGTCAAGGCCGCGGTGCTGGAGAAGATCGGCCTGGGCGAGGGCGAAGCCTTCCAGGGCCGCGAGAAGGAGATCGGCGCGGCGTTCAAGGCCCTGTCGAAGAAGATCATGCGCAAGCGCGTCCTCACGGACAAGATCCGCATGGACGGCCGCGGCCTGACCGACATCCGGTCGCTCGCCGCCGAGGTCGCCGTGATCCCGCGGGCGCACGGTTCCGCGCTGTTCGAGCGCGGTGAGACCCAGATCCTGGGCGTCACCACGCTGAACATGCTCCGCATGGAGCAGCAGATCGACTCGCTCTCCCCGGAGACCACGAAGCGGTACCTGCACCACTACAACTTCCCGCCGTTCTCCACCGGCGAGACCGGCCGCGTCGGTTCGCCGAAGCGGCGCGAGATCGGCCACGGCATGCTCGCCGAGCGCGCGCTGGTCCCGGTCCTGCCGAAGCGTGACGAGTTCCCGTACGCGATCCGTCAGGTCTCCGAGGCGCTGGGTTCCAACGGCTCCACCTCGATGGGCTCGGTCTGCGCCTCGACCATGGGTCTGCTGAACGCGGGTGTCCCGCTGAAGGCGCCGGTCGCCGGCATCGCCATGGGCCTCATCTCCGACGAGGTCGACGGCGAGACCCGCTACGTCGCGCTGACCGACATCCTCGGTGCCGAGGACGCCATGGGCGACATGGACTTCAAGGTCGCCGGCACCAAGGACATCATCACCGCGCTGCAGCTCGACACGAAGCTCGACGGCATCCCGTCGGAGGTCCTCGCGGCCGCGCTGAAGCAGGCGAAGGACGCTCGCCTCACCATCCTGGAGGTCATCGCCGAGGCGATCGACGGCCCGGACGAGATGAGCCCGTACGCCCCGCGCGTCACCAGCGTGAAGATCCCGGTGGACAAGATCGGCGAGGTCATCGGCCCGAAGGGCAAGATGATCAACTCGATCACCGAGGAGACCGGCGCCGACATCTCCATCGAGGACGACGGCACGATCTATGTTGGCGCGGCCGACGGCCCGTCGGCGGAGGCGGCGATCGACAAGATCAACGCCATCGCCAACCCGCAGCTGCCCAAGGTCGGCGAGCGCTTCCTCGGCACCGTGGTGAAGACGGCCGCGTTCGGCGCGTTCGTCTCGCTGCTGCCGGGCAAGGACGGCCTGGTGCACATCTCGAAGCTGGGCAACGGCAAGCGGATCAACAAGGTCGAAGACGTGGTCAACGTGGGCGACAAGCTCCGCGTCGAGATCGCCGACATCGACAACCGCGGCAAGATCAGCCTGATCGTGGTTCAGGAAGAGGACTCGGCGGACGCCAAGGACGCCAAGGCGGCCGAAGGCGAGAAGGCCGACGCTCCGAAGGTCGACGCCCAGTAGGTCCGGCCAGAACGATGTGAAACGTCATGAAAGGGTCGTTCAGGATATTTTCGTCCTGAACGACCCTTTCATGACATGTGAGTAAGGGATCCGTTGGCTCGTCAGATCTTTGGGCACGAACAGCCCGTCGGCAGCACCCGCACGCTGGAGTCCACTTCGGACGGTGCGGTGGTCAAGCGCAGTGTGCTCGCCGGAGGGCTGCGGGTCATCACCGAACATGTGCCCGCCTCCCGGTCGGTGACGGTCGGGCTGTGGGTCGGCGTCGGATCCCGTGACGAGCCTTCGTCGGTCGAGGGCGCTGCGCACTACCTTGAGCACCTGCTGTTCAAGGGCACCACGAACCGCGACGCCACCCAGATCGCCGAGGAGATCGACGCGGTCGGCGGCGAGTTCAACGCCTTCACCGCGAAGGAGCACACCTGCTACTACGCGCAGGTGCTCGACGAGGATCTGCCGCTCGCGATGGATCTCGTCACCGACGTCGTGTTCGAGGCGCTGTGCACGGACAAGGACGTCGAGACCGAGCGCAGCGTCGTGCTCGAAGAGATCTCGATGCGTGACGACGACCCCGAAGACCTGCTGCACGAGACGTTCGTCGGCGCGATCCTTGGCGACCACGCGCTGGGCCGTCCGGTGCTCGGCAGCGAGAAGTCCATCGTGGAGATGTCCGCGTCGGCGCTGCGCGGGTTCTACCGGCGCCGCTACACGCTGCCGCGGATGGTGCTCGCCGTCGCGGGGAACATCGAGCACGCTCAGGTGCTTCGCTTGGTGCGCAAGGCTTTGCGGCACAAGCTGACCGGCACGGCGACACCTGTGGCGCCGCGTGGCGGCCGTGCGCGGATCGCGATGGCGCCGAAGCTCGCGCTGCACACCGACGACACCGAGCAGGCGCACGTGATGCTCGGCCTGCGTTCCCTTTCGCGGCACGACGACCGCCGGTTCGCGCAGTCGGTGCTCAACGCCGCGCTCGGCGGCGGCATGAGTTCGCGTCTGTTCCAGGAGGTCCGCGAGAAGCGCGGGCTGGCGTACCAGGTGTATTCGTCCGTCGCGAGCTACGCCGACGCCGGGCACATGGCGGTGTACGCGGGCTGCCAGCCGGAGAAGCTCGGCGAGGTCGCCGGGCTGATCCGCGAGGTGCTCGAAGTCGTCGGCAAGGACGGGCTGAGCGAAGCCGAGGTCGCGCGGGCGAAGGGGCAGTTGCGGGGCGGGCTCGTGCTCGGTCTCGAAGACACCTCGTCGCGGATGTCGCGGATCGGCAAGAACGAACTGAACTACGGTCGCTATCTCGGCGTCGACGACACGGTGGCGCGGATCGACGCCGTCACCACCGAAGAGGTCTGTGCGCTCGCTCGCACTCTGCTGCGCCGCCCTGGTGGCGTGTCGGCGGCTGCGGTGGTCGGGCCGTACGCTCACGCCGACGACCTTCCGGACGATCTGCACGAGGTGATCGCATCATGACCGCTGGAATTCGCGTCGGTGTGCTGGGCGCACGCGGCCGGATGGGCCAGGAAGTGGTCAACGCCGTCAACGGCGCCGACGACATGGACCTCGTCGCCGCGCTCGACGCCGGTGACGACCTGTCGGTGCTCAAGCAGGCGCAGGTCGTCGTCGACTTCACCCACCCCGACGCCGTGATGGGCAACCTGGAGTTCCTGACCGGCAACGGGATCCACGCCGTCGTCGGCACCACCGGGTTCAGCGAGGAGCGGCTGGAGAAGCTGCGCTCGTGGCTCGCGGCCGACCCGTCGGTCGGCGTGCTCATCGCGCCGAACTTCGCGCTCGGCGCGGTGCTGGCGATGCGGTTCGCCCAGCAGGCGGCTCGGTTCTACAACTCGGCCGAGGTCATCGAACTGCACCACAACCGCAAGGCCGACGCGCCGTCCGGCACCGCCGCGCACACCGCGCGGCTGATCGGCGAGGCCCGCGCGGAAGCCGGCCTCACGCCCGGCGAAGACGCGACGACGTCCGAAGTGGACGGTGCCCGCGGCGCACTCGTCGACGACGTCCGCGTGCACTCGGTCCGGCTGCCCGGGCTGGTGGCGCACGAGGAGATCCTGTTCGGTGGTGAGGGCGAGACCCTGACCATCCGGCACGATTCGCTGCACCGCACGTCGTTCATGCCGGGCGTGCTGCTCGGGGTGCGCTCGGTGCTCACGCGGCCCGGCCTGACGGTCGGTCTCGAGAACATCCTCGACCTGTGAGGGCCCGCAACTTCGCGCTGGTGATGACGGCGGCGCTCGCCGTCTACGTCGTCCTGCTGGCGGGCCGGGGCATCGCGTTGGTGCGCACCGGTGAGACGGTGCCGGTGCTCTTCGGCATCGGTGTCCTGCTGCTGCCGCTGCTCGGGGTCTGGATCATCGTGACCACCTGGCGTTCCGGCGTCCAGATCCAACGGCTTTCGCGGCGGCTGGACGAAGAAGGCGGCCTGCCCGACGTCTCCGACCTGCCTCGGCGCCCTTCCGGCCGGGTGGATCGCGACGCCGCGGACGCCTGGTTCGACGAGCGCCGGGCCGAGGTCGAGGCGGATCAGGAGAACTGGCGCGTCTGGTACCGGCTGGCATACGCGTACGAGATCGCCGGCGACCGGAAACGAGCCCGCGCGACGATGCGGCGTGCCGTCGAACTCGAAGCCGCCTCCCGCTAACCCCACCCCGCAATTAGTCACCTACTTGCGGGGTTTTATTACGCAAGTAGGTGACTGATTGCGGGCTTGTCAGTAGTGGAACCAGCCCGCGAAGAGGGCGGGGGAGGCGGCCAGCACGCTGAACCGCAGCCAGCGGCCGAGGAACCCGGTGGCCAGGAAGCTCGCCAGCGGCATCCGCACCAGCCCCGCGAGCACACTCGTGGCCATGTAGGGCGGCAGGCCCAGGACCGAACTCACCCCGTACGTGCCCGCCATCCAGTGCGGATGCCGATGGCAGCGTTCACGCAGGGCGTCGAGCCGGGCACGCATCTTCTTGGTCCGTGCCTGCCACCGTTCCCGTCGCGGGGTCGGCGGCCGCTCCCGGTGCAGGCGGTCGTGCAGTGGTTTCGGCAGTTTGATCGTGCCCTTCGCGGCGAGGTAGTAGAGAGTCTTCCCGCCGACCTGGCCCGCCGCGACGATGGCCCCGAGCAGCAGCCACGGCATCGTCGGCTGGCTCGCGCACAGGCCGATGAGGAACATCTCGATGCTGACCACGGGCAGGATCGCCGAACCGAAGGCGACGCCGAACGACAGGAGCAACCAGCCCACCATCGTTGCCTCCCCGTTACCTTCGTCTTCTCCAAGCTATCAGTTGAAAACCAGGACGCACTGGGGACAGCCCCCGTTCCCGGCTTCGGGGCCGCACCAGAAGATCACCTGTTCGTCGGCTCGCGGCCACCTGCCGCTGCCATGCTGAATCCGTGGCCGACGTGCACGGCG
Source organism: Amycolatopsis sp. WAC 01375 (assembly GCF_003947325.1). Taxonomy (NCBI): domain Bacteria; kingdom Bacillati; phylum Actinomycetota; class Actinomycetes; order Pseudonocardiales; family Pseudonocardiaceae; genus Amycolatopsis; species Amycolatopsis sp. WAC 01375. Next base: position 48,220 of record NZ_QHHW01000027.1, read on the forward strand.
CGGTCCGCGGCAAGGATTTCGCGGATCGCTTCGCCGACTTCTGCGCGGCCGTGGTCCGGCGCCTCCCCTTCGGGCTTTCCCGGCTGGTGGCGCCGAGTTTCCTCGGTTTCGCGCTCATCAACGGGTTCACCTTCGGGGTCGACCTGATCTTGCTGACCCTGCTCCGGAGCTGGCTCGGCCTGCCGGTGTGGCTGGCGATCACGCTTGCCTACGCGACGGCGTTCGGGTTGAGCTTCGTGCTGAACCGCAGCATGAACTTCCGCTCGCACGCGCCCGTCGGCAGACAGGCGGTGCTGTACGTCGCCGCGATCGTCGTCAACTACGTGGCGTTCCTGCTCGGCGTCGGCGCGGGACTGGCCGCGCTGGGTGTCGACTACCGCCTCTCCCGGCTCATCGCCGGGGCGTGCGAAGGCGTCTTCATGTACTCGGTGATGCGCTGGGTCGTGTTCGCGAAGTCAGGGAGCGAGCTCGAGGTCGAGGCCACCGGTGAGCCGGACTTCGCGCACGTTCGTGCTTCCGGTGTCGAGGATGCGGACGGTCCCGTCGGGGGACCAGCCCGCGCGCCGGAAGAAGCCCAGTGACGCGTGATCGGTCTGGGCGACCCAGCTGATCCCGCGCGTGGCGCCGTCCTCGCGCAGCCAAACGGAGGCGTTCGCCAGCAGCCGTCCAGCGTGCCCACGTCGTCCCCAGCGGGGCTCGACCAGCAGCGAGGCGATGAGCGCCGTCGTCGAAGCGTCGTCGGGCAGTGCTCCGTCCGCGGTGGCCACCTCGCTCGCCGGAGCGCGGCCGGCGACGCAGAAGCCGACGGTGAACTCGCCTTCGGTGGCGAGGAAGACGCGCGTACCCGGGTACTCGATCGTTTCGGCCCAGGTCTTCTCGAGTTCGACGTCCTCGAGTTCGGCGACCGCTGCTTCGCCGAGTAGTTCCGTGTAGGCGCTTCGCCAGGTGTCGCGTTGGATGCGCGCGATTTCGGAGGCGTCGGACACGACTGCTGGGCGGACTTCGGCGGCGGCCATGCTGCGCAGATTAGCGGTGCGGCCGAAAACTGTCGGTGGTGGATGGCACCATTCGGACGATGAGCACTACGACCATCAGCGGGCCGGTCGCGCGCCGGATCGCACTGGCCGCGCAGGGATTCGCCGAGGCACGTCCGGGCGGGGCGGTGACGAGGCGGCATCTGCAGCGCGTGCTGTCGCGAATCCAGTTGCTGCAACTGGATTCGGTGAACGTCGCGGTCCGCGCGCACTACATGCCGCTGTTCTCCCGGCTCGGCACGTACGAGCCCACGCTGGTGGACGACGCGGCCTGGTCCCATTCGGCGCGCAAACCCCGGATGCTGGTCGAATCCTGGGCGCACGAGGCGAGTCTGCTGCCGATCACGGACTGGCCGCTGCTGCGGTCCGGGGCGAAACGCATGGGCTGGTGGACGAACTACGCGCGGGTGCTGGAGCAGACACCTCAGCTGGTGGACGACATCCTCACCGTGGTCAAGGAACAGGGACCGATCGGCGCGGGCGGTATCGAGCGTGCGCTCGAAAGCGAGTCGGGCGGTTCCAAACCCGGCTCGTGGTGGGAACGGTCGGAGGTCAAGAAGGCCTGCGAGTGGCTCTTCGGCATGGGCCAGCTGACGACCGGCACACGCCGGTCGTTCGAGCGGCTCTACGACCTGACCGAACGCGTCGTCCCGCCGGAGATCCTGTCGCGGACCGTGAGCCCGGAGGAAGGCGCCCGCGAACTGATCACCCGCGCGGCCGTCGCGCTGGGCATCGGCACCGAACCGGACCTGCGGGACTACTACCGGCTCGGCCCCGACGTCAGCAAGCGTGCGGTGGCCGAGCTGGTCGACGCGGGCGTCCTGGAACCGGTGATCGTGGACGGCTGGCCCGCCCCGGCATACCGGCACGTCGCGGCGAAGGCGCCGAGGTCGGTCACCGGCCGGGCCCTGCTGTCGCCGTTCGACCCGCTGATCTGGGAACGCGCGCGCACCGAGCGCATCTTCGATTTCTTCTACCGCATCGAGATCTACGTTCCTGAGCCGAAACGGATCTACGGCTACTACGTGTTCCCGTTCCTGCTCGACGGCGAACTCGTCGGCCGGGTGGACCTCAAATGCGATCGGGCCGCCGGGGTGCTTCGCGTTCAGGGCGCCTTCGCCGAGCCCGGCGTGGATGTCGCGCGGGTCGCGAGTGAGCTTGCCGGAGAACTGCGGCTGATGGCGGAATGGCAGGGGCTGGACGGGGTCGTGGTGGGGGAGCGGGGTGATCTGGCACCGGTGCTTTCGCGCCTCGTGCGCTGAGCCTCGTGCGCTGTGCCTCGCGTCATGCAATGAAGGGGCCTTTCATAGCAAAATTTGCTATGAAAGGCCCCTTCATCTCAGGAGCTCTCCCGGGGGGCACCCAAGTGTCATGAAAGGGTCGTTCAGGACGAAAAACGTCCTGAACGACCCTTTCATGACACTCGCCTGAGCGAGGGACCTTCGCACCCACCCCCGTGGAAAAGTGAGAGCAAAGGTCCCTCGATCCCCCTGCGGGCCCGCGGCTCAGCCGGCCGCGCTGGTCACCACCGCGTCGCCGGTGCCGGTGCGTGCCCGCACCTTCAGCGAAACCTCCGAAGGCGCGGTCTCCGAGACATCCAGCTCGCTCGACACCGACCCGGTCGTCGACGAAAGGTCGATCTCCGCCTGGACACCGCCGCGGATCCCGACCCGGACCTCACCCGATCCGGTGGTCAGCTCCAGCGTCCCGGAGGCGGCGTCCGCCACCGAGAGGTCGCCGCTGCCGGTGCGCGCCAGGACCTCGCCCGCGACCTCGCCGAGCCAGACGTCGCCCGTGCCGGTCGCGACCGTGGCCGAACCGCTCACCGAGGACGCTTCGACGGAGCCGCTGCCGGTGCGCAGTTGCAGGCCGGACAGCGTCGGGCCGAGTTTGATGTCGCCGGTGCCGGTGCGGACGATCGCCGAACCGTCGGCCCGTTCCAGGCCGATCTTGCCCGCGCCGGTCATGAGGTCCGCCCGGCCGGCCGAACCGGTGACCGTGACGTCGGCCGCCCCCGCCCGCACTTCAAGGTGCGAACCGGCGGGTGCCCGGACGGTCACGGCGAGCGGGACGTTCTTCAGCTGCCAGGCCTTCGGCGCCTGGACGACCAGCCGGTTGCCGACCTTCTCGACCCGCGTCTGCGCCACGGCGTCGCCCGCCGACCCCGCCGAACCGGCAGGCGAACCGCCGAGCTGGTCGCCGAAACGTTCGCCGACCCAGCTGAGCAGGCTCGTCATCCCGTCCACCCACGGCTGCTGTTCGCCGCCGTCCCGGCGGACCTCGGCGTGGACCCCGCTCTCGTCGGTCAGTTCGATGGTCACCCGGCCGATGGCCACGCTCACGTCGATTTCGATCGGGCCGTCGGCCTCGAACTCCTCGACGCGCACGGTCTCTTCACCGGCGGGAATGCTTTCCTCGGTCATTTCCGTCCCCTCAGCCCTGGACCCAGCCGTGCAGGTGCGAACCGGCACCGCCGTCCGGCTTCTGCTTGTGCTGCCAGTGCTCGCCGCCGCTCTTGCCCAGCGCGCCCTGGACGGCCTGCGAAACGAACGTGTTCAGCGAAACGCCCTGTGACGCGGCCGCGGCTTCGGCCTGGCCCTTGACCTGTTCGAACAGGCGCAGCGTGATGCGGGTGATGTCACCGGTGTCGATCTTGGGTCCGCGCTGGGTCTCCCGCGGTGCCTCCTGGCGGGGCGCGGACTGCTCGGCGCGCTCCCCGGAACCGGAGCCGGTGACGACGACGCGCACGTCGCGGCCGTCGAGCCGGACGTCGACGACGTGCCCCGGCAGTGCCGAAGTCACTTCGGCGGCCAGGTCGGCGAGGGCGTTCATGATGGTCAGGCGGGCGGCCGGCTCCAGCGCCGACGACAGCAGCGCGGCAGCGCGCCGCGTCTGCTCGTCGCCGGCCGAAGCCGTGTTCGCGAGGTCCTCGCGAAGGCTTGTGATGTACGGCGTCAAATCCATGACACCACTATGACGTCACTTGTGATGTCAGTCAAGGCGCCGATGACGTCACCGTGATGTCGCCCCGTCGTCGAAGACGGCTGCGGTTACGCTGCCCGGAGTCGTGGAGCAGGGGTCGAAAAGGAGTGCGAACGTGGCCGAGACCGTGTCACCCAAGGTTCAACTGATCGCGAAGACGGAGTTCTTCCCGCCGTCGGACGTGCCGTGGTCGACCGATGCCGACGGTGGTGAGGCGCTGGCCGAATTCGCGGGCCGCGCCTGCTACCAGTCCTGGAAGAAGCCGAACCCGAAGACGGCCACCAACGCCGGCTACCTCGAGCACATCATCGACGTGGGCCACCTTTCGGTGCTGGAGCACGGGTCCGTCAGCTTCTACATCACCGGGATCTCCCGGTCGCTGACGCACGAGCTGATCCGCCACCGTCACTTCTCCTACTCGCAGCTTTCGCAGCGCTACGTCCCGGAGCGCGACGCCGCGTTCGTCGAGCCCGACGTCATCGCGCAGGACCCGGAGCTGCACGCGAAGTTCCTTGCCGCCTCGCAGGCCGCCGTCGACGCCTACACCGAGCTCCTCGCCGGGCTGGAGGAGAAGTTCGCCGACGTGCCCAGCGCGACCCTGCGCCGCAAGCAGGCCCGCCAGGCCGCCCGCGCCGTGCTGCCGAACGCGACCGAGACCCGCATCGTGGTCACCGGCAACTACCGCGCCTGGCGCCACTTCATCGCGATGCGTGCCACCGAGCACGCCGACGTCGAGATCCGCGCCCTGGCCATCGACTGCCTGCGCGAGCTGCAGAAGGCCTCGGGCAACGTGTTCGCGGACTTCACCATCTCCGCGCTGCCCGACGGCACCGAGGTCGCGTCCAGCCCGAAGGTCCTCGAGGGCTGATGCGACGCCTCGCGATCGACGTCCGGCCCGGCGAATACGCGGTCGCCCGCCTCGCCCCGGACGCGCCGATACCGGCGAATCTGCTCGACCCCGGCGAGCCCGTGCTGATCTCCATCACGCGGACCCCGGAGGAGCTTTCGGTGATCTGTCCGGCCGGTCTCGCGCCGGACGGCGCCACGGTCGAGGACGGCTGGCGATGGCTGTCGGTCCGCGGGCCGCTGGCCTTCACGCTGACCGGCATCATCGCGGCGCTGTCGAGCGAGCTGGCCGCCGCAGGGGTGGCGCTGTTCTCGATGTCCACCTTCGACACCGACCACGTGCTGGTCCGGGCTCCCGAACTCGAGCGCGCGGTGAAGGCGCTCCGGGAATCCGGGCACGAGGTCACGGTCTGATCCACGAGCTCGGAGAAGGAACCTTTCGGCGCGCGAACGGGTCCGAGTTAGCATCCTGCGCGAACCGAAGGAGCACCGAACCTTGACCGACGAACAGACCCGTCCGTACGGGCCGCCCCAGCAGACGCAGCAGGCCACCGGCGCGCGGATCGTCGCCGGCCGATACGCCCTGCTGGGCGAGCTCGGCCGTGGCGGGATGGGTGTCGTCTGGCGCGCGCAGGACCAGGTGATCGGCCGTCAGGTGGCGATCAAGGAGCTGAAGTTCCCGAACGCGCCCGAGGACGCCTCGGTGCTGTCGGAGCGGATGCTGCGCGAGGTCCGCTCCGCCGGTCGTCTCAACGACCCTGCCGTGGTCACCGTGTACGACGTCGTCACCGAGAACGGCGCGACCTACATCGTGATGGAACTGGTCGAGGCGCCGACGCTGGCCGACCTGGTGCGCGACCGCGGCCCCCTGCCCGCCCAGCAGATCGCGCTGGTGGGGGAGCGGGTGCTGTCCGCGCTGCGGGCCGCGCACGCCGCCGGGATCGTGCACCGCGACGTCAAACCCGCGAACATCATGGTCGCGCCGGACGGCCGGGTGAAGCTCACCGACTTCGGCATCGCGCACGCCGCCGACGACCCGCGCCTGACCACCAGCGGCATGATCGTCGGCTCGCCCGCGTTCATGGCGCCGGAACGGGTCGAGGGCCGCGACGCGATGCCCGAATCCGACCTCTGGTCGCTGGGCACGACGCTGTTCTTCGCCGCGGAGGGCATCGTCGCGTTCGAACGATCGACCACCGCCGCGACGCTGCACGCGATCATGACCGAGGCGCCGTATCTGACCAGGGTCCAGGGGCCGCTGGCCGCCGCGATCCTCGGCCTGCTGGTCACCAAACCCGAGGCGCGGATGTCGTACGACCAGGTGCGCAGTCTGTTCGCGGCCGCGCAGGGGGTGCAGGCCCAGCCGACCCCGCCCTCAGGCGGTACGGCGATGATGCCGCAGTCCGGCCAGCCGATGACCCGGCTGGCCCCGGCCCCGGCGAAGCGCAACCTGCGCCCGCTGTGGCTGAGCCTGGCCGCGGTCGCCGTGATCGGCGCCCTGGTCGGTGGCATCTTCCTCGGCCGCTGGATGGCGGCGCCGGAAGGGAACAACCAGGCGCAGCCCACTCTGACCTACGGCATCAACGGCCAGGTCAAACTCGGTTCGTCCGGTGACTGCTACAACGTGCCCCTCAAAGAGGGCATCAACCTGAACGACGGGGTCAGCTGCGACAAGGACCACCTGCTGGAGATCTTCGCCAAGCGGGCGCTGCTCGAAGTCGAATCCGCCGGTGACGACGACGCGCGGGTCGCCGAGTATCCGGGAGCGGAAACGGTCAACCGTATCGCCGAGGCGACCTGCTCGGCGACCTTCAACTCGAACGTCGTACCCGCGGCGCAGCGGACCTCGCTGACCTGGCGGGCGGTCGTCCCGTCCGAGGCGGAGTGGAAGCGGCCCGTGGACAAGAACGACTCGAGTTCGTCGAGCTACTCGCGTGGCTTCTACTGCCTGCTCGCCAAGACCGACGGGAGCCAGATCCCCGCGCAGATCACGACCAAGGTCAAATAGCTCACACAGAGTTTGCGCCGAGTTCGCCTTCGCCACGGAAAATCTCCCGCGTTCTCGGGAATGACCACGTCGGCAAGGGGTCGAACGGCCGCAGGAGGTACCTTCACAGCATGTCCACTCCACCTACCGCAGCGCCGGGAAGACCGTTCGGGCGCGTGCTCACCGCGATGGCCACCCCCTTCGACGCCGATGGCGCGCTGGACTTGAAGCGGGCGCAGGAGCTGGCCGAACACCTCGTGGAACTGGGCAACGACGGTCTCGTCGTGAACGGCACGACCGGGGAGAGCCCCACCACGACCGACGCCGAAAAGGCCGAGCTGGTCCGTGCGGTCGTCGAGGCCGTCGGTGACCGCGCGACGATCGTCGCCGGGGCGGGCACGAACAACACCGCGCACAGCATCGAGCAGGCGAAGCAGGCCGAAGCGGCGGGCGCCCACGGCATCCTCGTCGTCACGCCGTACTACTCGCGGCCCAGCCAGGCCGGGCTCTACGCGCATTTCACCACCGTCGCCGACGCCACCGAGCTGCCGGTGATGCTCTACGACATCCCGCCGCGCTCGATCGTCCCCATCGAGGTCGACACGCTGCTGCGGCTGGCCGAGCATCCGCGCATCCTCGCGGTCAAGGACGCCAAGGGCGACCTGATCGCCGGCTCCGAGGTCATCGCGAACACCCAGCTCGCCTACTACTCCGGCGACGACGGCCTCAACCTCCCGTGGGTCTCCGTCGGCGGCGCCGGCGTGGTCAGCGTGATCGGGCACGTCGTGGCGGGCCGGATCCGCGGCATGATGGACGCCTACGAATCCGGCGACACCTCGACCGCGCGCACCAACCACCGCGGCATGCTGCCGGTTCTCCGGGCGATGTCCCGCGTCGGCGGGGTCGCGTTCTCGAAGGCGGCGCTGCGGCTGCGGGGCTTCGACATCGGCGACCCGCGCCTGCCCATCGTGGCCGCGAACGACGAGCAACTCCAGGCGATTTCCGCCGATCTCGCCCAGGGAGGCGTGCCGCTCGGCGAAAGCGCCGCCAGTGACTGGCATGGTGCTCGGGTGGCACAAGCAGATTCAGCGGCGGCCTACACGGCGCCGACCTCACATACCAGCGTAGGGACCATGCCTCGGTGAGTTCATTGTCAACCGGACCCGGACCGACCACCCCGCCGCCGGCGCTGCCCGAAGGCGCCTTGCGCGTCGTGGCGCTCGGCGGGATCGGCGAAGTCGGCCGCAACATGACCGTCTTCGAGTTCGGCGGCCGTCTGCTGATCGTCGACTGCGGGGTGCTCTTCCCCGAAGACGACCAGCCCGGCGTCGACCTGATCCTGCCCGACTTCCGCGCGATCGAAGACCGCCTCGAGGACATCGACGGCCTCGTCCTCACCCACGGGCACGAGGACCACATCGGTGCCGTCCCGTTCCTGCTGCGGCTCTTCCCGGATCTGAAGATCTACGGCTCCCGGTTCACGAACGCGCTGCTCGCGGCCAAGGCCAAGGAGCACCGTCAGCGGCCGAACCTGATCGAGGTCCGCGAGGGCGAGCGCCGCAAGGTCGGCGCGTTCGACCTCGAGTTCTTCGCGGTCAACCACTCGATCCCGGACGCGCTCGCGGTGGCCATCCGCACGCCGGCGGGGGTCGTGCTGCACACCGGTGACATCAAGCTCGACCAGCTCCCGCTCGACGGCAGGCTGACCGACCTCGCCGGGTTCTCCCGGCTCGGCGACGAGGGCGTGGACCTGTTCTGCGTCGACTCGACCAACGCCGAGGTGCCCGGGTTCGTCATGCCGGAACGCGACATCGGCCCGGTGCTCGACGACGTCGTCCGCAGGGTCGACCAGCGCGTCATCGTCGCCTGCTTCGCGAGCCACGTGCACCGCGTCCAGCAGGTGCTCGACGCCGCCACCCGGCACGGCCGCCGGGTCGCCTTCGTGGGCCGGTCGATGGTCCGGAACATGGGGATCGCCGCCGACCTCGGCCTGCTGAACGTGCCGGACGGCCTGCTGGTCAACCTCGACCAGGCCAGCGACCTGCCCGAGAGCAAGGTGCTGTTCGTGTCGACCGGTTCGCAGGGCGAGCCGCTGTCGGCGCTGTCGCGGATGGCGCGCGGCGAGCACCGGCAGATCTCGATCCGCGCCGGCGACACCGTCGTGCTGGCCAGCTCGATGATCCCGGGCAACGAGACCGCGGTCTTCGGCGTCGTCAACGGCCTCACCCGGCTCGGCGCGAACGTCGTGCACCAGGGCAACGCCAAGGTGCACGTGTCCGGGCACGCGTCGGCGGGCGAGCTGCTGTACCTGTACAACGCGGTGCGCCCCAGCAACGTCATGCCGGTGCACGGCGAGTGGAAGCACCTGCGCGCCAACGGTGAACTGGCCGTGCGCACGGGTGTCGCGCCGGAGAACGTGGTCATCGCCGAGGACGGCGTCGTGGTCGACCTCGTCGACGGCAAGGCCACGCGGACCGGCCGCGTCGAGGTCGGGCACGTGTACGTCGACGGCCTCTCGGTCGGCGACGTCGGCGAGTCGACGCTGTCCGACAGGCTCGTGCTCGGCGAGGGCGGCTTCATCGCCATCACCGTCGCCGTCGACACCAGCACCGGCCGCGCGGTGACCCGTCCGACGGTGTCCGGGCGCGGTTTCTCCGACGACCCGAAGGCGCTCGACGCCGTGCTCCCGATGGTGGAGATGGAACTCGCCAGGACCGAGGCCGAGGGCATCACCGACACCCACCGCATCGCGCAGGCCGTGCGCCGCGTCGTCGGCCGCTGGGTCGCCGACACCTACCGGCGCCGTCCGATGATCGTGCCGACGGTCATCCCCGTTTAGCCGTGAGCACGTGAGAAGGCCCCTTTACTCAGTCGAGTGAAGGGGCCTTCTCTCGCATGATCGCCGCATGATGATCGGATTGCCCGTCGTCGGCGCGGTCTGCTCGCCCTCCGTAGATTTCGACAGGGCGTGCTTCACCGGAGACACCGACTTCACCGACGCGTGGCTCATCCCGATGAAGACCGCTTCACGGCCGCCGTCATCAGCAGAGCGAAGGCGATCGTGATCGCCTGACCGAACAGGGCGTTGCGTGCTTTGCGCTGTTCCGCGCGCGTGGGCCGGTTCGTCACGGATCCCCCCGATTTCGAGTGTTTTCCTTACCGGGCAAGTGTTCCGCGACCCGTGTCCGGCTACCTCCCGCCTCGGTACGGTTTCTCCTACGCCGAAAGTCGCAGCCTTCCCCTAAGGGTGGGGTCGGCGTACCCTCGGACGCTCCTCGAGCCCCATGCCGGGAGAGTCGATGGGACGCCACGCCACCGCCCGGACCCGAAGACGGATACTGCTCCCGCTACTGGCGCTCGCGCTGATGGCCGTGCTCGGCGCGGCCACCTGGGTGACCGTGGCCCTGGCGCGTTCCGATCCGGGTTGCGAGCCCGAGCGGGTCGTCGTCGCCGCGTCGCCCGACATCGCCCCCGCCGTCACCCGGACCGCCCGCGACCTCGGTCTCGCCTGCGTCGCGTTCGACGTCCAGGCCAGGGATTCCCTCCAGGTGGCGGCCGAGCCGGCCGGGACGGCGCCGCGGCCGCAGGCCTGGATCCCGTCCTCGACGCTGTTCCTGAGGAGGGCCGACGGTGTCCCCCTCTCCGGGCCGTCGGTGGCCAGTTCGCCGGTGGTGCTCGCGGTCGCCGAACCGGTCGCGAAAGAGCTCGGCTGGCCCCGCAAGCCGCTGACCTGGCCGGAAGTACTCGGCCACGCCGGAATGGTCGCCGGGATGCCGGATCCCGTGCGCGACCCTGTCGGTGTTTCGGCGCTCCTGGCACTGCGCAATGTCACGAAGGACGCCTCGGATCCGGCCGCCGCGTACGTGGCCTTGCTCCGGAAGTTCTCCGCCGGCGCTTCGCCGACGGCGTTCCCCGCGGCGGAGAACGCGGTGCTGCGGCACAACTCCGCGCTTTCCGAAGGCGAGACCGCGCTGGTGGCCGCGTACTCCGCCGCGGCCCCAGCGCTCGACTACCCGTTCGTCGAGATCGCGGGCGCGACCCAGCAGCAGGGCAAAGCCGTCGCGGAACTGAAACGCGCCCTGCTCCACGGTGCCGCGACCGGCACACGGTCCGACCTGCGTGCCCCTGGCGGGCAAGCGTTGCGGTTGGCGGAAACCGATCAGCGTGTCGAGGCACAGGGACAGCGCAGCGCCGAGATCCCGGCGGCCGCAGATGTCGACGAAGCGCTCCGCCAGTGGGCCGGAGTGAACGCGGCCGCCCGGGTCCAGGTGTTGATCGACGTCTCCGGTTCGATGAGCGCGCCGGTCCCTGGAACCGGCAAATCCCGGCTGCGGATCACGCTGGAGGCGGCGGAGAACGCCCTGCGGCTGTTCAAACCCGCGTCACAGATCCGTTTCCTGACCTTCGCGACCAAAATGGACGGTGAACGCGACTACCGGGAGATCCTGCCGATGGCGCCGGTCGGACAGCAGCTGGCCGCCGTGGACCGGCTGCGCGCCGTCCGCGCCGTGCCGGACGGGCAGACCGGCCTGTACGACAGCGTCCTCGACATCTATCGGCTGGCACGCGAGGAATGGGAGCCGGGGAAACTGAACCTGGTCATCGTGATGACCGACGGCCGCAATACCGACCCCGGCGGCATCGGCCGCGATAACCTGCTGGCCGAGCTGGGAAAACTGCACGACCGGGAGCGCCCGATACCGTTGATCGCCCTCGGGATCGGCCCGGACGCCGACGAGACCGAACTCGGGCAGCTCGTCGTCCCGGTCGGCGGCCAGGCCTTCCTCAGCCGTGATCCCGCGAAGATCGGAGAGGTGTTTTACGGTGCTCTCGGCCGGATCGCCGGCGCTGGATGAAGTAGACACCGAGGATCACCGCCAGGCTGATCAGGCTCAGGTACAGCTGGGCCCGCGTGTCCGCGTCCACGAACAACATCGACGCGACCACGGACAGCGTCCCGGCCAGCGTGAGCCAGCTCAGCCACGGGTAACCCCACATGCGCAGCTTCAGCCGTTCCGGCGCCTCGGCCTCCAGACGGCGCCGCATCCGGAGCTGCGAGCCCGCGATGATCGCGTAGACGAACAGCGCGACCGCGCCCGCGGAGTTGATGATGAAGTAGAAGATCTTGTCCGGTGACACGAAATTCATCACCACGGCCACGTACCCGACCGAAGTGGACACCAGGATCGCCTTCCACGGCACGCCGCGCCGGTTCGTGTCCGCGATCCACTTCGGCGCCCAGCCGTTGCCGTGCAACGCGAACAACATGCGGGAAGCGGTGTACAGCCCCGAATTCAGCACCGACAGGACGGCCGTCAGCACCACCGCGCTGACCACGGTCTCGGCGGCGGGGATGCCGAACCGGCCGAACGCGGCGGCGAACGGGCTCGTCGTGGTCGGGATGTCCCGCCAACCGGTGATCATCACCAGCAGTGTCACGGAGCCGACGTAGAACACGATGACCCGCCAGACGATCGACGAGGTCGCCTTGCGCACGGCCGTTTCGGGCTCCCGCGATTCGGCGGCGGCGATGGTGACGATCTCCGCGCCGAAATAGGAGAAGATCACGATCACCACGCCGTGGACCACCGAGAACCCGCCGTTGGCGAAGAAGCCGTCCTGCGCGATGTTGCCGACCGAGAACGAACCGCCGGGCCAGAGGCCGAGCACGAACAGGGCGCCCACCACGAGGAACACCACGATCGTGGCGATCTTGACCGACGCGAGCCAGAACTCCGTCTCCCCGAACGACCTGGCCGAGGCGAGATTGGTCGCGGTCAGCAGGAGCATCAGGACGAGCGAGAAGATCCATTGCGGCACAACGGGAATCCAGGTTTGCAGGATCTTCGCCCCGGCGACGGCCTCGAACGCGACCACGCCGACCCAGAAGTACCAGTACAGCCAGCCGACGGTGAAACCCGCCCAGCCGCCGAGCGAAGTCCGCGCGTATTCCATGAAGGAACCCTGGGACGGCGCGGCGGTCGCCATCTCGCCCAGCATCCGCATCACCAGCACGACGATCAGGCCGCCGATGGCGTAGGAGAGGACGGCCGCCGGGCCGACGGTGTGGATGACCGCGCCGCTGCCGATGAACAGGCTCGCGCCGATGATGCCGCCGAGCGCGATCATCCGGACGTGGCGTTGCCGTAGGTCCGGGCGCAATCCCGGCCGCTCGGTCGTGGTTTCTGCGCCCATTCGCGGTTACCTCCTGTCGGAGTGGCGGTGGATCGCGGGATTGTCGCACCATGAGCACGAGAGGAAAAGTGTTTGCGCAACCCCCGGTGAACAGGCCGATGCGGACTCTGCCAACCTAGGCACCTCCACCGCGCGTTCCGAGGAGCTCTTCGATGTCGCACGCCGTCCTCCGGTTCCTGCCCGCCGTCGCCATGGCCGCCGTCGCGCTCGCGGGCTGCTCGGACGAGGCACCTCAGTCGCAGACGGCGCCTCCCGGGTCTTCACCGATGGCGCAACAGGCCGCCGTTCCGTTCAACGACGCCGATGTCGCGTTCGCGCGGCAGGCGCTCGCGCACCACCAGCAGGGCGTGGACCTGGCTTCACTGGCGGAAACCCGCGCGGGGAACGACCAGCTGAAGGCGCTCGCCAAGCGCGTCATCGACACGCACGAGCCGGAGATCGCGCGGCTTTCCGGGCTCATCGAGGCGTGGGGCCAGCCCGCGCCCGACGACCCGAACCTCGAACACATCCAGCGCGACGGGTACATCGGCCCCGGCGACATGGCGGAACTGGCGGGACTGTCCGGAAAGGACTTCGACCGTCAGTTCGCCGCCCGCCTGATCCGCCAGCGCGAGGCGGGCGTCCGCATCGCCGAAGCCGAAACCCAGCACGGCCGCAACCCCGACGCCCGCGACCTCGCCGCGACGACTTCGCGTTCGCAGCAGCAGGAGATCAGCGACCTACGAGGCCTCCAGCAGGGTTGAGTCCGTCTGGACCACGTTCGAATTCAGCTGGACGATGTACGCGCCGGTCAGCAGCACGACCGCGCCCGCGGCTTGGATCCAGCTGAGCGCCTCGCCCAGCAGCAGCCAGGCCGCGGTGGCGGCGATCAGCGGCTCCACCAGCCCTACGACGCTCGCCACCGACGCCGGGAGATGACGCAGCGCCGCCATGCCCGTCGCGTAGGCGAGGACGGTCGCGATCAGCACCAACGCGATCAGCAGCGACCACACCGGCGGCTCCCACGGCCCGAACGACGCCGGGGCGTCGAGCACGCCCCACGGAATCGTCCACGGCGGCGCGACCGCGCACACCAGGACCGCGCCGATCGTCATCCCCCAGGTGACCATGCCGAGCGGATCGCGGTCCGCGACGCCCCGCTCCCCGAGCAGGAAGTAACCCGCCGAACAGACGGCCGCGCCCAGCCCGGCGAGCAACCCGACGACGTCCAGGCTCAGCCCCTCCCAGACCTGCGCGACCAGCACGAGCCCCGTCATCGCCAGCGCGATCCCCGCCCACATCGCCCTCGGCAACCGCACCCGCCGCACGAACCGCACCCACAGCGCGATCAGCACCGGTGAGGTGAACTCGAGCAAAATCGCGATCCCGACCGGGATCCGGCCTGCCGCGAGGAAGTACATGAGCTGAACGCCCGCCACGCCCAGCGAGCCGTACGCCAGCAGCAGCGGCCACTCGCGCTTCGTCACTTTGAGGAGCTTCGGCCGGAAGACGGCGACCAGTCCGAGCAGCACGATCGCCGACAGCCCGATGCGGATCGCCGCGACCTGCTCCGGCGACAACCCCGCCTGCATCGCCGGTTTGCCCAGCACGCCCGACGTCCCGAAGAAGACCGCGGCGAGCAGGATGAGCGTGATGCCCCGGCCGCGATGCGCGACATGCTGGGCGGGGGCGGCGGCGAGTTCGGCGGTCACGGCCGGAGGGTAGAGGCCGGGTGACGGCGAGGCGACCCGTTTTCCCAGCGGCTGGGCCCGGCCGTGAGACGGCTGTCCGTGAAGGCCTCCTTGAGGGACCCAGAGTCCCGCAAGGAGGCCTTCACGGACTCGATGATCGCCCCGTGCGTGCGGTCACAGTGGCCGCGCGTGCTGTCCCCCTTCGCTCGGCTCAGCCGAGGGAACGCGACCGCCACACCGCGCCGAGTACATGAAGGCCCCCTTCCTTGCGCCTAGCGCAAGGAAGGGGGCCTCCATGTACTTCAGGGCGAGCGGAGGTCAGAAAGAGGCGCCGCCGTCGGTCCAGTTGGTCTGGGCGAAGTCCTCGTCGTCGACGGGAGCGCGGCGCGGTTTGCGGACCGGCTCCGGTTCCGCGGGAGCGGCGACCGGCTGCTCGGGTTCGGTGGCTTCGACGGCTTGGGGTTCGGGCGTGCCGTTCGGCCAGACGCAGGGGGAGGTCGCCCCGACGTAGAACTTGCCGAGGTCGTTCGCCTTGATCGACATGTCGAAGGCATCGCCGGTGTTACGTGCGAAGACATACTGATCTGTTGGCCGGGAGTCGGTCAGAATCTTGAAGGCGTGCGCTTCCCACCACTGGGTGATCGCCGTGAAGTGTTCGGGAAACCGCGCGGAGTCCAGGCCGACGATCTCGTAAGTCGCGGAGATCTCGAACCGGCCCAGTGGGCCCTTGTCGGTCGGATCTGTGCACTCCGAACGATTCCGCGTGAACGGCTTCAGTTCGGCAGAGGCGGGCAACGCAGACAGCGCGCCTTGGATGTACTGCTCGACCTTGTCGCGAGCCTGCTGTTCGGTGATCGTCGATTCCATGTGGTCCCCACCTCCAGGGGAACAAGCCGCCGTGAACATCAGCGAGGCGAGGATGACTGTGAAGGCCCGGTTCACGTCGTCGGCTTCCCGGCGATGATCTGGCCGAGATTGTTCAACGACGGGTTGTTGTCTTCCCAGTATTCGCTGTGCGCCTCCGTGCTGTACCCGCCCCACCCGTCCGTGCCCGGCGCCGACGTGAACACCTGCCCGCCGAAGTCCGTGTCGGTCGGGTCCTGGCCGAGGATCGGGTCGTAGCCGGCGATCTCGACGTTGGCCAGGTTGATCATGTCGTGTTCGGCCACGGTCGCGTGCACGTGCTCGCCGATCTCGTCCTGGTTCACCCCGTCGAGGTGTAGTTCGCTGACGTCGTGCGCGCCGACGCCGGGGCTCGCCACGAAGACGAGTTCGTCCGCGGCGAGGCCGCCGTCGACCGCCGCGTGCCCGACGACGGTGGTGCCGTAGCTGTGGCCCAGCACCGTGTTGTGCGAAGGCGGTCCTTGGTGTGTTTCCCGTAGCCCGTCCTGGAATCCGGCGAGGGCCGCCTTGCCGCCGTCGGCGTATTTGGCGCTCGCGGCGTCGGTGATCTCGTTCGGCGCGTCGTAGCCGAGCCAGGTGATCACCGCGGTCGACGGCGAACCCGAGGTGGTCGCCGCGGCCCACATCTTGTCGGACCGGTTGAGATCGCCGCCGATCTTCGCCAGTTCCGAACCGGTCCCCGGCACGTAGGTCGCCACATTCGCCGCGGTGTCGGGATTCCCCGCGGAAACGATCGCCTTCCCGTCGCCGCTGGTGTCCAGCCCCAGCAGGAACGCCTGCGGCTCCGACTGGGCCAGCCGCCGTTCGATGGCTTCCAGGCCCTTGAGTTTGGGATCGCCTTGGAGCCGTGCGATCTCGCGGGCGAGGACAGCACGGTTGGCGGCGTCGCGGTCGGCCGCCGGGATACCGTCGAGATTGCCGACGAGTCCCGGATTTCCTTGCAGCAGCGCGACCTTCGCCGTATCCGACAGGCTCGCCCACCAGGCCTTGTTGTCGCCGGGGGAGCCGTTCTCCGGCGGCCCGATGATCGACAGGCCGCTTTGCGCGGCCCCGGCGTCCGCCGCTTGGGCGAGGGTGCCGCCACCCTGTTCGGTGATCTCGCCACGAAGGGCGCGGCCCAGGATCGCGGCGAAATCGGCGTCGACGTCCGCCGCGCGGCGCAGGCCCTGTTCGATCCGGTCGGCCAGTTCCGCCATCACGCGAGACTGGTCGGCCCGCGCGACGCCGACGGAGATCTCGCCGCCGAGACCGATGACCAGGCCGTTCCGGTGCGCCAGTTCGTCGGTCTCCCGCACGAACGCGACGATCCGGTCCAGCGCGATCTGCACCTCGTGGGCACCCCGCCGGACCGCGGACGCCTCGGCGACGAGCCGCTCCAGGGTCGAGGTCAGCGATTCGCTCCGGATCGACGCGGAGGTGGCCGCCTCGCCGGTCCAGCCCGTGAAGCGAGCCATTGCTCCGACGTCGTCGCTCGCGGCGATCATGCGGGTGCAGCCGTCGTTGAGCGCGTCGGCCACGCGGCCGATCGAGGCCGGATCCCACCGGCGCACGTCACCCCAGGTGAGCATCAGACGCGAAGTTCCCGTGACGCCGCCAGCTCGTTGGAGCGGTAGCGGACGGCCGCCGCGTCGAGTCGTGCGGAGTAGTCGGCGGTGTTCTCGGCCCAGCCGGGCACCGCGCGGCCCCAGGAGTCCGCGAGCAGCCGGGCCGCTTCACCGGATACGCCACCCGGCAAACCCGTCGCGACATCGGTGAGCGTGGCCGCGAGGTTCACCTTCCCGACGTCATCCGAAGCGCGTTTCGCCGCGTTTGATGCCGCGCCGATCGATTCCAGGACCACCTCGTAGCCGCCGGTCATCCCGCTTCCTCCCCGTAGCGTGACGCTGTGTGACCACACTACGACGCGGCGGACGGGCGCGCGGTTCCCTTCACCCGTCCTTGAAAAGACCGTCGGCGATGTAACCCGAAACGGTGGCGAGGCGCCGCCCCTGGAGACGGAGGGCGTCCAGGGCGAGGTCGTCGGGTTCGGCGGACTTGCGCGAGACGAACGACCCGCCGTACGGATTGCCCGATTCGAGCAGTCGCGGATCGGTGTAGCCGAGCGGCAGGACGATGGCGCCCCAGTGGTAGAAGATGTTGTTGGTCGCCAGCACGGTCGATTCGAGCCCGCCGTGCGCGGTGGACGCGGTGGTGAACGACGTCGCGACCTTGTTCACCAGCTTTCCCTTGGCCCACAGGCCGCCGGTGCTGTCCAAAAAGGACTTCAGCTGGGCGGCGGGGCCGCCGAACCGGGTCGGGCTCCCGGCCGCGAAACCGTCGGCCCATTCCAGGTCTTCCAGGGTCGCCGTCTCGTGGTGCGGCCCCGCGTCCACCCACGCCTGCCAGCGCGGATTGCTCGCCACCGCACCGGGCGGGGCGGTTTCGGGAACCGTGCGGACGCGGACGTCGGCTTCGGCCTCGCGGGCACCGTCGGCCAGCGCCGTGGCGAGTTTCGCGGTGTTTCCGGTCGCGCTGTAGTAGACGACGAGGATGCGGGTGCTCACGTCCGCCGACCCTAGGCGAACGCGGGCACCCGTCTCAGGATCCGGAACTCAGTACTTCTTCCAGGGACTGACGGTGTCGGTCGGCCGCGTCGGGTCGTGGAAGCGCGGCTTGTCGAGTTCGTCGCGGCGCAGCGGGACCAGGCCGTCGGTGATCGCCTGCATGATCTTCGCGTGCGCGCGGACCCCGGCACCCGGCCGTTCCGGCTCGACCTCCGACAGGTCCACCGGCTCGCCGAAATGCACCTTGAACCGCGGCCGCCGCATGGGCGCGCTCAGCCCGGACTTGGCGAGTGGCACCAGGTCGGCGGGACCGTTGACGGTCTCCGTCCCCCAGTACACGGCTTCGTGCGCGCCCCACTGGCTGATCGGGATCACCGGCACCCCGGCGGCCAGCGCGAGCCGCGCCGCGCCGGTCTTGCCGCGCTCCGGCCACAGGCCGGGATCGTGACTGATCCGGCCCTCGGGATAGACGATCAACGGGTCGCGGGTGGTGCGCAGCGCTTCGGTGGCTTCGGCGAACTGGCCGATGGCCGTCGAAGCCTGTTTGCGGTCGACCCGCAGGTGGCCGCTGACCCGCAGCGCGGGGCCGATGACCGGCGCGTCGAGGATGCCGCCCGCCAGCATGAACCGCGGGTTGATGCCGATCCGTTTGCAGGCGGCCATCAGCACGAACGCGTCGAACACGCCGATGTGGTTGGCCGTCATGAGCAAGGGCCTGCGGCGCAGTTCGGCCGGAACACCGCCGGTCACGGTGAGTTTGCCGACGAAGTTGACCAGCCCCCGGTCGATGTTCAGCATCGTGCGCCAGATGGCCGGGGCGCGGCGAGCCGAATTTTCATCCTGATGCAGCGCGAACATGGGGCAGAGCATGTCATGAACCGCTTTTCACCCGGATGGCCGCTCAAGCTGTGACCTGAGACGAATGTTCTCCGATGTGCTCCGAGTGGCAGCCGGGGCTGGAGGGGCGAGGCGGCTACCGTGGAGACATGGCTAGCGGGTCGACGACCAGGAAACGGAGTACGGCGCGAAGCGGCGGCAGCAAGGGGCCGGCGCGAAAGCCGCGTACCCCGGCGAAGCCCAGGTCAACGGCTGCGAGGAAGCCCGCTCCACGGCGTCCGGCACCGCGGAAGAAGTCGTCCGGCACGTTCGCCAAGGGCGTGCGCGGCACCTGGAACCTGCTCGCGAAGGGTCTCGGCACCCTGGCGCGGACGGTCGGCCGCGGCCGTGAACTCGAACCGGAACACCGTCGGGACGGCCTCGCGCTGGGCCTGATCGCGCTGGCGCTGGTGATCGCGTTCGGCGTCTGGTGGCGGGCCGCGGGCCCGATCGGTGGCTGGGTGGAGGTCGGCACGCGCTCGCTGCTGGGCGCCGGAGCCGTGACGCTCCCGCTGGTGCTCACCGTCGTCGCCGTCGCGCTGATGCGGTCGGAACCGATGCCGGAGGCCCGGCCGCGGATGGTGATCGGCACGCTGCTGGTCATCCTGTCGGTACTCGGCCTGCTGCACATCTTCACCGCGCTGCCCGAGACCAACGACGGCCGGATGTACGCCGGCGGGGTGATCGGCGCATTCTCCGGTGGCCTGCTGACCATGGGCGTCACCACCTGGGTCGCCGTGCCGCTGCTGGTGCTGGCGCTGCTGTTCGGCACGCTCGTGTTCACCGGGACCCCGGTCCGGGAGATTCCGCACCGGCTGCGGAACTGGGGTCTCGACCCCGAAGAGATCGAAGAGGCTGAGGCCGAGCGCAAGGCTATCCACGACGAACGCGACGCCGTCACCGAAGCCGACCCGAAGTCGGTCCGCTTGCGGAAGCCGTCGCGCCGCCGCCAGGCAACGGCCGACCACGAGGGCGAGCAGCTCGACATCGAGGCCGCGCTGGCCGAAGCGCCGACGCCACTGCGACCGCCGAAGCCCACCCCCAAGCCCGTCGAAGAGAAGAAGCCGAAGAAGGCCGAGGCGCCGCTGGCGGTCACGAGGACCGTCGAAGGCGACTACAAGCTCCCGCCGCCGGATCTGCTGAAGCTCGGCGACGCGCCGAAGTCCCGCAGCAAGGCCAACGACGCCATGATCGAGGCGATCACCGGCGTGCTGGAGCAGTTCAACGTCGACGCGCAGGTCACCGGCTTCACGCGGGGCCCGACGGTCACCCGGTACGAGGTCGAACTCGGCCCTGGCGTGAAGGTCGAGAAGATCACCGCGCTGACCAAGAACATCGCCTACGCGGTGGCGACCGACAACGTCCGGCTGCTGGCGCCGATCCCCGGCAAATCCGCGGTCGGCATCGAGGTGCCGAACTCCGACCGCGAGATGGTGCGTCTCGGTGACGTGCTGCGCGCGCCGTCGACGGTCAAGGACAACCACCCGATGGTCATCGGGCTCGGCAAGGACATCGAGGGCCATTTCGTCACCGCGAACCTGACGAAGATGCCGCACCTGCTGGTGGCGGGGTCCACCGGTTCCGGTAAGTCGAGCTTCGTGAACTCGATGCTGGTGTCGCTGCTCGCGCGGGCGACGCCGGACGAATGCCGGATGATCCTGATCGACCCGAAGATGGTCGAGCTGACCCCGTACGAGGGCATCCCGCACCTGATCACGCCCATCATCACCCAGCCGAAGAAGGCCGCCGCGGCGCTGGCCTGGCTGGTGGAGGAGATGGAGCAGCGGTATCAGGACATGCAGGTCAACAAGGTCCGGCACATCGACGACTACAACAAGAAGGTGCGCTCGGGCGAGATCACCGCGCCGCCCGGCAGTGAGCGCGTCTACCAGCCGTACCCGTACATCATGGCGATCGTCGACGAGCTCGCCGACCTGATGATGACCGCTCCGCGCGACGTCGAGGACGCGATCGTCCGGATCACCCAGAAGGCGCGTGCCGCCGGTATCCACCTGGTGCTGGCGACCCAGCGCCCGTCGGTCGACGTCGTGACCGGCCTGATCAAGACCAACGTGCCGTCGCGGCTGGCGTTCGCGACCTCCTCGCTCACCGACTCGCGGGTCATCCTCGACCAGCCGGGCGCGGAGAAGCTCATCGGTATGGGTGACGCGCTGTACCTGCCGATGGGCGCCGGGAAACCGGTCCGCATCCAGGGCGCCTTCGTCGGCGACGAAGAGATCTCCGCGGTGGTGAACTTCGCCAAGGAGCAGGCGCAGCCGGACTACCAGGACGGCGTCACCGCCGCGAAGGCCGGCGAGAAGAAGGAAATCGACTCCGATATCGGCGACGACCTCGACGTCCTGCTGCAGGCCGCCGAGCTGATCGTCACCTCGCAGTTCGGCTCGACGTCGATGCTGCAACGGAAGCTGCGCGTCGGCTTCGCCAAGGCCGGACGGCTGATGGACCTGCTGGAAAGCCGCGGCGTCGTCGGCCCTTCGGAGGGCTCGAAGGCGCGGGACGTGCTGATCAAGCCGGAGGAGCTGGAGTCGGTCCTGTTCATGATCCGCGGTGGCGGGGACGGAGGAGGCGGCGACGTCTCCGACGACTGAGCTGGCACCAACCGCAGTTGGAACCACGTAGGTACCTAAGCACCCCTTGGCTCCAACTCACGAGGCTTTTGAAACCGATGCAACGGACCGGAGCCTCCGCTACGTCCAGAACACGTGGACCCCAAGAAGCTGCTCGTCGTCCTCTGCGCCCTGGTCGGCCTCGCCTGCGGAGCGGGCAGCTCCGCCGCGCGCGAACAACCCGCCGCGACCCAGCCCACGATGGTCCAGCCCGCGCCGGTCCAGCGGCCCCAGCCTGCCAAGGGTGCCGTTGAGCTGGGGGAGACCGTCGTCCTCAACGCCGGTGACACGACCGAGGTCGCGTCGAAGGACGTCAGCATCCGGTTCGCTCGTCTGGTGTCCGATTCCCGCTGCGCCGCGGGCATGGTCTGCGTCTGGGAAGGGGAGGCCGTGATCGAGCTGGCCTTGGCCGAACCGGGACGCGGTGAGCGGACGACGGCGGAAGTCGCCTCCACCGGGCGGGGTGGCCGGCAGTCCGTCGAGTTCGCCGCCTGCCGGGTGGACCTGGTCGCCGTGAGTTCGGGGGGCGACCAGGTCACCCTGCGGGTGTCCAAGGCTTGACCGACCGAGCGGGCACGGCCTCGCTCAGAGCGGGTTCCCCCAGCCGTCGAGGTACGCCACTTCGGACAGCGGCACGCGCGACGCGGGTTTGAAGTCCGGCACCGTCGTGTAGGCGACCGGCAGCAGACCGACCTGCGTGACGTCGGCCGGGATGCCGAGGATTTCGGCTGCCTCCGCTTCGTGCGTCAGGTGATACGTCGTGAGCGTCGAGCCGAGGCCGCGTGAGCGCAGCGCCAGCTGGAAGTTCCACACCGCCGGGAAGATCCCGCCGTAGAACGCGGCGTCGGTCGCGTTGTCACCGGCCGGCCTGCCGGTCAGGCACGGGATGACGAACACCGGCACCCGGTCGATCACGTCGATCAGGTGCTGTCCCGAGGCGAACGCCCGCGCCACGGAAGGTTCCGTGATCGCCTCGCCCAGCGCCGCGGCGTTCGCCTCCAGGTACGCCTTCCCGACCCGCCGGAACAGTGCGGACAGCCGGTCCTTCACTTCCTGATCCCGTACGACGAGCCATCGCCACGCCTGCTGGTTCCCCGGCGTGGGTGCCTGCAACGCGAGCCGCAGGCACTCTTCGAGCACCTCGGGTTCCACCGGCCGGTCCAGGTCGAGCTTGCGGCGGACCGCTCGCGTCGTGCTGAGCAGATGGTCGGTGACCGAGGTGTCCATGTCCCGCCTTTCAGTGGTGCGCCGCCAGGAAGCGGTCGACCAGCTCGCTGATCGGTTCGACGTCCTCCTCCAGCGCGAAGTGCCCGGTGTCGAAGAAGTGAACCTCCGTCGAAGGAACATCATTCCGGAACGCTTCGGCTCCCGCAGGGACGAAGAACAGGTCGTTGCGGCCCCAGACGGCGAGTACGGGCGGCTGCGCTTCCCGTAGCCACGCCTGGAACTTCGGGTACACGGGCGGGTTGTTCCGGTAGTCCCAAAGCAGGTCCTGCATCGCCTCCACGCGGCCGGGACGGTCGAGGAAGTACTGGTCCAGCAGGTGGTTCGAAGGATCGATCGTCTCCGGAGCGCGGGCGCCCTCGGTGTACTGCCACTTGATGGGTTCCGGCTGGAGGATCTCCGCGAACCCGCGCCGCGCCTCGGTCTCGTCCGTCAGGGAAGCGAAGTCCGGCATCGCCGGGCCGAGCCCTTCGACGTAGGCGTTGCCGTTCTGCGTGATCAGCGCCGTGACCTCGGACGGCCGCGAGACGGCCAGCCGCAGCCCTACCGGGGCACCGAAGTCGAAGACGTAGAGCGCGTATCCGCGCAGTTCCAGCGCGTCCACGAAGTCGCCGACCACCTCGGCGAGCCGGTCGAAGGTGAACGTGAAGCCCTCGGGCGTGACCGTCTGCCCGAATCCGGGCAGGTCCGGCGCGATGAGCCGCCACCGGCCGGCGAGACGGCGCATCAGCCGCACGAACTGGTGCGACGACGTCGGGAAGCCGTGCAGCAGCAGCAAAACGGGTGCGTCGGGGGCACCGGCCTCGCGATAGAAGACCTCGACGTCGCCGAGTTTGACCGAGCGGTGCCGGATGGTCGTCATGAACACTCCCTAATGGTTAGAACTGTCTTGAACCATTAGTACCTGATAGTGTCAAGGCATGCTCGATCTCGACACGCTCCCCGGTGACGATCTCGCGGTGAACCTCGCCGACACCGTGATGCTGGCCGTCTCGCCGTCGGTCGATCTGCTCGACGACGGCCACGAGAGGTTCTGGTCGAGGCAAGCGCCCCTGCTGCCCGAAGGCGCCCGGCCGCCGTCGGCCGCGCAGACGAGGCGGCTGCGGTCAGCGGTGCGTGAGGTGCTGGAGGCGACCGTGGCCGCGCGGGCGCCCGAGGCATGGGCGGTCGAGCGGGTCAACGCGGCCGCGGCCGCCGTTCCCACCAGCCCGCGGCTGACCGCCGAGGGAGCGAAGACGTCCTGGCACGGCGAGGACGGCGGCGAGATCGCGCTCGCCGCCGTCGCGGTGGCCGCGATCGACCTCGTGTCCGGTCCGCGAGCCGCCCAGCTGCGGCGATGCGGCGCATATGACTGTTCGATGCTGTTCGTGGCGGCCAACAGGAGGCGTGTCTGGTGCACGCCGTCGCTGTGCGGCAACCGCGTCCGGGTGGCCCGGCACGCCAAGAAGGGCTGAAAGCGCCCTGAAGCTACAACTCCAGCAGCATCCGGCTGTTGCCCAAGGTGTTGGGCTTCACGTACGGCAGGTCGAGGAACTCCGCGACGCCCGGGTCGGCCGAACGCCGCATCTCCTCGTAGACCTCCTGGGTCACCGGAGTGCCGTCGATCTCGACGAAGCCGTGGCCTGCGAAGAAGTGGGTCTCGAAGGTCAGCACGAACAGCCGCTTCAGCCCGATCTCGCGGGCGAAGCCGATCAGCTGCTCCACCAGCGCGTGCCCGATGCCGCGACCACGGGAGGCCTTGTCGACGGCGATGGTGCGCAGCTCGGCGATGTCCTCCCACAGCACGTGGAGCGCGCCGCAGCCGAGCACGTCGTCACCGTCCTCGACCACCCAGAACTCCTGGACGCTCTCGTAGAGGGTGACGAGTTCCTTCTCCAGCAGCACCGTCCCCGCGTCGGAGTCGACCAGCGCCTTGATCTTGCGGACGTCCGCGATCCGCGCCCGGCGGACGGTCGGATGGCGGCGAAGGAGAGGGTCTGAGGGCACGTCCACCATTAAGCCATCCGCGAGGCATCCCCCGGTCGAGGGCTCGCCCGAGCGAGCGATCGCCGACCCCGCGAACAGGCCAGCTACCCTAAGGCACGTGCCTTCTCCCACCACTGATCCTGTCGCCACCCGCCGCGTGTCCTTGCTGACCCTCGGTTGCGCCCGCAACGAGGTCGATTCCGAGGAACTCGCCGGACGGCTGGCGGCGGGCGGCTGGGAGCTCGCCGCCGAGCCCGAGGACTCCGACGTCGTGGTCGTCAACACCTGCGGCTTCGTCGAGTCCGCCAAGAAGGACTCGGTCGACACGCTGCTCGCCGCGTCCGACACCGGCAAGAAGGTCGTCGCCGTCGGCTGCATGGCCGAGCGTTACGGCAACGAGCTGGCCGAGAACCTGCCGGAGGCCGACGCGGTCCTGGGCTTCGACCACTACGCAGACCTCTCCGAACGCCTCGACGACGTCGTGGCCGGTCGCAAGATCGAGTCCCACACCCCCTCCGACCGCCGCAAGCTGCTGCCGATCAGCCCGGTCCAGCGCCCGGACGCCGCCGAGTCGGTCGAGGTGCCGGGGCACGCGCAGCACGGCTGGGGCCCGCGAGTGCTGCGGACCCGGCTCGACACCTCCCCGGTGGCCGCGCTGAAGATCGCGTCCGGCTGCGACCGGCGCTGCTCGTTCTGCGCGATCCCGTCGTTCCGCGGCTCCTTCGTGTCGCGGCAGCCGGACGAGATCGTCGCCGAGGCGATGTGGCTCGCGGAGAACGGCGTCAAGGAGGTCTTCCTCGTCTCGGAGAACTCGACCTCCTACGGCAAGGACTTCGGCCGTGACGGCGCCCGCGCGCTGGAACTGCTGGTCCCGCGTCTGGCCGCGGTGCCCGGGATCGAACGCGTCCGCGTCTCGTACCTGCAGCCCGCCGAGACGCGCCCCGGCCTGGTCAAGGCCATCGCGACCACGCCGGGCGTCGCCGACTACTTCGACCTCTCCTTCCAGCACTCCAGCGAGACCGTGCTGCGCCGCATGCGCCGCTTCGGCTCCACGGACTCCTTCCTCGCGCTGTGCGACCAGATCCGTGAGTACTCGCCCAACGCCGGCATTCGCACCAACGTCATCGTCGGGTTCCCCGGCGAGACCGAGGAGGACCTCGCCGAGCTGGAGCGCTTCCTGAACGGCGCGCGGCTGGACGCGGTGGGCGTCTTCGGGTACTCGGACGAGGACGGCACCGAGGCCGAGACCTTCGACGGCAAACTCGACGAGTCCGTGGTGACCGAGCGGGTCGCGCGGATCTCCGCGCTGGTCGAGGAACTGACCTCGCAGCGGGCCGAAGACCGGATCGGTGACTTCGTCGACGTCCTCATCGAGCAGGCCGAGGACGGCGAGGACCCCATCGGCCGCGCCGCGCACCAGGCCCCCGAGGTCGACGGCGAATGCGTCCTGATCGAGACGGACGACCTGCCCGCGCTGGCGGTGGGTGACTTCGTGCGCTGCGAGGTCGTCGACTCCGAAGGTGTCGACCTGATCGTGCGGCCCGCACCGCCCGAGGCCGACCGGTGAATGCCGCCCCGAGCGACGCCGGGGCCGGTGAGGGGACGGGCGGTGAACACGCCCGGGTTCCCGAGGCCACCCCGGTCCCGACCCTGAATCTGGCGAACCTGCTCACGATGTCGCGGCTGGTGCTGGTGCCGCTGTTCGTGCTGGCGCTGTTCACCGGCGACGGGGTGGACACCTTCTGGCGCGCGATCGCCACCGCGCTGTTCGCGATCGCGTCGTTCACCGACCAGGTCGACGGCTGGGTGGCGCGCAAGTACGGGCTGATCACCGACTTCGGCAAGATCGCCGACCCGATCGCGGACAAGGCGCTGATCGGCG
This sequence comes from Amycolatopsis sp. WAC 01375, assembly GCF_003947325.1. Taxonomy (NCBI): domain Bacteria; kingdom Bacillati; phylum Actinomycetota; class Actinomycetes; order Pseudonocardiales; family Pseudonocardiaceae; genus Amycolatopsis; species Amycolatopsis sp. WAC 01375. Next base: position 74,954 of record NZ_QHHW01000027.1, read on the forward strand.
CCGCGCTGATCGGGCTGAGCGTGCTCGGCGAACTGGGCTGGTGGGTCACCATCGTCATCGCGATCCGCGAGATCGGGGTGACGCTGCTGCGGTTCTGGGTGATCCGGCACGGTGTCATCCCGGCCAGCCGCGGCGGCAAGGCCAAAACGCTCGCGCAGGTCGCGGCCATCACCGCGTACCTGCTGCCCCTGCCCGCGTCGGCAGAGCCGGTGCGCTGGGTGCTGATGGGCCTCGCGCTCGTGCTGACCGTCGTGACCGGGCTCGACTACGTCGTGCGCGCGGTGCGGCTGCGCGCGGCGGGACGGCGTGCCGCGGGCGCATGAAACCTGAGACCTTGATCACTCACCTGATCGAGCGCGGGGAGACGGTGGCGACGGCGGAGTCGCTGACGGCCGGTCTGGTGTGCGCGACGCTGACCGAGATCCCCGGATCGAGCGCCGCCGTCCGCGGCGGCCTGATCGTCTACGCGACCGATCTCAAGGCGACGCTGGCCGGCGTCGACGAAGGCCTCCTCGCCGCGCATGGCGCCGTGCATCCCGAGGTCGCGGTGCAACTGGCCGTCGGCGCGAAAGACCGGTGCGGCGCCACCTGGGGCCTCGGCCTCACCGGCGTCGCGGGTCCGGACGGACAGGACGGTGTGGCACCCGGCACCGTCCATGTCGGGCTCGCGGGCCCGGACGTGCTCACCGTCCGTACGCTGGACTTGAGCGGTGATCGAGCCTCGGTCAGGGCCGGTGCGATCGAGGGCGCGTTCGCCCTGCTGGGGGAACATCTCGCATGATCGCCGCGTTCGCCCTTGGCGTATTGCCGTGTCAACACCTGCGCCCGGGGCACCGCTCTGGGTAACGTAGGGGGTAGTCAGTCCTGGAAGGGAGGCGCGTGATGACCGTGCTGTTGCGCGAGGCGATCGGCGACCGGCTCCGACACGCCCGCACGAACCAGCGTCGAACGCTGCGGGACATCTCCCGCGCCGCCAGGGTGAGCCTCGGATACCTGTCCGAGGTCGAGCGTGGGCAGAAGGAGGCGTCCAGCGAGCTGCTGGCGTCCATTTGCGAGGCCCTGGAACTTCCGCTGGGCGAACTCCTGCACAAGGTCGCGGCGGACGTCTCGGCGATGGACAACGTCGAGGTCGCTCCGGTGGACGAGAAGGTCGAGGCCGGAAAGCGACGCGTTCCGGAGCGGGAGAAGACCGAAGCGGGCGAGCTCGAAGGCGGCCGCCTGGTGTCCGAGCTGATCGGCAACGACCTGGCCGATCTGCGGATCTCGCCCCCGCCGCGGATGAGCCCCGCCCTGCGGACGACCATCTCCGCACCGAAGATGGTCGCCGCCTAGCAAGGTTGTGAACGGGAAAGGCCCCAGGCAGTCCGCCTGGGGCCTTTCCCGTCAGTTCGCGACGCCGTCGAACGTGCCGGCCTGGTACGAGCCGCCCTTGGTGTGCGTGATGACGAGCAGCCGGTTGGCGGCGTTGATCATCGCGACCAGGTAGACCAGCGCGGCGGTCTGATCGTCGTCGTAGTGCTTCCGCACCTGGGCCCAGGTCTCGTCGGAGACGCCCTGGTGCGCGTCGACGATCCGGCTGCCTTCCTCCGCGAGCGCCAGCGCGGCCTGCTCGGCCTCGGTGAACACCGTGGATTCGCGCCAGGCGGCGACCAGGTTGACGCGGACCGCGGGTTCGCCGGCGGCCGCCAGGTCCTTGGCGTGGGCGTCGACGCAGAATCCGCAGCCGTTGAGCTGGCTGGCCCGCAGCGACACCAGCTCCTGGGTGACCTTGGGCAGCGTCGACCCCTTGATGGCCACACTGACTCCTGCGAAGCGCTTGCCGATCTTCGCGCCGAGCTCGTTGCTGTTCAGATCGAAACGGGAATCCATGATCTCGTCCTCATCGGTGGTCGTTGGCTGAACCGGACGACCACCAGATGCCGGGAGCCCGCCGGCCCTGACAGCATCGGAACGTGACGTGCGCCACGCAATCGACGTGTCAGAAATCGAGGGGGCGCGGCGTCTGGTGGAGACACCGTCGCCGAGAACAGGAGCCATCCATGTCCGACACCGCGACGGAGGCGTTCGTCGCCCACCGGAACCTGCTGTTCACCGTCGCCTACGAGATGCTCGGCTCGGCCGCCGACGCCGAAGACGTCCTCCAGGAGACCTGGCTGCGCTGGTCGGGCGTCGATCTCGGCACCGTGGAGAACCCGCGGGCCTATCTGGTCCGCATCACCACCCGGCAGGCGCTCGGCAGGCTGCGCACGCTCGGCCGCCGCAAGGAGTCCTACGTCGGCCCTTGGCTGCCCGAACCGCTGCTCACCACCCCCGACGTGGCCGAAGACGTCGAACTGGCCGACAGCGTCTCGATGGCGATGTTGCTGGTGCTGGAGACCCTCACGCCGACCGAACGCGCGGTGTTCGTGCTGCGTGAGGTGTTCGACGTGGCCTACGGCGAGATCGCCGAAGCCGTCGGCAAGACCCCGGCCGCGGTCCACCAGATCGCCCACCGGGCCCGGGCGCACGTCGCCGCGCGGCGACCGCGAGGTGCCGCGTCCCCCGGTGAGACCCGCGACGTGCTCGACGCGTTCCACCGCGCGGTCCGGACAGGTGACCTGCAAGGACTGCTCGACGTCCTCTCACCGGACGTCGTCTTCCTCGGCGACGGGGGCGGCGTGGTGCAGGCGGTGCTCGAACCCGTCGTGGGCGCGGCCATGGTCGCGCCGCTGCTTGCCGCGAGCCGCCCGGTCCGCGACGACGCGGCGACGATGCGGACGGCGCAGGTCAACGGGCATCCCGCGCTGATCCTCCGGCTCGGAGACGAGGTCGACACCGTCCTCGCGCTGCGCGTCGACGACGGCCTCATCACCGGGCTCTACGCGGTACGGAACCCCGAAAAGTTGTCACGCATGGAACAGGAGACCGCTTTGCGCCGCTGACTCCGGCCGTTTTCACCCACGGTCACCGGACGGTGAACCCGAAAGGTCGCGGACATCACAGTCAGGGGGATCCCTGAATTCCGTCGGGGTCGCCTGGAACGCGGGACGCCGACCTGACACGATGGAACTCAACGCCGGGGTCGGGACGTTGCAACATCACAGAGGGGACGCCCCACCTCGAGGTAACAGCCCGTGGGATGCGAGAAGGCAGGCGGAGGAGATGGCCAACCCGTTCGTGAAGTTCTGGAAGTACATGATGGCGGCGTTCTCGTCGAAGATCGACGAGCACGCCGACCCGAAGGTACAGATCCAGCAGGCCATCGAGGAGGCGCAGCGCAATCACCAGTCGCTGACCCAGCAGGCCGCCTCGGTGATCGGTAACCAGCGCCAGCTGGAGATGAAGCTGAACCGCCAGCTCGGCGACGTCGAGAAGCTCCAGGCCTCGACCCGCCAGGCATTGGTGCTCGCCGACGAGGCGCGCGCCAAGGGCGACGAGCAGAAGGCGACCGAGTTCGAGAACGCCGCGGAGAGTTTCGCCGCGCAGCTCGTCACCGCCGAGCAGAGCATCGAGGACCTGAAGACCCTGCACGACCAGTCGCTCCAGGCTGCGGCGCAGGCGAAGAAGGCCGTCGAGCGCAACGCGACCATGTTGCAGCAGAAACTGGCCGAGCGCACCAAGCTGCTCTCGCAGCTGGAGCAGGCGAAGATGCAGGAGCAGGTCTCCGCTTCGCTGAACCAGATGAGCGAGCTGGCGGCGCCGGGCAACACCCCGTCACTGGAAGACGTTCGCGACAAGATCGAGAAGCGCTACACCACCGCGCTCGGCTCGGCCGAACTCGCACAGAACTCCGTCCAGGGCCGGATGATGGAGGTCCAGGCCTCCACCACGCAGCTCGCGGGGCACTCCCGCCTGGAGCAGATCCGTGCGTCCATGAAGGGCGACTCCGTCGCTCAGGTGACGGACGGCAAGACCGCCGCCGCGGCGCCGAAGGCGTCGGGCTCCGCGGACATCCAGCGTGAGATCCAGGCTCGGGTTCAGGCCGAACAGGGCAAGAACCCCGCCTGACACACCACCTAGAGCCGGTCCCGCACCCCGCGGGGTGCGGGACCGGTCTCATACTGACGACAGGGGCGAGGGCAATGGGCCAGGGCAGGCGCAAGGACTTCGGGGAGTTCACCGCCAAGCTTGAGAAACACATCGAAAAGCTGCCCGACTACGCCCAGCGCGCGCAGGAGAAGCTGCAGCGCTACATCCCGCCCTCCGAGCAGGGGTCTTCGCGGCCCGCTCGGCCGGCGCCGCCCAAGCCGCGCCCGCAGATGCCGCCGATGCCCGCCATGCCGAAGATCTCGCAGCAGCTGACGTCGATGGCCGCGGGCCAGATCCCGGTCGTGGCCGACGCGAAGGCCAAATGGGCCCGCTGGAACGAGCCGGCCGCCAAACTGGAGCGACGCAAGCGCCGGACCTCCCGCGCGATGACGTTCTGGATCCTCCTCACCATCCTTTGTGGACTATTCGCCGTCGTCGCGGGCACCGGCCTGCTGAAGTCGGGCGAGGCCGACATCCTCCAGGCCATCGCGGGCGGCGCGTTCACCATCGTCTTCGGCACCTTCGGCGTCCGCTCGGGACTGCGGCTGCGGGAACTCAAGCGCACCGTGCTGCCCGCCGCGCCCGCCGCTCCGCCTCCGCTGCCTCCGGCTCGGTCCGTGGCGCGTGAGCCGATGGAGCGCCTCGCCGAGAGCGAGGCTTCGCTGACGGAGCTGCTTCGCCAGCTTTCGCAGCCGACGTCGCTCGGCACCATGCCGGTGTCGGAGATCGCCGTCGCGGACGCCCGGACCACCGCCGCGGAGGCCGCGCAGGCCCTGCGCGGGCTGGCGGGCCGGATCCAGGCCATCGAGCGCGGACGGGACGCCGCGCCCGAGCGCGAACGGGGCGCCCTCGACGCCGCCATCAAGCAACTGCGCGAACAGCTCGACGACGGTCTCGACGGTTACGGCGGTCTCGTCGCGGCCGCCGGGCACACCGTCGCCGCGAGCTCGGACGGCATGACGTCGTCCAAGGAGCAGCTGTCCGACGCGACCGACAAGCTCGCCGGACTGGCCATGGCGCTGCGCGAGCTCTCCTGACAGTACGGCCTGCGCCCCGTGGCCCCTTGCCTGCTCAAGTCCGTGAAGGCCTCCTTGAGGGACCCAGGGTCCCTTAAGGAGGCCTTCACGGACTTCAAGGTGGGCCTCTAGGCGCGGGCGCCGGCGTACTCTCGCCTAGGAGAGCCGTCCTGAGCAGGCGCTTTCCTGGACCATCGTCCCATTCGTCGTCGCTAATACTCCATTGCGTAACGACTCGCTCACTGTGTGATACCGAAATGCTCGCGTAACCCGAAACCGCTGGTGGCGGCAACCCGCGATGCTTAACGTTTCTTACATGCACGCAGTGCTCTTCCCAGCTCGGGCCTGAACCCAGCCCGCGTGAGCGGGCGTCCCAGGGTGGCGGACCGGACACAGTGGATCTCGCGCAGTGGTCTTTCTCGTCCCCACCGAGGAAAGGACGCCCAGTGACGACGCTCCCCCCGGAACCAGAACCGACCCCAGCCTCGCCTCCCAATTCCTACCAACGCGTCATAGCGGCCTACGACCGGATCGCCGAGGTCGACCGGCCCGACGTATGGATCACCCTCCGCCCCGTGGAAGACACCCTCGTCGACGCCAAAGCGGTCGATGAGCGCGTTCGCGCGGGTGTGGACCTGCCGCTCGCCGGAACCCTGATAGCGGTCGCCGATGTGCTCGACGTCGCCGGTCTGCCGACAGCGGGGGAGGACGTCTGCTGTGTCGGCGCCACCTCGGTGTCCCGGCTGACCACGGCCGGGGCGGTGGTGATCGGCAAGACCAACTGCGATCGGTTCGGCAGCGACCTCGAGCACACCCACAGCCCGTACGGCGGCGTGAGCGCCGCACTGAACACCGCCCGCGTGTCCGGAAGCGCGAGCAGTGGCGCGGCCGTCGCCGTCGCGCTCGGGCTGGTCGATCTGGCGGTCGGCACGGATACGGCGGGAGCGGGCCGCGTGCCCGCGTCGCTCAACGGGATCGTCGGGCTGAAGCCGACCTTGGGCCTCGTGCCCAAGACGGGCGCCGCGCCGTGCGCCGGGATCTCCCTGTTCTCGCGCAGTCTCACGCTGGGCCAGCGCGCGCTGGGGCTGATGACCGGCCCCGACGGGATCGACCCGCTCGCCAGGGATTGGCCGCCGGACGTCCGGTTGTCCGCGGGGGATCGGCCGCGCGTGGCGATTCCCGGCTCCGACGCCCTCACCGGTCTTTCGCTTCAATCACGGTCGGCCTTCCTCGGCGCGGTTTCGGCGCTGCGGGCGTCCGGGGCGCTGGTGGAGCCGGTGGAGGTCTCGGCACTGCTGTCGGTGGGCGAGCTGATCCACGACGACGGCTTCACCGCGGACAGGCAGCGCGTCGCCGAGGCCGGGATGATCGCGCTCCGGATGCTGTCCGAGTACGACGCCTTGGTCCTCCCGACCGTCGCCGACCATCCCGAGGTCGCCGAGGCGCTGTCCGATCCGGAAGGTGTCACGAAACGCCTGGAGCGCTTCACGGCTTTCGTCAACCTGCTCGACCTCGCCGCCGTCACGGTGCCGGCGTCTCCCTCGGATCTCGGGCCGTACGGGGTTTCGGTGGTGGTACGGCCGTTCGACGACCAGGTCGCCATCGACCTCGCCGCCGTGCTCACCGACGAACAGGCCGACTTCCCTTATCCCACACCGGGTGCGGATCTCGTGGTGTTCGGCGCGCATCTGCGCGGGCAGCCGTTGAACGGGCGGTTGGTCGCCGCGGGGGCGCGGTTCACCGGGCTGGTCCAGACCGGCGAGGGCTACCGGATGGTGTTGCTGCCGTCCGATCCGCCGCAGCCTGGGGTGGTGCCGGTGGACGCCATGGGCGAGCACACGATGCTTTCGGGTGAACGCTGGCGGCTCTCGCCCGCCGCTCTCGGTGCCTTCGCGGCCACGCTGCCCGCCCCGTTCGTCCTCGGCCGGATCCGGCTGGAGAACGGGGAGACGCCGATGGCCGTCCTGTGCGACCAGGCCGCCACGGGGAACGCGATGGAGCTGACGAAGTACCAGTGCTGGCGTGCCTACCTGAGGTTCGTCAGTACGGCCGGGCCGCGAGACCTCGGGCGACCCGCTTGACCAGACCGGGACCGTGCAGGGCGAAACCGGTGTAGAGCTGGACGAGACCGGCGCCGGCGTCGAGCATCCGTGCGGCGGCACCGGCGTCGAAGATCCCGCCGACGCCGATGATCGGCAGCTTGCCGCCGGTTTCGTCGTGCACGAACCGCACCACCTCGACCGAGCGCGCGGTGAGCGGGCGGCCGGACAGACCGCCCGCCTGCTCACCGACGGCGGCCTCGGGCGGAGCGATCCCTTCACGGGACAAGGTCGTGTTGGTCGCGATCAGCCCGGCGACACCGTGTTCGAGGCAGACCTCCAGCAGTTCCGCGAGCGCTTCGTCGGTGAGGTCGGGGGCGACCTTCACCAGCACCGGCGTCGGCTTCGCGTCGCCGGCGAGCTCTGCCGAGGTCTTCCGGAGTTCGGAAAGCAGTTCGGCCAGCGCGGATTTGTCCTGCAACGCCCGCAGTCCCGGCGTGTTCGGGGAACTGACGTTGATCGCGAAGTAGTCGGCGTACGGGTACAGCGCCCGCAGCGAAAACCGGTAGTCCTCGACGGCCTCGTCGAGCGGGGTCACCTTGGACTTTCCGATGCTGACGCCGAGCGGCACCGGCGGCTTCCCGCCCGCGGCCAGACGGGCGGCGAGCGCTTCGGCGCCCTCGTTGTTGAAGCCCATCCGGTTGATCACCGCGTCGGTCTCGGCGAGGGTGAACAGCCTCGGTTTGTCGTTGCCCGGCTGCGGATACCGGGTGACCGTGCCGACCTCGACGAAACCGAAGCCGAGCGCGGGCCACGCGTGCAGCGCGCGGCCGTTCTTGTCCATCCCGGCGGCGAGGCCGACCCGGTTCGGGAAGCGGAGACCGAGGAAGGTGACCGGATCGTCCGTCCGGTAGACGCGGCCGAGCGCGCCGAGCGCGGGGGAGACCCGGCTCAGCCTGGCGAGCGTGCCGATGGTGCGTTCGTGCACGGTTTCGGGGTCGCTGCCGGAGACCCGGTAGAGAGCGGGGCGGACGATCTTGTCGAAGAGCACGGCCCCATCATGCCTGGTCGCCGCTAGCGGCTCGCCTTCCACTCGTCTTCGAGCATCGCGAAGACGAGTTCGTCACACCATTCACCCTTGACCAGTTCGTTGTGCCGCAGGTGTGCCTCCTTCTGCATGCCGAGGCGTTCCATCAGCGCGGTCGAGGCGGTGTTGCGGCCGTCGCAGCGGCCGATGATCCGGTGGAGCCCGAGATCTTCGAAGCCGAGCCGGAGTACTTCGACGGCGGCTTCGGCGGCGAGCCCCTTGCCGTGGTGGTCGGGGTGGAAGACGAAGCCGATCTCGCCCTGGCGCTTCTCGCGGCTGAGGTATTCGAGGTTCAGGTCGCCGATCAGCTGCCCGGTCTCGGTCAGTTCCGCGGCCACCGCGAGGAACTGGCCTTCCTTCGACAGGCTGCTGCTGTGCACCCGTTTGGCGAGCGCGGCGGCGGATTCGGCCCGGCTGCGCGGGCCCCAGTAGAGGTAGCGGGCGACGTCGGCGCGGGACTGGAAGGAGTTGAGTTCGTCGAGATCCGCCGGGGTGAAGGCGCGGAGGGTCAGGCGCTGGGTGATGATCGGGAAATCGGGCCTCAGCATGGCGTCAGGCTATCCAGTCGACGAGGTTCCTGGGGACGGAATTGCGGCGGACGGTCCTTCGGGACGGCAGGCGGCACACCCGGAAATAGGGGTACCCCCGAGGTGGCTCCCGGACGCCGGAATCGGCGGCCGGGCCCGAGCCGGACCGGTGCTCGGGAACCTCGGGGGCCCGGTGACTGCCTGGTATTCGCTATCAGGCATCACGCGAAGCAGAGACGACGAGCCGAAGGTGGCTCCAACTTGCGTTGTATCGCTGCTCAAAAGTCCTACGCGTGCAGTCCGCTAGCGGACAGTCACCTCACGAGTCCTGTTGGAATACAACTTTGGACCACCTCCTCTCTCGTGTACCGCCACGCTATGCGAGGACTTCGGGGTCCTGCAACAAGTTTTCTTCGATCTCCGTCACAAGGACGGCCTTGTCCGCCGAAGGCAGAAAAGACGCCTCCACGGCGTTCTTCGCGAACCGGGCGATTTCGGTCGCGTTCAGGCCCAGCGTTTCGGCGACCGCGACGTACTCGCCGTCGAGGGTGGCGCCGAACATCGGCGGATCGTCGGTGTTGAGCGTGACCACCACGCCGTGGTCGAGCAGCCGCCGCACGGGATGCGCCGCGACCGAGGCGAACTGTCCCGTCCGGACATTCGACGTGGGGCAGACCTCCAGCGGGATCCGTTGCACGGCAAGGTATTCCAGTAGCGCCGGATCGGTGTGCGCGCCGACGCCGTGCCCGATCCGCTCGGCGCCCAGATCGTGCACCGCGGACCAGACGGTGGCGGGCCCGGTGGTCTCGCCCGCGTGCGGGACGCTGTGCAGCCCCGCCTCCCTGGCCGTGGTGAAGAACGGGGCGAACTGCGCGCGGCCGACGCCGACCTCGGGTCCCCCGAGACCGAAGGACACCAGGCCTTCGGGGCGTTCGCGGAGCGCGAACACGACCGTCTCACGGCCGGCGACGATCCCCTTCTCACCGGGAATGTCGAAGCACCAGGCCAGTTCCACCCCGTGGTCCGCCCGTGCCGCCGCCCGTCCGGTGGCCAGACCGGTGAGGAGATCGTCCGTCGACATCCCGTCGAGCACGTGGTTGTACGGCGTCACGGTCACTTCGGCGTAGCGGGCGTTCTGCGCGGCCAGATCGGCCGCCAGCCCGGTGACGAGCGTGTGGATGTCGCGGGCGTCGCGCACCAGCGACGTCACCGCCAGGTAGTTGCGGAGGAAATGCGGGAAATCGCGGAAGGTGAAGAACTCGGCGAGCGCCGCGGGGTCGGTCGGCACCCCCGCGGACGGGCGGCGCCTTGCCAGTTCCAGCACCGTGGGCAGGCTCGCCGAACCGACGAGATGGACGTGGAGTTCGACCTTCGGCAGGGCGTGCACGAACGCGCGCAGCGCCTCGCCCGTGAGGATTCCGGGCATGACAGAGCTCCCTGGGGAAAGAAGTGAAGGTGACGTGCGGAGGAAGCGGACGGCTCAGGGAGCGAGGTCGCCGCGTTCGGTGTCGGCCCCGTAGAGCGGGAGCTTGAAGAGCGTCACCAGGCCAGCTTAGCGGCTCGGAGCGGGTCCGGACTGGCATCGCGGGCAGAACCAGGTCGGCCTCGCCTGGTGCCCGGCACCCTGGGACGCGACCCGGAGCGGTCCGCCGCAGCGGAAGCAGCCTTGTTTGGTCCGTTCGTAGACCCAGTGTTCACGGCCGCGGCGCAGATCGCCGGTGGTGGTCTGCGAGGTGCGCCACGCGTTGGTCTTCAGCAGCTTGCGCCCGAGCGCGACGGCCTTCGCCGGGTCCACTTCGGACACCTGCGTCCATGGTGTGACGCCGAGCAGGAAGCACATCTCGACCTTGTACATGTTGCCGATCCCCGCCATGATCCGCTGATCCAGCAAGGCATCGCCCAGTTCGCGATCCGGGTCCGCGGCCAGTGCGGTCGCCGCCTGCTCGACAAGTTCGTCCGTCCATTGTGGATCGAGCAGATCCGGGCCGAGGTGGCCGACCAGCCGGTCTTCCTCGTCCGTGGGCACGAGTTCGAGGTCGTGCACGCGGAAACCGATCGCCTGCAGATCCTCGGTGGCGAGGATGACCCTCGCCTGATGCGCCGGGTTGCGCCAGCGCGCGCCCGCCCGGTAGACGTCCCACTTGCCGTCCATCCGCAGGTGGCTGTGCAACGTGATCCCGTCGGAGAACCGCGTCAGCAGATGTTTGCCGACCGTGCCGACGCCGAGCACGTCACGGCCGGCGAGATCCGTCGTGGCCAGCTGAGGGACCCTGAACTCGCCTCGCAGCAAGGTCTTCCCGGCCAGTGCCTTGTCGAGGACCTTGCCGGCGAGGAAGACTGTGTCGCCTTCGGGCATCGGCCGTCAGCCCGTGCCGGTGTCGCTCAGCTTGGCGGGCTTTTCGGTGGTCTCCGGATCCTCGTCGCCGCGGACGCGATGCCGTCCGGCCCGGCTCGAGCGCAGGACCTTCGCCAGCACCATGTTGAAGGTGAGCGCGATCTCCTGCGCGCCGGGGGAGTGCCATTCGTGGATCGGGCTGCACGCGCCTTGGGCCTGCTGCACCGCGAGCCTGTCCGGGATGGCCGTCGGCATCACCAGCGGGCCGAAGTTCTCCCGCAGTTCGGCCACGCGGAACTGGTGCTCGTAGGAACGCACGCGGAGCTTGTTGACCACGACACCGATCGGCCGCAGCCCCGGGTTCTGCTCCTCGCGGATCTTCTCGATCGCCTCGAGCGCGCGGCGGGCGCCGGAGACGGCGTACATCGTCGGCTCGGTGACGATCAGGGCGCTGTCCGCGGCCACCAGCGCGGAGCGGGTCAGTCTGCCCAGCGACGGCGGGCAGTCGAGGATCACCAGTTCGTAGGGTTCCTCGCGCAGCGGGTTCGTGTGCAGTTCGTCGAGCGCGCGGGAGAGATTCTCCAGGCGACGGTTGTCGGCGTCGGGTTCGTTGAGCATTTCGAGCTCTTCGGCGCCGACGAGGACGTCGATCCGGTCGCTCCACACGCTGGGCGCGATCGCTCGTTCGAGCACCGAGCGCACCGGCGTCTCCAGGACGTCGGCCAGCGTGCGATCGGTGAGGGGCGGGTCCAGCGAGGTGGTGGCGTTGCCTTGCGGGTCGAGGTCGGCCACAAGGGTCCGGGCGCCCCTACGCAGCGCGGCGGACGCGACACCGAGGGCGACCGTCGTTTTACCGACGCCACCCTTCAGGCTGAGAACAGCGACCGTGTGCACTCGATACAGCCTACGGGCAGTCGGCGGGGTGGCTCCTTGGCAAGGTGTCGAACACCGCATCGGACTACACCCGGCGGCGCCCGGAAGGCGGGCATTACCCTGTGCGTTTATGAAGACGGACACCGTGGCCACGCGGGGATCGGGGGCGGTTCGCCGGGTTCTCGAAGCAGAACTCCGGGCCGCACGGGCGCGAGGCGCGCAACAGCCGCACGTCGTCGACGTAGGCGGCGGCAGCGGCGGCTGGGCGGTGCCGCTCGCCTCGGCGGGCTGCCTGGTGACCGTCGTCGAGCCGAACCCCAACGCGCTGGCGACCCTGCGCCGCCGCGCCGAGGAGGAGGGCGTCTCCGGCAGCATCACGGTGATCGCCGACGACTCCGACGCGCTCGGAGCCCACGTCGCGGACGGCTCGGCCGACCTCGTCCTCGCGCACGGGCTGCTCGAAGTCGTCGACGACCCGGCGCTGGTGCTCGCCGCGCTGGCCGCGGCGGTCAAACCCGGCGGCGCGGTCTCGGTGCTGGTGGCGAACCGCCACGCCGCGATCCTGCAGCGTGCGCTGGCCGGACGGCTCGGCGAGGCACGGGAACTGCTCGCGGCGGAGAGCGGCGTGCTCGGCGGCGGCCGGGAGACCGTGCTGCGGCGCTTCGACGCCGAGGCCCTCCGCGCGCAGCTGATCGACGTGGGGCTCGAGGTGACTTCGCTCCAGGGCGACGGCGTCGTGGCGGACTTCGTGCCCGGCGGGGTGCGGGAAGAGGAGCTGGCGGAGTTCGAGCTGGCGGCGGCGTCGGTTCCGCCGCTGCGGGACATCTCCAGCAGGCTGCACTTCCTGGCCCACCGCCCCTGACCCTCGTGAGTGGCCAGGACGGTTATTGAGTGGTACGGCAGGTCGGGTGTGATCCCTGGTGACGCTGGGACGGCTGTGAGGCCAGGCCTCCGGTCGTGGAACATCGGCGCGCGACACGCCACGTTTGCCTTACCTCTCAATAGAACCGTCCTAACCACTCACGAGACTGTCGGTGGTCCGGGCTAGCTTCTGCCTGTGGGAAGAAACGCTGAACTGCCCGGCGGGATGGCCCGCTACCGGGTGACGACCGGGGCCACCACTTGGCCCGACGACACCGGCTGCGGTCTGCTGCACGTCGACATGGACGCCTTCTTCGTGTCCTGTGAGCTGCGCACGCGACCGGAGCTGGTGGGGAAGCCCGTGGTCGTCTCCGGCGGCGGCCCGAGGTCGGTCGTGGCGGCCGCGAGCTACGCGGCGCGCGAGTTCGGCGTGCGGTCGGCCATGCCGTTCTCGACCGCCAAACGGCTCTGCCCGCAGCTGATCTGCATCACCCCGACACCGGGGCTGTACGGCGAGGTGTCGAAGGGGGTCATGGGGATCTTCCGCGAGCTGACGCCGCTGGTGGAGCCGCTGAGCCTGGACGAGGCCTTCCTGGACGTCAGCGGGGCGCTCAAACGGCTGGATTCCTCACCCGCCCGGCTTGGCGCCTGGATCCGGGAGCGGGTCGCCGCGGACTTCGGGATCAGCTGCTCGGTCGGCGTCGCGAAGGTCAAGTTCGTCGCCAAACTGGCGTCCGGGATGGCGAAACCGGACGGCATGGTCGTCGTTCCCGCGGCCGAGACGCTCGCGTTCCTGCACCCGCTGCCGGTGTCGGCACTGTGGGGCGTCGGCAAGCGCACCGAGGAGCACCTGCGCCAGCAGGGCCTCGACACCATCGCCGACGTCGCCGCCGCCCCGCTGCCCAGGCTGAGGCGATCGCTCGGACGGGCGTTGGGGGAGCACCTGTTCGCGCTCGCGCGCGGCCACGACGAGCGCGAGGTCGTCCCGGAGACGCCGGACAAGTCGATCGGCGCCGAAGTGACCTTCGACGTCGACCTCCACGACCGCTCCGCGCTCGGGCTGGAACTGCTTCGGTTGTCGGAACGCGTGGCCGCCACCCTGCGCCGCCGCGGGGTGCGCGGGCGGACGGTGTCGATCAAGGTCCGGTTCGCGGATTTCAAGACCATCACCCGCGCCAGGACAACCGCCGTACCGGTGGACGTGGCCCGCGACATCCACCGCACCGCCGTCGAGCTCCTCGCCGAGCACGCGCCGACGGGCGCAGTCCGCCTGATCGGCGTAAGAGTCGAGGGATTGGACACGGAGAGTGATGGAGAACAGCTGCTTTTCGACTCACCGGAACCCCGTTGGCGGGATGCGGAACTCGCCGCCGACGTCGCGAGGTCCAAGTTCGGTGACGGCGCGGTGCGGCCGGCGTCACTGCTGACCCCCCGTGACCAGTGACATCGGCCGCTCGGCCGTCTTCGAGAGAGCCGCGTCGGGTGGTTTCGGCCAATTTGATCCCTTCTGGATACGGGATCGGGTAGTCGGACGAGCGCGGGGCTCGTATCCTGGACAGAGACACCCCGCCTGGGGTTGTCTGTTGGGTCCATGACGTTGCGCGGCCCGGCGCCCGCGACAGCTGTGCCGGAGGAGGAAAGATGCCACTCTCCGAGCATGAGCAGCGGCTGCTCGATCAAATCGAGCGCGAGCTCTATGCCGAGGACCCCAAGTTCGCATCCACGGTGCGAGGCACCCGGTTGCGCCGCCCCGCCCGCCGACGGCGTTTGCAGGGCATCGCCCTGTTCGTAGTGGGCGTCGCACTGTTGGTGCTCGGCGTGGTGGTCAACATCCGGGTCGCCGAAATCCCAGTGATCAGCGTGCTCGGGTTCCTCGTGATGTTCTTCGGAGTCATGATGGCCGTCACATCGATTCGGCAAGGAGCCGAAACGGAAGGCGGTAAGGACAGCGGTGGCCCAGGGGCCGGCGGAGGTGGCGGCGGCAAGTCGTCCCCGCGCCGGAGCTCCTTCACCCAGCGCATGGAAGAGCGCTTCCGCCAGCGCTTCGAGGAGCAGTAGCTCTCACACACGCGAACATGCCGACGAGGCGGTGCCTCGTCGGCATGTTCGCGTTGAAGTACGTCGTGAGTGGCGATTCGGGTTAGAACCCGAATCGCCACTCACGACCACCGGAACCCCAGCCCGGCGTGAGGGGGAGCGGGCGGCTCCTTCAGTGCTTCCGATGGCCCGGCGCCGAAGTCTGATGGCATCCCCAGAGCCGTGAAAACTCCCGTGAGCGCCAGACTGGAGTCCTTCACGGACTCGCGATACCGGCTCACCCATCACGGGTACCTGAACATCGTCGACTCTGACCTTCAGCCCTGTGCCCAGCGCAAGAAGGGGGCCGCCCTGTACGAGGAGCGGCCTACTTCTTCCCTCGCCGCAGCGACCGCGGGAACAGGCGGCCCTTCCACGACATGGGCGCGTTCCGTTTCAGGCTCTTGCGCACCTCGTCGAAGGCCGGGCCCAGCTCCTGGTCGTCCGCCGGCAGGTCCGAGTACCAGGACTTCTCCACGACGCCGATGACGGTCCGCAGGCCGGTGCGGCCGTCCTCGTCCAGGCGGTGCTTCTCGACGACCTTCCGGCCCGCCACCCGCACCGTGTCGCCGTCGGACAGCGGCAGGCCGCGGTCCGCGCATTCGTCCATCAGTTCCCGCCACGCCGCGTCGGCCGCGGCGGGAGAGTGGGACGCGATCTTCTGCAGCCGCAGCCGCCGCTTGATCTCCCGGATCGTCGTGGGCGTCCCGAACACGCCGAGGACGACCACCAGCGCCAGCGCGAACCACCACGACACCCAGGCCGCCAGGAAGGCGAACGCCGCGACCCACAGGCCGATCGCGATCAGCGGCAGCCAGTTCGTCACGTTCTGGTTGTCCAGGAACCCGTTGTCCTCGCGGTCCGCGGCCGAGGAGGCCCCAGGCCGCATCAGCGCCCGGTATCTCAACCGGGACCGCACGATCGCGACCACCGTCAGCGCGGCCGCCAAGCCACCGAGGATCCCGGCGAGGATCGCGGGCCACAGCGGCTCTTCCTCCTGCTGATCACCATCGCCGTCCGCGCCGAGGTCCGCGCCCGGGTCGCGGGGCGTGCCGGTGGCGGGGGCGCTCGACGCGGGCGCGCTCGGCACTTCCTGGGTGTCGTTGGTCGCGGAGCTGCTGGTGTCGGTCTGCAGATACGGCGGGACGACCGCGCGGCCGTCGAGCAGCGGGGTCGGGTCGAAGCTGACCCAGCCCTTCGTCTGGAAGTAGACCTCGACCCACGCGTGCGCGTCCTCGGAGCTGATCGAGAGGTAGTCGCCCTTCGGGGTCCCGGAGGTGAAGCCGATGGCGACTCGCGACGGGATGCCGACCGACCGCAGCATCACGGCCATCGCGGACGCGTACTGCTCGCAGAATCCGCGTTTGCCGTTGAGGATGAAGTCGGCGAGCGCGTCGGAGTCGGTGGCGTCGGCGGTCTTGGTGTCGTAGACGAAGCCGTTCTGCGCGGTGAAGAACGACCAGATCGCCTGCGCCTTGTCGAAGTTGTTGGACTCGTTCTCCGTCAGCTGCTTGGCCTTGGCGACGACCCGGGGATCGACTCGGTCGACCTGGACGAACTGCTGCGGTACCTCGGCGAGGCGGGGGTCGTCGAGCCGGAGCTGGTCCTTCGACGGCTCCTTGATCGACGCCGTCTCGGTGTAGGCGGGCGCGTTCTGCTTGGTCGTGGTGAACACGGCACCACCGACCGGGTCGTACAGCCAGTTGTCGGCCAGTCCGTTGATCGACCGCGGCGCGCCGTAGATCGGCAGCCAGTTGTCGACCCAGTTCGTCGGCTCGATCCGGATGTCCCGCGCGGGGCCGGCGCCGTCGTCGCCGGGAGCGGGCGGGAGGCCTTTGTTGGCCTGCACCCCCTGCTGGGCGCGGCCGTTCTGCGCCAGCCCCCAGCCCTTGTTCGGGGTGTACGTGTCGAGGGTGAAGGCGCGGAGCAGGCGTTTGTCCGCGCCCATCCCGTAGACCTTGAACAGTTCCACGTTCTCGCCCTGGTCGAGCAGGCCGCGCAGCTGGGTGAACGGCTCGACACCGAAGCCGCCCGCGCCGCCGCGGCCGGTTCCCTCGGCGCCTGGGAGTTTGCCGACCGTGCCGATCCCGGTGACGGCCGTGCCGATCACCAGGCCCATCGCGATCGCCGCGGCGACCACGCCGACAGGCGCGGACAACGTGCTCGCCGAATTGCCCAGCCCCGGTGCCTCGCGGTTGCGCCAGCGGCGGTGCCGGTGGTTGCCGTCGACGGCGAGCAGCCCGGCGAACGCGGCCGCGCCCAGCAGGAACGTCCACCACGGCAACATGTCCTCGGCCAGCGCCGCCGGGACGGCGTACACGCACAGCAGGACCAAGCCGGTCGCGGCGGGCGCGGCGGCGGCCACGGCCAGCGTGTCGACCAGGACGGCGACCAGGCCGATCGCGATGGTGACCAGGCAGAGGATCGGCGGCGTGCCCTCGATCGGGGGCAGTCCGACGCGGATCTGTTCGGCCGCCGCGGCGAGTACGCCGCGCAGTTCTTCGAGTGCGTCCGGCCCGGGGATGATCTTCAGGATCCCGCTGGTGGTGAACGCCCCGGTGATCAGGAACAGCAGTACCAGCAGCTGCGCCAGGCCGACGACGATGGTCGGCGCGCGCAGCGACCGCAGGGCGAGCCCGGTGGAGGCGATCAGCACGACGGCGACCAGCAGGTAGCCGAACCACGCCCAGCCGGAGACGACGCCGGTGAGCGAGGTCGAGGCGAACAGCGTGGCGAGTCCGGCGGCGACCGGGGCGAGCACACTGCTCGTCCAGAGCGGCGGCGGCGCTTCGGGACGCGGGCGGGGGGTGTGCGGGCGGGGTGGCGCGGTCGCGGTCACAGGCCGCCTCCGATCAGGGTGCCCCGGCGGGTGGCCGTCTGGCACAGCTCGGCCCACACCTGCTGCATCGACGATCCGGGGCCGGCGACGACGACGCCCCAGCCCGCGGCGCGCAGCAGCGCGACCGACTCCTCGGTGGCGGCGGCGCGGTTCTCCGGGCGGTTGACGCCGGAGGACCAGCCGGGGGTGTCGAGCAGCACGGCGAGGCTCCGGATCCCGCGCGGGCGGTACCGGGACAGCTCGTGCACGGATTCGTTGCTGACGGTGCCGAGCACGGCGATGAGTTCCTGTCCTTCGGCCGGGTCGTGGCCGAGGGTGATGTCGCGCTGGTGCGCGGGCTGGAGCGCGGCGAGGACGTCGAGCACGACGTTGTCGTAGTGCTCGCCACCCTCGCCGGGGGTGTCGGCCAGGGTCTGGCCGTGTTCGGTGATCAGCCGGACGCGGTGACCGGAGCGGCGCAGGTGCAGGCCCACGGAAGCGGCGAACGAGACGGCCCATTCGAGGCTCGCGGCGGGACCGGTGCCGTGGTGCGCGGCCGCGCGGTGATCCAGCAGCACCGTCGTGCCGCCACGCCAGGGCCGTTCCTCGACGCGCACCATGATCTCGTCGCGGCGGGCGGTGGAGCGCCAGTGGACCTTCCGCAGGTCGTCGCCCTGGCGGTACTGCCGGACGATCACGTCCGCCTCGCCCTGTCCGGCGTGCAGGCGGATGCTGCCGTCGTCGCCGGCCCCGATCCCGGCACCGCTGGGCAGCCCCCACAGGCCGACCACCTTCGGCACGACGACCAGCCGGGAATGCCCGATCAGCTCACGTTCGAACTCGCACAGTCCGAACGGGTCGGTGATCGTCGCCCGCAGCGGGCCGACCTGCTGGATACCCCGCAGCACCGGCTGAAGCGGATACCGCAGCGCGACGCGGCGATCGTGGGGGAGCCGTTCGACGACGAACCGCGGCCGCGAACCCAGCGCGTACGGCACACCGTCTTCGAGCAGCACCTCGCCGGCCGGGAGCCTGCCGTCGCGCCAGAGTTCGAGCTGGACCTCGCCCGGCGAGCCGACCGAGACCCGCTCCGGGCGCAGCGAGCGGGCCGCGCCCAGCCGCAGCCGGGTCGCCGAGATGAAGAAGGCGACCAGCAGCGGCAGGGCGATGACGAACACCGCGACCCGCAGCAGATCCCGTTCGTTGAGCACGAACGAACAAGCCGCCGCGGCGACGCCGGCGGCGAGGAGGCAGCGGCCGCGTGTGGTCAGGCCGGACAGAGCACGCAGCATGGCCCCGTATTCCTTCTACTCAGCGGTGGTTCGTGCCCGACGAGCCCTGCGGGACGGGAACGCGGTGCAGGATCGCGCGGACCACGTCGGTGGCCGACCGGCGAGCCGCGTGCGCCTCCGTGGTGAGCACCATGCGATGCGCCAGCACCGGGACCGCGACCGTGTGCAGATCGTCCGGGACGACGAACTCGCGGCCGGACAGCGCGGCCTGCGCGCGGGAGGCGCGGACCAGCTGCAGGGTCGCCCGCGGCGAGGCGCCGAGGCGGATCTCCGGCACCTGACGGGTCGCGGACACCAGCTCGACGGCGTACTTGCGGATCTCCGGCGACATGTGCACCGCCCGCACCGTCTCGATCAGCCGCTGCACCGACTCACGGTCGGACACGGGCTCGAGATCGGCAAGCGGGTTGTGCCCGGCGTGCTCGTCGACCATGGCCAGCTCGGCCTGCTGGTCGGGGTAGCCGATGGACACCCGCGCGGTGAACCGGTCCCGCTGGGCCTCGGGCAGCGCGTAGGTGCCCTCCATCTCGATGGGGTTCTGGGTGGCGATCACCATGAACGGCTCTTCGAGGTGGTACGTCGAGGTGTCGACGGTGACCTGGTGCTCTTCCATGCATTCGAGCAGCGCCGACTGCGTCTTCGGCGAGGCGCGGTTGATCTCGTCGCCGACCACGATGTTCGCGAACACCGGACCGGGCCGGAACTCGAACCCGCCGCTCTGCCGGTTGTAGATGGACACCCCGGTGACGTCGCTGGGCAACAGGTCGGGGGTGAACTGGATCCGGCTGACGGTGCAGTCGATCGAGCGGGCCAGCGCCTTCGCCAGCGAGGTCTTGCCGACCCCGGGGACGTCCTCGACGAGGAGGTGGCCTTCGGCGAGCAGGGTCACGAGCGCGATGCGGATGACGTCGGGTTTGCCGACCAGTACCCGCTCCACGTTGGCGGCGATCCGCCGCGCGGTCTCGTGCAGTTCGTCGAGCGAAGCTCTGCTGCTCGCACGGCCGTTCTGCCGGCCGCTGACCGAGCCGGCGGCCGTGGGGTACGGCGCTTGCCCGGTTGCCTGCTCGCCCTGCTGTTCGCCGGGCGTCGCAGACTGGATTCTCGACGTCACTCGACCTCCTGATGCCGCGTGGCTGGATGTCCGCTGGGTCTGCTGAAGGCCAGCTTTTCAACGCCCGGGCGATGCCCCGGGCAGCGGTCAGCCTCCCACGAAGTGTGTCAAACTCGGGCGAACTCTTGGGGGGAACCCCGCCAACCCCAGTCGATGACTCTGTGCAACCGGAGACTTTACCTCGATCGGGTGAGCTGAGCGCGTTTTCGGGTGCTCCCGCTGACGCCGGGTTTTGTCGTATGCTCCGGTGCGAGGTCGCTCGACTACGGAGAGGCGTAATCGCATATGAGCGAGGTGAGCACCGCCAAACCCAGGTTCGACCTGAGCGGATTCGCGGTCGCGCCGGAGCTGGCAGCCGACGCCCACGCGAAGATCTCCGCCCTGCAAGACGTGGTCGGCCAGATGGTCCGCGAGGCGAAGGTCCTCGGCCGCACGGTTCCCCTCGGCGGGGGATACGCGGACGAGGTCGGAAAGTTCATGGCGCAGTACGGGATCGGCGCCGAAGGCTCCGCGGTCGAGGCGCTGACGGCGTTCGGCAAGGAACTCGAGGCGCTCAAGAACCGGATCGAGAAGGCTCTGGCCCGGTACACCCGGCAGGATGAACAAGCGGCGGCGGACGTGGACTGTGTCGGCGGCTGAACCCATGAGCTCCCGCCTCCCTCTTCTCGCCCTCTGCGGCGCGCTCGCCGTCATGACCGTGTCCGCCTGCGGGCAAGGGGCGGCAGGCCAGGCGAAGATTCCGGCCGCCGCGGACGGCCCGGGCCCGGCTCCGTCGTCTTCGGCGCCCGCGCCGGATCGCGGGGTCGACCCGTGCGCGCTGCTCGGCCCGCAGGACCGGTCGACGGCCGGGATCAACGTGCTCGGCGTCGCGAAGGAGATCAACGGCGCCCGCGCCTGCGACTGGACGGTGCCCGCGACCTTCGGCGTCACCATCACCGTGGACGAGCGCAACGGCCTGACGGACCTCGAAGTCGCGCGCAAGACCGCCACCAAGACCAAGGTCGGCGGCCGGGACGCGCTCAAGGTCGCCGACAAGAAGGCCGCCGACGGGACCTGCGCGGTCCTGCTCGGCATGGGGGAGAAGGCGAGCGTCCAGATCGACGTGAGCAACACGAACTTCACCGACACCCCGCTCGCCTGCGAGCGCGCGGTGCAGGTGGCGGGATTGGCCGAACCCAAACTGCCTTAGCAGCCTTAGGAGAACTGCCGTGCCTGAAGGAGAGACGCCGGGACGTGAGGTCCCGGTCGCGGCCACGCGGTACGAGGCCTACAGCCACGAGGCGCTGGCCGCCGAAGTCGAAGCGGGCAACGACCCCGAGGCGGCGGGCGGCATCGGCGCCGCCTGGGACGCGCTCGCCCTGCGCATGAACGACGCGACGTCGGAACTCGCCGGACTGGTCGGCAGCAGCGAAGAGAACTGGCGAGGGGAAGCGGGCGACGCGCTCCGCGGCGTACTGGCCAAGGCGTCCGGCTGGCTGGCCTGGTCCGCGGACCTCTCGTCCGCGCTCGGGAAGGCCGTCGCCGGACAGGCCGAGGCGGCCGCGCGGGCCCGCGCCGACATGCCGCCGCCGGTGGACTACGACCCGGGCGCGATGATCCGCGGCGCCGCCGCCCGCGGGAACCTCGCGCTCCTCGCCGCGCTCGCCGACGAGATGGAGGCCAAGCACGCGGAAGCCGAAGAGGCCCGGCGCAAGGCCGTCGACGTCATGAACACCCGCGATGCCTCACTGCGTTCGCTGACTCCGCAGGTCTCCTTCGGGAAGCCGCCCGAGCTGGGGCGGTCTTGATCCGCGTTTCCGCGTCGGCGTTCGACGTCCTCTGGTCCGACCTGGGACACGCGGCCCCGCCCTGGCCGCTGTCCGTCCGCAGCGTCGGCGCCACGGAAGCGGAACGCGCCGAGATCCGCGAGGCGGTCTACGAAAACCTCACCGAACGAGGCCTTTTTGACGGGGACCGGCTCGACACCGCCCTGGAAGCGCGGCTGGACCTGCTCGCCCGCGCCGAGGTCTACGTCGAATGCGAGGCGCTGGCCGACATGACGGCCGAAGCGCCCTTCCGCGCGGTCGCGGCCGCGCGCGGACGGCACGGCGTACTGGCCACCCAGCCGGAACAGACCATCGCGCTTTCCGGGATCGGCGACGGCGAGGTGTTCGCCGCGATCGTCGACGTCCTGCCAGAGCTGCGGCCCGGCCCCGGCTACGGGATCAGTCTGCCCGCCGCGCGCTTCGGCGGTGACCTGGAGGATCCGGTGTTCGGCGACGGCGGACGCTCGTCGGCTTCGGACAGTCAGCTGCGCGAGGTGCTCGCGATCCAGGCCCGGCCGGTCTACAGCGCGGGCCAGTTCACCGTGCGGACCCGGGACCGCGACGGCCGCGCACACCGGGCCGGCGGACTGACCTGGTTCGACACCGACGTCGGCGCGTACTGCGCGGCGCAGACCGAAGGCCGGGGCGGGCAGGCATGGGTCACTGTGTCCCCTGTGGACGGTCCGCGGCTGGCCGCGCGTCTCGCTTCGCTGCTGGACCCGGACCGCTAGACCTGGAGCCCGGTCGCCACGGGACTCGCGAGTGTGAGGTGCCCCCAATGTGACATTGGAGTCACTGAACGTCCCCGATGCCACATTGGGCGCACCGCGGACCCGGCGGACAAGTCGTCGCCGAGGGTCCTTTGTCGACATGTCATCGGATGAACCGACGTCGTCACCCTCCACAGTGTCCCCACCACGCTCCACCGGATTCCCCACTTTCACCCCCATTCCGCCCCACAGCAGGGTTCCGGCGGCCGATATCCGGACGCATCAGGCATGAATGAGGTTGCTTCGATACCCGCCCAGGGGGATCTTGGCCACCGTCCCCCACCAAGCCCCCACCTGGCCCCACCTGGCTGACCAGCGAAAACGCCTGACACGACGGAGTGGTCGCGGCTTTTGACGCGTTGACTGTGGTGAAAAGTGGGGTACGGTGGTGCGCAGTGGGGCAGAAGGGAGCCCCGTGGCCGAGCTTGGTTGTTCGCAGCCTGGATCGGTAGGGAGGTGGAGCCGGTGTTCCTCGGCACCCACACCCCGAAACTGGACGACAAAGGGCGGCTCACGCTGCCCGCGAAGTTCCGCGACGCGCTCGCCGGTGGGCTGATGGTCACCAAGGGACAGGATCACTGTCTCTTCGTCTTTCCCCGGGCCGAGTTCGAGCAGATGGCGAGGAAGGTCGCCGACGCCCCGTTCACGAACGAGGCGGTCCGGGCCTACCAGCGTTATCTCTTCGCCGGGACGGACGAACAACGCCCGGACGGGCAAGGACGTATCGCGATCGCGTCCGAGCTCCGACGCTATGCCGGGCTGAACAAGGAGTGCGTGGTGATCGGGGCGATCACCAGGCTGGAGATCTGGGACGCCCAAGCGTGGCAGGGCTACCTGGACGAACACGAGGACAGCTACGCGAAGGCTCGAGAGGAAGTTCTGCCGGGCGTCTTCTAGACGTGACCGAGGAAGCACCCACGCCGTCGGGGGGCGCGGGTTCATACCTCGGACACGCTGGGAACCGTCCACACGGATGCCGTGAGGCCTCTGTCCGCTCAGTGGCCCTGGTACACCTTCCCCGGTACCAGGTCAGCAGGCGGGCGGACAGGGACCTGACGGCATCCGGCATCTTCCCCGGCACTACAGGAAAGGGGGGAAGACATGGCAGACGAACACGAGCACGTTCCGGTGCTTCTCGACCGTATCGTGGAGCTGTTCGCGCCGGTCTTCTCCGACCGCGAGGCCGTGCTGGTCGACGCGACCGTCGGTCTCGGCGGTCACTCCGACGCGCTGCTCACCGCGTTCCCCGCACTGCGCCTCGTCGCACTCGACCGTGACCCCAACGCGCTGGAACTCTCCGCGGAACGCCTTGCGCCGCACGGTGATCGCGTCGACTTCGTGCACGCCGTCTACGACGAGATGCCGTCCGCGCTGCACGGTCTCGGACTGTCCAGAGTGGACGGGATCCTGTTCGACCTCGGCGTCTCCTCGATGCAGCTGGACCGCGCCGAGCGTGGTTTCGCCTACTCCAAGGATTCCCCGCTCGACATGCGGATGGACCCGACCACGGGGATCACCGCGGCCGACGTGCTCAACACCTACGCCCCCGGCGAGCTGATCCGGATCCTGCGCGACTACGGCGAGGAACGATTCGCCAAGCGGATCGTCAAAGCCGTTGTGGCGGAACGAGAGAAGGAACCCTTCACGCGCAGCGGGCGGCTGGTGGAACTGCTGTACGACGCGGTCCCCGCGGCGAGCAGGCGCACCGGCGGGCATCCGGCGAAGCGCACGTTCCAGGCGTTGCGGATCGAGGTCAACGGCGAACTGGAGGTGCTGCGGCGGGCGATGCCGCGCGCGCTGTCCTGCCTCGCCGTCGGCGGCCGGATCGTCGTGGAGTCCTATCAGTCCCTCGAGGACAGGCTGGTCAAGCAGGCCTTCGCGGAACTGGCGAAATCCCGGACGCCGGAAGGGCTTCCGGTGGAACTGCCGGGCCACGGCCCGGAACTGAAACTGCTCACCAGAGGGGCCGAGAAGGCCGGCGAGGCGGAGACCGAACAGAACACACGGGCCGCCTCCGTGCGGCTGCGAGCCGCCGAACGGATCGGAGACCGAGCACGATGACCGCTCCCGCGAAGTCCCGCGGCCGCCGGACACCGGCGCCCGGACGGCGTGCCCGCGCGACCAGCACGGTCGACGAGACAACGGACGCCACCGAGACCACGACCTCCACTCGCGCCTCGCGCGGTCGCACGTCGGCCGCCGAACGCGCCTACGCCCGCCGCGCCCAGCGCGCCGACCTGCTGCAGCGAGACCAGCAACGCAACCGTCCCGACGCCGAAAGCGGCGCGGGCAAGGAAGAGCCGAAGAAGCTCAAGCTGCGCTGGCCGCGTTCGCGCGCGTCGTTCGTGTTGATGATGATGGGCATGCTGGCCGTCGGCGTGGCGTGCACGCTGTGGCTGACCACGCAGGCCATCGCCGATTCGTACCGGCTCGAACAGCTCCGCACGACCAACGCCGGGCTCGCCGAGGCGAAGGAACGGTTGCAGCGCGAGGTCGCGAAGGCCGAGTCGCCCGCATCGCTGGCGCCCAAGGCCAGGGAACTGGGCATGGTGCCCGGCGGCGACCCCGCGCATATCGTGGTCGGCCCGGACGGACAGTCCACTGTGGTCGGTGAGCCGAAGAAGGCCGAAGGCGAGGCGCCCCCCACGTCGGCCGACTCGACGGCGCCTCCGCCCGCCGAGGGCACGCAGCAGGGCACTCCGTACGAAGGCGACCAGCCCGCGGTACCGCAGGAGAACGCGGCGGCCCCGGCGCAGGGAGGTCAGTGATGTCGCCCGGCCGTCCGGCGCAGGCAAGGGCGCGGTCGGCGGGCAGCGCGCGGCGGACCTACGCCGCCGGGACCCGCCGTGCCACCGCACGGCGGGGAAACGGCGGGAATCCGAGCCGGTTCACCGGCGTCCGGATCCTGTTGATCGTCGTGATGGTGCTCGCCGGCCTCAAACTGGTGCAGGTGCAGTGGTTCGAGGCGGGCGCGCTGTCCGAGGCGGCGGAACGGCAGCGGACGTCGGTGATCGAAAGTCCCGCGCAGCGCGGGTCCATCCTGGACCGCAACGGGACGAAGATCGCGTTCAGTGTCGAGGTGCGGACGCTCGCGGTGAGCCTGAACTGGCTCCACAAGACGATGAACGACTTCGCCGCGAAGAACCCGACCAAGGGCAAGAACTTCGAGACCGAGGTGGCGGGCGCGGCGAAGCTCATCGCGGCCAAACTGCCCGGGGTGATCACCGAGCAGGAACTGCTGGACAAGTTCCACAAGCCCGACGGGTTCACGTACCTGGTCCACGACATCGAACCGTCGGTCGCCGAAGCGATCGTCAAGGAATACGCGTGGATCAGCGTCGAGAAGCGCTCGAAGCGGGAGTACCCCGGTGACTCGGTGGGCGCGAACATCGTCGGCTACGCGAACTGGCGCACCGACGATCAGGACGTCTCCAAGCACAACCTGCACGGTGGCTACGGTCTCGAGGCCTCGCGCGACAACGACCTCGCCGGAACGCCGGGCCGCAAGATCGTCAACACCCGGAACGGCAACGACAACCTTGTCATCCCCGGCACCGAACGGGACATCCAGAACGCCGTCCCCGGTTCGGACCTGCAGCTCACGATCGACACCGACCTGCAGTACGAACTGCAGCGGCAGCTGAGCGAGTACGTCGCCAAGTCGAAGGCCAAGGGCGGCCAGGCGGTCATCATGGACTCGAAGACCGGCGAGGTCTACGCGCTGGCCAACGACAAGACCGTCAACCTCAACGATCCGGCTTCGCGCAGTGAGACGGAGAACCTGAACAACCGCGCGGTGACCACCCCGTTCGAACCCGGTTCGGTGAACAAGATCGTCACCGCCGCGGGCGCGATCGACGCGGGCATCACCACGCCGGAGTCGGCGCAGGCGGTGCCGGGTTCACTGCAGGTCGCGGACAAGATCGTCAAGGACGCCTGGCATCACGGCACGCAGCAGTTCACCACCACCGGCATCTTCGCGAAGTCGTCGAACGTCGGAACCCTGTTGCTGGCGCAGAAGCTCGGCGAGGACCGGTACGCGGACCTGCTCAAGAAGTTCGGCCTCGGCCAGCGCACGGGCCTCGGCCTCCCCGGCGAGAGCCCGGGCGTCGTCCCGCCGCGCAACCAGTGGTCGGCCACGACCTTCGGGAACCTGCCGATCGGGCAGGGGCTTTCGATGACGGTCGTGCAGATGGCCGGGATGTACCAGGCCATCGCGAACGACGGGCTCCGCGTGGAACCCCGGGTGGTCAAGGCGAAGGTCAACCCGGACGGGACACTCGTTCCCGAACCGGCGCCGAAGACCGTCCAGGTCATCAGCCCCCAGGCGGCGAAGACCGTGCGCGAGATGATGCGCGCCGTCACGCAGAAGGGCCGCGGGCAGCAGAGCGGCACCGGGCCGAAGGCGGCGCTGGAGGGCTATCAGATCTCGGGCAAGACGGGCACCGGCCAGCAGGTCGACCCGCAGACGAAGACGTACAGCAACCACTTGTACAACATCACCTTCGCCGGGATCCTGCCCGCCGACAACCCGCGGTTCGTGGTCGGCATCCGGCTCGACGCCCCGGACGCCACCCTGCAGCAAGGACTCTCGGCCGCGCCGCTGTTCCACTCGGTGGCCGCGTACCTGGCGCAGCGGTTCCAGATCCCGCTTTCGGACGGCCCGTCGCCCCAGGTTCCGCTGGTGCTCTCCTGACGGTGGGCGTGTTCCCCTGCGGAGGGCGTGGGTCGGGTTGGTCGTGAGTGGCGATTCGGGTTCTAACCCGAATCGCCACTCACGACCACCCGCACCCGAACCCGCTCACCGCGGCTGTCCTCAAACGACAGTCGGAAGCCCTTGCGTGCCAAGGAGAGCTCACGAAACCCATTACCACGGGCGTGATCGTCGCGTGCACACACCGCACCGCTTCAGTCACCCGAATGCCGCGCCGGTAACCTCCTTTGCTGTGTCGGTGCCTACTTCAGATCCCCGCAGCGGTCCCGCCGTCGAAAGCGGGTCCGGCGCGACGGCTGCCCAGGTCCCGGACAGCCCGGTCAAGGCCGTCGCCGCACCCCCTCGTCCGGCAAGGATCGAGCCGATGCCGCTGGGCACGCTGCTCGCCAGGGCGGGCGCCCGGCTCGTGGTGGGCGGTGACGACGACTATCCGTCCGCGGCCGAGCTGACGGTCACGGGCAGCACGCTGCGCGCGCAGCACGTCCTCCCCGGTGACCTGTTCGCCGCGCTTCCCGGCGCCCGTGCCCACGGCGCGGACTTCAGCGACCAGGCCATCGCCGCCGGCGCGGCCGCCGTGCTCACCGACGAGGCAGGTGCCGAGCGCCCGGTGCTCCGCGACGCCGGCGTGCCGATCCTGGTGCATCCGGACCCGCGTGCCGCCCTCGGCGAGATCGCCGCCTGGATCTACGGCGAGCCGTCGCTGGAGCTTTCCGTCCTCGGGATCACCGGGACGTCGGGCAAGACCACGACGTCGTACCTGGTCGACGCCGGGCTCAAGGCGGCGGGGTTGACCACCGGGCTGATCGGCACGGTCGAGACCCGGATCGCGGGCGAGCGGCTGGCCAGCGGGTTCACCACCCCCGAGGCGCCGGATCTGCAGGCCCTCCTCGCGGTGATGGTGGAGCGCGGGGTCACGCACGTCCCGATGGAGGTCTCCAGCCACGCGCTGTCGCTGGGCCGGGTCAACGGCACGCGCTTCGCGGTCGGGGCCTTCACCAACCTCTCCCAGGACCATCTGGACTTCCACAAGGACATGGAGGAGTACTTCGCCGCCAAGTCGCTGCTGTTCGACGGCCGTTCCACCGCCGAAGTGGTCGTCGTCGACAGCGCCTGGGGCCACGCACTCCTCACCCCGCACACGGTGACCGTGTCCACCGAACCGGGAACGGACGCGCTGTGGCGCGCCACCGACCTGACCCCCACCCCGGCGGGGGAGCAGACCTTCACCCTCCACGGCCCCGACGGGCTCGCCGCGTCGGCGATGATCCCCCTGCCGGGTGCGTTCAACGTGGCGAACGCCGTGCTCGCGGCCGCGATCCTCACCACCGCCGGTGTCCCGCTCGAAGCGATCGTCGCCGGGCTCGCCTCGGTCGAGGTGCCGGGCCGGATGGAGCGGGTGTACCTCGGCCAGCCGTTCACCGCCGTCGTCGACTACGCGCACAAGCCCGCCGCGGTGGCGCAGGGGCTCGACGCGCTGCGCGCCCGCACCGAGGGCCGGATCATCACCGTCCTCGGCTGCGGCGGGGACCGTGACACCGCGAAGCGCCCGATGATGGGCGAGGCGGCGGTCCGGCGCAGCGAAGTGCTGATCGTGACCGACGACAACCCGCGTTCGGAGGATCCGGCCGCGATCCGGGCGGCGATGCTGGCCGGTGCCCGCAACGCCGGGCCCGCCTTGGGCGGCGAGATCGTCGAGATCGCCGATCGCCGCGAAGCCATCGTGCACGCGGTCGCGCTCGCCCAGCCCGGTGACATCGTGCTCATCGCGGGCAAGGGCCACGAGACCGGCCAGGAGGTCCAGGGTGTCGTGCACCCGTTCTCCGACCGGGAAGAGCTGGCCTCCGCCATCCGCAGACGTCTGGAGACAGAGTGATCGTGCTCAGCCTGGCCGAGATCGCCGCCATCGTCGGCGGCAGGCTGCATCGGACCGACGGGACCGCCGAGGTCACCGGAAGCGTCGAATTCGACACCCGCGAGATCACGCCCGGCGGTCTGTTCGTCGCGCTGCCCGGGGCGAAGGTCGACGGCCATGACTTCGCCGCGCGGGCAGTCGAGTCCGGCGCTGTCGCGGTGCTCGCGGCCCGTGAGGTCGACGCCCCGGCCGTGATCGTGCCGCCGCCCGCCGCCGGTGCCACGCACGAACGGGCGTTCGCGCTGGTCTCGGACAAGGACGGAGCGGGCGCCGCGGTGCTGGCCGCGCTCGCCAAGCTCGCCCGGCACGTGGTCCAGAAGCTTGCCGGCGACCACCTGACCGTCGTCGGGGTCACCGGCTCGTCGGGCAAGACCTCGACCAAGGACATCATCGCCCAGCTGCTGGAGCCGCTCGGCCCGACGGTGGCGCCGCCGGGATCGTTCAACAACGAGCTGGGCCACCCCTGGACGGCGCTGCGGGCCGACGCCTCGACCCGGCAGCTAGTGCTGGAGCTGTCCGCCCGCGGGCCCGGCCACATCGCCGAACTGGCGGCCATCGCGCCGCCGCGGATCGGCGTCGTGCTCAACGTCGGCACCGCCCACGTCGGCGAGTTCGGTTCCCGCGAGGGCATCGCCAAGGGCAAGGGCGAGCTCGTGGAGGCGCTGCCGAGCGCGGCGGACGGCGGTGTCGCGGTCCTGAACCTCGACGACCCGTACGTCGCGGCGATGGCGAGCCGGACGACCGCGCGGGTGGTTTTCGTCGGCGAGAGCGCGTCCGCGCAGGTCCGTGCCGTCGACATCACCCTCGACGGGGAAGCGCGCGCGTCGTTCCGCCTGGTCACCCCGGACGGCGAAGCGCCGGTGAAACTGCCGCTCTACGGCGAACACCACGTCGGCAACGCGCTCAGCGCGGCCGCCGTGGCGCTGGAAATGGGCTCGACGGTCGAGGAGGTCGCGGCCCGTCTGTCGAGCCTCGAGCGGCGCTCGGACCGCCGCATGGAGGTCACCACCCGGGCCGACGGCGTCACGGTGCTCAACGACTCGTTCAACGCCAGCCCCGAGTCGATGCGGGCCGCCCTCAAGGCGCTCGCGTCGATGAGCGCGAACCGCCGTTCCTGGGCCGTGCTCGGCGTGATGGGCGACCTCGGCGAGAACTCGGTCGCGGCGCACGACGGCATCGGCAGGCTCGTCGTCCGGCTCAACATCGACAAGCTCGTGGTCATCGGCCAGGCCGCCGCGGCCACGCATCAGGGTGCCCAGCAGGAGGGCTCCTGGGGCGAGGAGTCGGTACTGGTACCCGACGTCGAGGCCGCCATCGCCCTGCTGCATGATCAGCTCCGCGCGGGGGACGTGGTGCTGGTGAAGGCCTCCAAAGCCGCCGCGCTGTGGCGGGTGGCCGATGCCGTGCTCGCCTCCCCCGGAACGATCGTCGAAACCCCTGTAGTACCCACTTCCCCCTCTCACGAACGCTCGAACGGTGGTGACGCGTGATCAGCATCCTGATCGCGGCCGCGGCGGGCCTGCTGGTCTCCATCCTCCTCACTCCCTATCTGATCCGGGTGTTCTCCCGGCAGGGCTTCGGCCAGGAGATCCGGGAGGAAGGGCCGCAGGGACACAAATCCAAACGCGGTACCCCGACGATGGGTGGTGTCGCGATCATCATCGCGATGGTCGTCGGGTATTTCGTGGCGCATCTGATCAGCTCGCTCAGCGGCGGCAACGGCACCGGCGGCCCGTCCGCCTCGGGGCTGCTTGTCCTCTTCCTGGCGGTGGGCCTCGGGCTCGTCGGGTTCCTCGACGACTTCATCAAGATCCGCAAGCAGCGCAACCTCGGGCTGAACAAGACCGCGAAACTGGTCGGCCAGCTGGTGGTCACGATCGTCTTCGCGATACTGGCGCTGCGATTCCCCAACGGCGAAGGCCTGACGCCCGCGTCGGAGAGCCTGTCCTACGTGCGGGACCTCGCGCTGATCACCTTCCCGTCGGTGTTCTTCGTGATCTTCTGCTACATCGTCATCTCGGGCTGGTCGAACGCGGTGAACTTCACCGACGGCCTCGACGGCCTCGCCGGCGGCACCGCGGCGATGGTGCTGGCGACCTACGTCGTCATCGCCTTCTGGCAGACCCGCCTCTCGTGCGCGGTGACCCCGCAGGCCGCCTGCTACGACGTCCGTGACCCGCTGGACCTGGCCGTGGTGGCCGCCGCGGCGACCGGCGCCTGCGTCGGGTTCCTCTGGTGGAACGCGGCCCCGGCGAAGATCTTCATGGGTGACACCGGTTCGCTGGCCCTCGGCGGTCTCGTCGCCGGTCTGTCGATGACCACCCGCACCGAACTGCTCGCCATCGTCATCGGCGGCCTGTTCATGGTCGAGATGATCTCGGTGGTCGCGCAGATCGCGGTGTTCCGCACGACCAGGCGGCGGCTGTTCCGGATGGCCCCGTTCCATCACCACTTCGAACTCGCGGGCTGGGCGGAGACCACGGTCATCATCCGGTTCTGGCTGCTCTCGGCCGTCTGCTGCATGTTCGGTCTCGGGCTGTTCTACAGCGAGCAACTCGGTCTCGGAGGATAAGCGGTGGAACTGGCCGGTCGTCACGTCCTCGTCGCCGGAGCCGGGGTCACCGGCAAATCCGCCGTCCCGGTCCTGCTGGACCAGGGCGCGCGGGTCACCGTCACCGACGGCGACGCCGGACGCCTGGCGGAACTCGAAGGTCTCGGCGCCGAACTGGTGCCTGGTCTCGCGGTGCCGCCCGAAGGTGTCGAGCTGGTCGTGACCAGTCCCGGCTGGAAGCCGTCTTCGCCGTTGCTGGTGGCGGCGGCCGAGGCGGGGGTCGAGGTGATCGGCGACGTCGAGCTGGCCTGGCGCGTCGGGCAGCTGCGCGACAAGCCGCCGGTGTGGCTCGCGATCACCGGGACCAACGGCAAGACCACCACTGTCGGGATGCTGGAATCGATCCTGCGCGCCGCCGGGATCGACGCCGTGGCCTGCGGAAACGTCGGCTTCGCGGTGCTCGACGCGGTGCGTGCCGGGCACGAGGTGCTCGCCGTCGAGTTGTCGAGCTACCAGCTGCATTGGTCGTCCACGCTGGCCCCGCACGCCTCGGTGGTGCTGAACCTGGCCGAGGACCACCTCGACTGGCATGGCTCGATGGAGGAGTACGCGGCCGCGAAGGGGCGGGTCCACACCCACTCCCGGACCGTGGTGCACAACTTGCACGAAGAGTGGTCGGTCCGGCTCGCCGACGAGCACGCGCCCGCGGACGCCCGCCGGGTCGCCTTCGGGATGGACACCCCGCGTCCCGGCGAACTCGGGATCGTGGAAGACCTGCTGGTCGACCGCGCCTTCGTCGCCGACCCGGCGACCAGCGCCGACGAGCTCGGCACACTGGCCGACGTGCGCCCCGCCGGGCCGCACAACGTGTCCAACGCGCTCGCCGCCGCCGCGCTGGCCCGCGCGTACGGCGTCAGCGGTGAGGACGTCGCCAAGGGCCTGCGCGAGTACCGGCCCGCCCCGCACCGGGCCGAGGAGATCGCCGAGATCGACGGCGTCCGGTACATCAACGACTCCAAGGCGACCAATCCGCACGCCGCGAGCGGCTCCCTGCGCGCGCACCTTTCCGTCGTCTGGATCGCCGGTGGCCAGCTCAAGGGCACTTCCGTGGAGGAGCTCGTCGGCTCGATCGCCGGCAGGTTGCGCGGAGTCGTGCTGTTCGGCGTGGATTCACCCGTGATCGCCGCCGCTGTTGCGCGACACGCGCCGGATGTCCCGGTCAACAGCCTCCTTCCGGGTGACGATGACCCCATGACTGCGGCGGTGAAGGCGGCCCGCGCCCTGGCGCGGCCCGGAGATGTGGTGCTGCTGGCCCCCGCCGCGGCGTCGTTGGACATGTTCACGAGCTACGGCGCGCGCGGCGACGCGTTCGCGCGTGCGGTCCGTGTCCTGCGCGACGGTGCGGGGGAGACCAGTGACGGCGGTTGAGGAGAGAAAGCGCGAGTCCGCGCCCCGCAAGCGCCGTGAACGCAAGGAAAGCCCGTTCGTCGCCTTCCGGACCGCGCTGACGGCGTGGCTTTCGCGGCCACTCGCCTCCTTCCACCTGGTGCTGGCGCTCACCGGCGTGCTGACCGTGATCGGCATCGTGATGGTGCTGTCCGCCTCGTCGGTCGCCTCGTACAACCCCAAGACCGGCACCGGCGTGTACGCCCAGTTCAGCAAGCACCTCATGTTCGTCGGGATCGGCGCGGTGGTGTTCTGGGTCGGGCTGCGGGTGCCGCTGGAACGCGTCCGGCGGCTTTCGGCGACGGCGACCGTGGTGTGCCTCGGGCTGCTCGTACTGGTGCTGACCCCGCTCGGCTCCGAGGTCAACGGCTCGCAGGGCTGGTTCCGGCTCGGGGGCTTCGCCTTCCAGCCGGTCGAGGCGGCGAAGGTCGCGCTGGCCTTCTGGGGTGCGCACATCCTGGTGATCAAGTACAACATCATCAACCAGTGGCGGCATCTGCTCGTCCCGGTCGTGCCGATCGCGCTGCTGATGTTCGCGCTGGTCATGATGCAGCCCGACCTCGGCGGCACGATCACCCTCGCGGTCGTGCTGATGGCCCTGCTGTGGTTCGCGGGCGCGCCGAAACGACTGTTCGGGGTCATCCTCGCGGGTGGCCTCGCCGGGATCCTGGTGCTGGCGATCATCGCCCCGTACCGGCTGGCGCGGGTCATGTCGTTCGTCTCCGGCGACCCGGACACCAGCGCCGACGGCTTCCAGGCCAACCAGGCGAAACTCGCGCTCGCCGATGGCGGGTTCCTCGGCAAGGGCCTCGGCCAGGGCCAGTCCAACTGGGGCTACCTGCCGAATGTGCAGAACGACTTCATCTTCGCCCTGATCGGCGAGGAACTCGGCTTCGTCGGCTGCGTGGTGGTGCTCGGGCTGTTCGCCGGGGTCGCCATCGTCGGCCTGCGGATCGCCACCCGCAACCTCGACCCGTGGATCCGGATCGTGTCCGGCACGCTGACCGTCTTCCTGGTCGCGCAGGCGGGCATCAACATCGGTTACGTCGTCGGCCTGCTGCCGGTCACCGGGGTGACGCTGCCGTTGATCTCCTACGGCGGGACGTCGCTGGTGATCACCATGCTCATCATGGGGATCCTCGCCAACGCCGCCCGGCACGAACCGGAGGCGGTGGCCGCACTGCGCTCGCAGGGGCCAGGTAAATTCGGACGCCTGCTGAGGCTTCCCGCGCCCGAGCCGTACCGACCGCCCGCCAAACGCAAGGGCGCCGTGGGCAGGGGAGGCGCCGCCAAGGCGGCGAGGCCCGCGCCGAGGACGGCGAGGCCTTCGCCCGCACAGGAACGGCGCCGTTCGGTGCGGGAACCCGGCAGGAGGACGGCCGCGCGAACGGCGGCGAACCGCGGTACCGCGAAACGGGGTACCGCAAATCGGAGAGGTCATAGGTGAACAACCCCGTCAGAGCCGACGCAGCAGCCGAGGTCGCCGGCAAGGCGCCGGTGGTCGTGGTCGCCGGTGGCGGCACCGCAGGGCATATCGAACCGGCGCTCGCCCTCGCGGACGCGGTGATGCGCCTGCGTCCCGACGCGAAGGTGATCGCGCTGGGAACCGAGCGCGGGCTGGAGAACAAGCTCGTCCCGGCGCGCGGCTACCAGCTGGAGCTGATCCCGCCGGTGCCGATGCCACGCAAGCCCACGCCCGAACTGCTGAAGATGCCGCTGAAGGTCCGCGACGCGGTCAAGCGCACCCGTGAGGTCCTCGACCGGGTCGGCGCGGACGTCGTCGTCGGCTTCGGCGGGTACGTCGCGCTTCCGGCGTACCTCGCCGCGCGCGGCCGCACGCCGATCGTGGTGCACGAGGCCAACGAGAAGCCGGGCCTGGCGAACAAGGTCGGCGCGCGGTTCGCCGTCCGCGTCGCGGTCGCCGTCCCGGGGACCCCGCTGGCGAAGGCCGAGGTCATCGGCATCCCGCTGCGCCGCTCCATCACGTCGCTCGACAGGGCCGCGCTGCGCGCCGAAGCCCGTGAGCACTTCGGGCTCGACCCCGACGCCCCGACGCTGCTGGTCTTCGGCGGTTCGCAGGGCGCGGTGTCGATCAACGCCGCCGTTTCCGGCGCCGCCAAGGAGTTCGCGGACGCCGGTGTCGGCGTCCTGCACGCCCACGGGCCGAAGAACACGCTGGTCGTCCAGGAGTTCCCCGGAAAGCCCGCGTACGTCCCGGTGCCGTACCTGGAACGGATGGACCTGGCCTACGCCGCCGCCGACGCGGTGCTGTGCCGCTCCGGCGCGATGACCGTCGCCGAGGTCTCGGCCGTCGGCCTGCCCGCGGTGTTCGTCCCGCTGCCGTACGGCAACGGCGAGCAGGCGGTCAACGCCCGGCCCGCGGTCGACGCGGGCGCCGGTCTGCTGGTCGCCGACGCCGACCTCACCCCCGCCAAGGTCGCGGAGCTGGTGATCCCGCTGGTGTCCGACGCCGACAGGGTCGCGAAGATGAGTGCGGCTGCGGTCGGCCTCGGCCACCGTGAGGCCGACGAGACCCTTGCCAAGATCGTGCTGGAGGCCGCAGGTGCCTGACACTGGGTTTGATCAAAAGCTGCCCGAAACGCTCAGGCGTGCCCATCTGATCGGGATCGGCGGCGCCGGGATGAGCGGTATCGCGCGAATCCTGCTGGCCCGCGGCGCGCAGGTCTCCGGATCCGACGCCAAGGAGTCGCGCGCGTTCCTTTCGCTGCGTGCCCAGGGCGCCGAGATCGCCGTCGGGCAGCGCGCCGAGAACCTCGACGCCTTCCCCGAAGGCCCGTCCGCGGTGATCGTGTCGACCGCGATCAAGGAGTCCAACCCGGAACTGGCGGCCGCGCGGGAACGCGGGATCACCGTGCTGCACCGCGCGGAGGCGCTGGCCGGGCTGATGGAGGACCACCGGGTCGCCTGCATCGCCGGGACACACGGCAAGACGTCGACGACGTCGATGCTGACCGTCGCGCTGCAGCAGTGCCGGCTCGACCCGTCGTTCGCCATCGGCGGCGACCTCAACGAGTCGGGCGCCAACGCGCACCACGGCGAGGGCGGCGTCTTCGTCGCCGAGGCCGACGAGAGCGACGGGTCGTTCCTGGCCTACTCGCCTTCGGTCGCCGTGGTGACCAACGTCGAGCCGGACCACCTGGACCACCACGGCACGGCCGAGGCCTACGTCTCGGTGTTCACCGAGTTCCTCGGCCGGATCGTGCCGGACGGGCTGCTCATCGTCTGCGGTGACGACGAGGGCGCCTCGGAGCTGGGCGCGCGGGCGTCGGCGCAGGGCATCCGTGTCCGCCGATACGGGCGTTCCGTCACCGGCGCCGACGACGCCAAGGTGCTGGACTACGCGCCCGCCCCCGACGGCGGCGTCGTCCGGATCTCCTTGCGGGGCGAGGAAATCGTCCTGCGGGTCGCGGTGCCGGGCGAGCACATGGCGCTGAACGCGATCGCCGCGCTGCTGGCCGGGATCGAACTCGGCGCGCCGGTCGAAGGGCTCGCCGAAGGGCTCGCCGCGTTCGGTGGCGTCCGGCGACGGTTCGAGTTCAAGGGCCGCTCCGGCGACGTCCGCGTGTACGACGACTACGCGCACCACCCGACCGAGGTCGACGCGCAGTTGCGCGCGGTGCGGACGGCCGCCGGTTCGGGCCGGGTCGTCGTGGTCTTCCAGCCACACCTGTACTCGCGCACGAAGACGTTCTCGAAGGAGTTCGCGGCCGCGCTGTCCCTGGCCGACGAGGTCGTCGTGCTGGACGTCTTCGGGGCGCGTGAGAAGCCGGAGCCCGGCGTGAGCGGCGCGCTCATCGCCGACCAGATCTCCGGTGTCCCCGTGCACTACCAGCCCGCGTTCGACGTCGCGGCGAAACTCGCGGCGGATCTGGTCGAACCTGGCGACCTGCTGGTGACCATGGGCGCCGGCGACGTCACGCAGCTCGGCCCGGAGATCCTGGCCGAACTGGACCGGCGGGCAGGCTAGCCATGACGCAGACCGGGGAACGCCGCCGCCCGGCCGAACCCGGTCGGCGTCCGCGCACCGAACACGCTCGACGCGTCAAGGCCCGGCGCGGCAGGCGGTCCGTGTACGACCGCCGCCGCACCACCCGACCGGCCAGGCACAAGGAGATGCGACGGCGCTGGGTCGCGCTGCTTTCGGTGCTGACCGTCGCCGCCCTCGTGTACCTGCTGTGGTTCAGCTCGATGCTGGGCGTGCGGCAGGTCGACGTCGTCGGGGCGAGCTCCGTGCCCGCGGAACAGATCCGCGCCGCGGCGGCGGTGCCGGACCAGAAACCGATGCTGCGCCTGGACACCGACGACATCCGCGACCAGGTGGCGCAGATGCCCGGCATCGCCACCGTCGACGTCTCCCGGTCGTGGCCGAGCACCATCGAGATCACCGTGACCGAACGCGCCGCGATCGCCTTCTTCGACAGCGGACCCGGCGGCGACGGCATCCACCTCGTCGACGGCGGGGGAGTGGTGTTCAAGACCGTCAAGGAGCGGCCCGCCGGGCTGCCCGAACTCAAGCTGCCGTCGGTGTCGGCCGACGACCCGGTGACCCGCGCGGTCACCGGCGTCCTCGGCGTGATCCCGCAGCAGTTGCTCAAGCAGGTCACCACCGCGACGGCGAAGACCCCCGGCAGCGTCGAGTTCGCGCTGGCCGACGGGAAGACCGTGCGGTGGGGGACCTCGGCCGACACCGAACGCAAGGCGAAGGTCCTCGCCGCCCTGCTCACGCGTGAGGGCAAGGTCTACGACGTCTCGGCACCCGATCTGCCGACGGTCTCCTGACGCAATTCGTCACCTACTTGCGATAGTTGGCACGGCGAACTGCCGCAAGTAGGTGACGAATTGCGGGACGGTCAGCGGGTGACGAGGGCTTCGATGCCGTCCAGCAGGCGCTCCAGGCCGAAAGCGAAGGTCTCGTCGGCGGCTTCGCAGGTGTCCGCGTCGTAACCGCCGCTTTCCCAGATCCGCGTCATCGCCGGATGCCGTTCCACGTCGAAGTACTTCTCCCAGAACACCGACCGCTGCCCCCACCAGGCGTCGGTCGACTGCCCGGTCTCCTGTTCGACCTGCGCGGTCTCGGCGAAAAGCGTCGCGTTGGCCTGCACGTAGATCTCGATGCTGTTCGCGGCCGCGGCCGCCTTGCGCGGCGTCAGCCCGATGTCCGACACCGCCGCGATCAGGTACTCCTGACCCGCCATCAGCCCGGGGCCGAGCACCGGCCGCACCATCGACGTCGAGCGCAGCCACGGATGCGCGCGGAACACGGCCAGGGTGCGGTCGGCGTAGAGCCGCACCTGCTCGCGCCAGCCGTCCGGCCGGGGGGCGCCGGGGCCGGGGAGGTCTCGTTCGGCGAGTACCGAATCCACCATGAGGTCGAGCAGTTCGGTCTTGCCGGGGACGTAGGTGTAGAG
Source organism: Amycolatopsis sp. WAC 01375 (assembly GCF_003947325.1). NCBI lineage: Bacteria > Bacillati > Actinomycetota > Actinomycetes > Pseudonocardiales > Pseudonocardiaceae > Amycolatopsis > Amycolatopsis sp. WAC 01375. Next base: position 113,624 of record NZ_QHHW01000027.1, read on the forward strand.
CGTCATCGTGCCCGCGCCGAGTTCCTTGGCGATCCGGTTCATCGAGACGGTCGCCTCGCCCGCGCCGTCGGCGAGCGCGACGGCGGTGGCGATCACCTGGTCGAGGGTCAGTTTCGGCTTCCGCCCCCTGGTCGGCTGCCGGGCTTCGCCGCGGTCACGCCACAACAGTTCGAGGCTGCGCTCGAAGTCCATCCACACTCCACTCGGCCGTGAAGCTGGATTCTACATTCTCGTATGCGGTACGGTTAAACTTATCTCGTAGGACGTACGAAAAGGAGTGGGGAATCGTGACGATCCTGGTGACCGGTGCGACCGGAAGCGTCGGCAGGCTGCTCGTCGACGAGCTGGTGAGCGCCGGAGCGCCGGTGCGGGCGCTGACCGTCAACCCGGCGAAGGCGGCACTGCCGGAGCAGGTGGAGATCGCCAAGGGCTACCTGGGCAAGCCGGAGACGCTGCCGGAAGCGCTCAAGGGCATCGAGACCGTGTACTTGGCGCCGCTGGCGGCCAAGGTGGACGACTTCGTGAAGCTGGCGAAGGAGGCCGGAGTGCGCAGGGTGGTGGCGCTGTCGGGCAGCAACGCCGACGACCCGGAGGAGAACTCGAGCGGCGTGGACTACGCGATCATCGAGAAGGCGGTCCGGGAGGCGGACTTCGACTGGACCTTCCTGCGGCCGGGCGCGTTCATGAACAACACCCTCGGCTGGGCGGAGACGATCAAGACCGAGCGCGTGGTCCGCGAGGCATACCCCGAATCCCGGATGACGCCGATCGACCTCGCGGACATCGCCGCCGTCGCCGCGCACGTCATCCTGACCGAGGGGCACGTCGGCAAGAAGCACACGCTGAGCGGCCCGGAGGCGATCAGCCAGCGCGAGCAGGTCGCCGCCATTTCGGCCGCGCTCGGAGAGGACGTCGCCTTCCACGAGCTCACCCGGGAAGAGGCGAACAAGCAGTGGGCCGCCGCCGGCGTCCCGGTGGAGATCGCCGAGTGGCTGCTCGACGGCTTCGCGTACTTCACCGAAAACCCCGACAAGCCGACGGGCGTCGTCCAGGAACTCACCGGACGGCCCGGCGTCACCTACGCGGAGTGGGCGGTGGCGAACGTCGAAGCGTTCCGCTGAACCCGTCACTCGCGTGATCGAACCCGTAACTCGCGTGATTGGAGGCGTAACTCGCGTGATTGAAGGCGTAACTCTCGAGTTACGGCTTCAATCACGCGAGTTACGGCCAGGATCACGCGAGATACGAGTTACCGGTGCTCAGCGAGCCCGGCGGGGGAGGCGGGTCGGCAGCGGCGCACCGCGTCGCGGCTGATCCGCCGCCGGAGCAGGAGCCTCGGCGGGCGGCGGGGCGGGCCGTTGCGGCTGGGGCAGCGGAGGCGGGGCCTGCGACTCGCGGGGCCAGGCGGGGGTGATCATCGCCTGCGCCCCGACCCGGCGGAACGGCAGACCGTGCGCCTCCCTGGCGGGCAGGCCGGGCCAGATCTCGCCTGCCTCCTTGGCGGCGTCGCGGATCGCGGTGCCGTCGAGCGCGGTGTGCGTCTCCTCGATATCGCGGTCGAGCCACTGGACGACGAACTCCAGCGGCCCGTCGGGTGGCAGCGGCCACAGGAAGATCTCGTGGTCGACGTGGAAGGCCGAACCGCCCAGCCCCTGTGCGCGCAGCACCGGCTGATCCGGTTTGGTGGCCGACGGCACGGAGATGGTCTCCGAACTTGCCCGCCTGCCGTCGGGGAAGAGCACCCCGACCAGCAGTGCGTTGTAGTCCGGGACCCGGCGGTGGTCGATGAGGCCTTCGCCGGGTTCGTCAAGCAGGAGATCCCGCGAGTACACCGACAGCTGGAACGACACCGACTCCGGCCACACCTCGATGCCGCGCAGCGCCACGATGGTCCGCTCTGCGCGGCCAAGCGGCATCGACCAGGGCAGGATCGCCGGCACGATGTACTCGTGCGGCGTCTCCACCCAGGGGCGGCCGTTGTAGCCGAACAGTTCCTGTTCCGGCACCGGGAACAGGGGGCGGCTGCGCGGACCGTCGGTGAAGAAGCTCATCGTGGACCGGGCGCGGCAGAACGCGGGGTGAACCTGTCCGACCTGCCGCTCACGCCGTCAACGACCACCATGCGCTTCACGGTATCCGATGACCATGCCGGTACTGAACGGTTTCAACGCACCTTTCGCGTCACCCGAAGCCCTTGAGCTTCACTTTCGTGCCCTTCGGCACCTTGGTGCCCGGCGACGGATCCTGCTGCAGGACGAAGTCGAAACCGCCGTTTCCGCCGCCGTGACCGTTGCCGTTTCCGCGACCCTCACGGTCGGGTTCCAGACCCGCCTGTTTCAGGATCTGGATCGCCTCCTCCATCCGCTTGAAGGTCACGTTCGGCACTTCGACGGCGTTCGAAACGAACACCCCGATCCGGCGGTTGCTCGCCTTCTCACCGCCCTTCGGGTCGGTGCGGATCACCTGACCGGCGGCGAACTGGTCGGAGAACTCCTCGCCTGCCTGGAACGGCTGGAAGCCCGCCTGCTGCAGGATCTGGAAGGCGGCGTCCTTGCTCTGGCCAGTGACATCGGGGACCGGCGGCAGCGGTTCGGGGCCCTTCGACACGATGATCGTGACCTGCCCGCCGATGTTCAGCTGCGAGCCGGGGCCCGGGTCGACGCGGACCACCTTGTTCTTGGCGACGTCGCTGTACTCCTGTTCGCCCTGGACCGGGGTCAGCTGCGCGGCCTTGATCGCCGTCTCGGCGTCCTGCTGACTCGTCCCGGCCTGGATGTCCGGCACGATCGGACGGCCCTTCGACAGCACGACGTTGACCGTGGCGCCCGGCGCGAGCGACGTGCCCGCGGCGGGGTCGGACCGGATCACCGTGTGCTGGGCGGCGGTGTCGCTGTACTCCTCGGTGTAGGCAGGGGTCAGTTTCGCCGACCGGAGCGCGTCACCGGCGGCGGCCTGGTTCATCCCGGCCAGCTTCGGCACCGACGACGAGCTCGGCCCTGTGTCGTTGAGGATGAAGGCGAACGCGCCGATCAGGCCGCCGAGAACCAGCACCGCCGCGGCGATCATGACGTAGAGGCGTTTGCGCGAACCCGGCTGCTCGTCGTCCGCGGCCGGCTGTGGCCGAGGGGGCGGCGTGCGGGGCGGCTGGGCGGCGGGCGGCGGCGGTTCACGGAGCAGCGCCTGCGTTCCGCGCGGGCCGGTTACCGGCATGGTCGCCTCGGCGACCGGGGCCAGCACCGTCGTCGCCATGGCCGGGTTCGCCACCGGGGCCGCCGGGACGGCCGGGATGCCGGGAGTGGTGCGTTCGGCGTCGGTCTCGCGGTCGGCGTCCGCGGGCAGCGGCACGGGCACCGGGACCGCCGGGACGCCGAGGACGGTGCGCAGATGGTTCAGCTCGGCGAGGAAGGCCGCGGCGTCGGCCGGGCGTTGCTCGGGATCGCGGCGCGTGGCGCGCAGGATCAGCTCGTCCAGCTGCGGCGGGATGCCGGGACGCAGTTCGCTCGGGCGCGGGACGTCGTCGTTGACGTGCCGGTACGCCACCGAAAGGGCGGTGTCGCCGGTGTACGGCGGGCGTCCGGTGAGCATTTCGTACAGCAGGATCCCGGCCGAGTAGACGTCGCCGCGCGAGGTGGTCGCGCCGGTGGCGACCTGTTCGGGTGAAACGTAGGCGACGGTGCCGAGGATGACGCTCGAACTGGTGGTGCCCGCGCTGGCGATCGCGCGGACCAGGCCGAAGTCGGCCACCTTGACCACGCCGCCCGAAAGCGCCGTGCCGCCGCGGCCGACGAGCACGTTCTCCGGTTTGACGTCACGGTGCACCAGACCGGCGGCGTGCGCCGCGGCCAGCGCGGAGAGCACCGGTTCGGTGATGCTCAGCGCGAGCGCGACGTCCAGCGGGCCGCGTTCGGCGAGCAGTTCACGCAGGGTCCCGCCGTCGACGAGTTCCATGACCAGGAAGGCACGGCCGGACTCCTCGCCGCCGGGGGTGTCGAAACCCTGGTCGTGCACCGCCACCACGTGCGGGTGGTGCAGACGCGCCGCCGAGCGGGCTTCCCGCTCGAAGCGTTCGACGAAGGACCGGTCGTCGGCGAACCGCGGGTCCATGATCTTGATGGCGACCTGGCGGTCCAGGCGGGTGTCGACGCCGCGGTACACCGACGACATCCCACCGCGTGCGAGCAGCTTGTCCACCCGGTAGCGGCCCTCGAGCAGAGTGCCCACCAGAGTGGGATCCGTGCGTGTCACGGCTATGGATCGTACGGAAGTACCCATGTTGTGGTGTACGGGACCTGGCGCGCCGAGGATCACGATTTCCGTCATTTCGTCGAATCGGCGGTATACGTGACGAGGCGCGCACTCTCCGTCATGGCCGGGCCGTCACCCATGCGTACTAGCGGAGCGGGAGACGGAATGTGGCACAGTGTCACCTGTGAGTGGGATTCCCGTCGCCGACGACGTTCTTGACGCAGATGTGGCCGTTCTTCCGCTGTCGGAGGTCGCGACCGCGCTGAACGTTTCGGCCAACAAGGTCCGCCAGATGCTGCGCGACGGCCATCTGATCGCCGTCCGGCGCAAGGGCGAGCTGTACGTCCCTGGCGCGTTCCTGGTGAAGGACGGCGTGGTCAAGGGCCTGGCGGGCACCATCACCGTGCTCGCGGACTCCGGTTTCAGCCGGACGGAGATGCTGCGCTGGCTTTTCGCCGCGGACGAGACCCTGCCCGGGGCCACCCCGGTCAACGCGCTTCGCACCAGCCACGGCACCGAGGTCAAGCGGCGCGCGCAGGCGATGGCGTTCTAGTTCTGACCAGCGCATACGTCGCGGCCGCGAGAAGCTGACACCCCGCCGCGGCACTCATCGCCATGGTCACGGAGAGTGCGCTCAACGGTCCCGCGGCCGCCGCACCCGCCGCGAGTCCGGTGATCTTCACGCTCGCCGCCGTCGTGAAAACCTGAGCCCGCACTCGCGCGGGCGTTTCGCGATGCCGGATGGCGAAAAGCGCCGAAAGTTGCGGTCCTTCGGCGAATCCGGCGAGCGCGGCGGCGGCCAGCAGGGTCACCGCGTCGTGCCCTGTCGCCGCGAGCAGGAAACTCGCGCCCAGCAGGACGGTGCTGGCGAGCACGGTGCCGTCCGGTGGCGGTGGCCTGCGGGCCAGTACGGCGTTCGCGACCAGTGACGCGGCGGCCAGCACGGTGAGCAGAAGCGCGCCGAAGCCCGGATTGCCCAGCCGTTGGGCGCCGAGCAGCGGATAGCAGACCACGGCGACCCCGATGCCGACGAAGGACACCGTGGACGTCGAGGTGGCCCGCAGCAGCGCGCGGTTGCGGAAGAGGACCGTGAACCCGTCGGCGAGTTGACGGCGGATCGGTGTCGCGGGCTTCGCTTCGGCCGCGGGGAGCGACCATGCGGCGGGGAAGGCGGCGGCGACCAGCGTGATCGCGACGGCGACCGCGGCCGGAGCGCCGGCGTACGCGGCCACGAGCCCGGCGAGCCCCGGCCCGGCGAGGCTCGCGGCGGTGAACGTCATCGCGTCCAGGGTGCTCGCCCTCGCCAGCGGTGTCATGCCGCGGACGTTCGGCAGCTGCGCCGTCCAGCCGCCCGCCAAAGCGGGGTTGAGCAGCCCCACCGCGACGGCGACCGCGATCGCCGCCGGGAGTTCGACCAGCGCGAGTACCGCGCCGAGTCCGCCCGCGTAGGCGAGCAGCGCCCACGCCAGCAGCCGTCCCGGCTGTGGACTCCGGTCGAGCAGCGCCCCGAGCAGTGGCCCTCCCGCCGCCGCGGAGACCGTCAGACCCGCGAGCAGCGCGGACCCGGTGGCGGCCGAGCCGTCGACGCTCATGCCGAGCAGGAGCAACGCCGGTCCGGACAGTTCGTCCCCGGTCCTGGCGACCGTCGCGCCGGTCAAATAGACGGCGAGACTGTAACGGCCTCTCATGAGCGAGACGTTACAGTGGGGTATGACTTCAGCGCAGCGGGATTTCCTGCCCGGCCGTTCGGCGCGGGCGGCGGCGCAGCGCGCGGTGGATCTGCTGGCGGTCCTGCTCGCGCCGGACCCCTCGGTCGCGTCGGTTCGCGCCGTTCTGGAGGCGCACGGCGAGACCTCGGTCGACATGGCGCCTTCGGATGTGGCTTCGCTGCGCGAAGCGGCCGCGGAGTTGCGAGAGGTATTCGCGGCGCGGGATGCGGGAGAGGCGGCCGAGGTACTCAACCGGCTGCTGGCTCGCTACGCGCATCCGCCGCGGCTGACCGATCACGCCGACGGGTTCGGCTGGCATCTGCACGTGGACGCCGACGACGACGGGCCGTGGGGCGCGTGGCTGGTGACGTCGTCCGCGCTGGCGTTGGCGGTGTTGCTTTCGGACCGTCAGGCGCCGCCGGGTGGGCTGTGCGCGGCTTCGGGCTGTGGGAAGCCGTTCGCGCATTTGGGTGGGGGGAGCCCGCGGCGGTACTGCTCGACGCGGTGCGCGACTCGGGAGCGGGTCGCTGCGCACCGTCGCAAGTCGCCTGCGATGCAATGAAGGACGCTTTCATAGCAAATTTTGCTATGAAAGCGTCCTTCATTGCGCGCGGGAAGCGGGACTCAGCCCTGCTTGTCCCGCCAAGCGATCCAGGACCGCAGCTTGTCGAGGTTGTAGTCCGGCCCGCCGGTCGCGACGGTGAACAGCGAGACGCCCAGCTCCAGCAGCTTCGGGCCCAGCTCCTCGGGCTCGCCTTCGACGGCGACCGAACGCTCGATCTCCTTCGGGTCCCGGCCGACGTCGGCGCAGTGCTGGTCGAGGATCTTGACCTTGCGCTCGACGACCTCCGGGTCGCCGAAGCCGTGCCAGATGTCGGCGTGCTTCGCGACCAGGCGCAGCGTCTTCTTCTCGCCGCCGCCACCGATCAGCACCGGGATGTCCCGGACCGGCTGCGGGTTCAGCTTGCCCAGCCTGCTCTCGATCCGAGGGAGCGCCTCGGCGAGGTTGTCGAGCCGCCCGCCCGCGGTGCCGAACTCGTAGCCGTACTCGTCGTAGTCCTTCTCGAACCAGCCGGAGCCGATGCCGAGGATCAGCCGTCCGTCGGAGATGTTGTCGACGGTGCGGGCCATGTCGGCCAGCAGTTCGGGGTTGCGGTAGCTGTTGCACGTCACCAGCGCGCCGATCTCGACCCGCGAGGTGGACTCCGCCCAGGCGCCCAGCATGGTCCAGCACTCGTAGTGCAGACCCTCGGGCTCACCGTAGAGCGGGTAGAAATGGTCCCAGTTGAACACGATGTCCACACCGAGGTCTTCGGCCTCCGAAGCCGCCCGGCGGATCGCCTTGTACTCGGCGTGCTGCGGCTGCAGCTGGACGCCGATCCGGATCTTCCTGTTCGAAGCAGTGGTCATGTTCGCACCCTAAGCCTGGAGTTGCTCCACGCGCTCGCCAGTATCCTCGGCAGCGCGACTTTCAGCCGACGGCGGCGAGGGACGACCGCGCGGGTGTTCAGCACGTCGTGACCGAGGGCCTCGATCTCGTCCAGAATGCCTTCGTAGAGGACGAGGGCGGTCCGCACGCAGTCGCGGGATTCCTCGCGCAGCAACGGGATGCCCGCTTCGGCGCGGCGGTACACCGCCCGGTTGCGCGCCACCGCGACCGCGAGCGCTCGCCGCACCCGCCGGTCGGGCAGCCCGCGCGCACGGGACCATTCGAGCAGTTCGCGGTCGACGCCGAACGCGGCGAGTTCCCTGGTGGGCAGGTACAGCCTCCCGCGGTCGAGGTCCTCGCCGATGTCGCGCAGGAAGTTGGTCAGCTGGAACGCCTCGCCCAGCGCGGCGGCGCCGGGTTCGGCTTCCGCGACCGGGACGACGGTGCCGAAGACGGGCAGCATCTGCAGGCCGATCACCTCGGCCGAACCGTGGACGTACCCCTGGAGGTCGGCGTAGGTCGCGTACTCGGTGATCTTGAGGTCCATCGCCATGGACCGCAGGAACGCGTCGAACAACTCGCGGTCCAGGTCGTGGCGGCGCACGGTGTCGGCGAGCGCGGTCAGGACCGGATCGGCCGGTGTTTCACCGTCGAAGATCCGCGCGACCATGACGGCGACCTCGTCCAGCGCGGCCGCGGGATCGGTGCCGGGCGCGGGATTGTCGACCAGTTCGTCCGCCATCCGCGCGAAGCCGTACAGCGCGTGCGCGAACGGCCGCGTCCGTGGCGGCAGCAGCCGGGTCGCGAGGAAGAAGGTGCGGCCGTGGTGCGCGTTGATGCGCCGGCATTCGGTGTACGCGGCCCGCAACGCCGGGCCGGTGATGCCCGCGGCGTCGAGTTCGTTCATCGGCCGGTGACCCTTCCCGCCGCCAGCCTGCCGGAGATCACCACCGGTGGGATGCCGACGCCGGGTGTGGTCCCGCAGCCCGCCAGTACGACGTTTTCCGCCGCTCGTATGAGGTTCCCCGGCCGGAACGGGCCGGTCTGGGCGAAGGTGTGCGCGAGCGAGAACGGGGTGCCCGCGGTGAGCCCGCGTTCCGCCCAGCCCGCCGGGGTGATCGTCTCGTCGACGGTGAAGCCGTCCGCGAATCCGGTCAGGCCGCGCTTTTCCAGCGTACGCAGGAGTTCCTCACGATAGGCGGGGCCGACCCGGCGCCAGTCGATCTTGCCGCGGCGCAGGTTCGGCGCCGGGGCGAGCACCGAGATCACCTGATCGCCGCCGGGGGCCAGTCCCGGTTCGGTCGCCGTCGGCCGGGTCACCAGCAGCGACGGGTCGCTCATCAGCTTGCCTTCGCGGATGATCTCCGAGAACGTCTTTTCCCAGGCGTGGCCGAAGAAGATGGTGTGGTGGCCCAAGTCCGGCCACGTTTTCGGCGCGTGCCCGTGGAGCACGACGGCCGACGGCGAGTACCGCAGCGGCAGCGGCCGACGGGGACGGGCGCCGAGCAGCCGGTACGCGGTACCGAGCTCGGTCGCGAGAACCACGGTGTCGCAAGGGATCCGCTCGCCCGAGCGGGTCCGTACCGCGCGCACCCGCGAGGAAACCCTTTCCAGCCAAGCGGCTTCGGTGCCGAACCGCACTTCCGCGCCGGCGCGTCCGGCCGCGTTCGCCATCGCTCGCGCGATCTCACCCATCCCGCCCGCCGGGTAGTAGACCCCGCCGACGGTGTCCATGTAGGAGATGACGCCGTACGCGCCGATCGCGCGCGCCGGATCGAGTCCCGCGTAGAGGGCCTGGAAGGAGAACAGGCGGCGCACGCGGTCGTCGCGCAGGAATCCGCCGATCTTCGGGCCCAGCCGTCCGAAACCGCCCAGTGCGGCCAGCTTCGCCAGCTCCGGGCGTACGAGATCGAGCGGCGAGTCGAAGTTCGCGCCGATGAAATGGTCCTTCTGCACCGCGTACAGCTCGGTCAGCCAGCGCCGCAACCGGCGGTAGCCCTCGGCTTCGGCGGGACCGGCGGCCGCGCGGATCTCGGCCTCCATCGCCGCCGCCTCGGTGTGCACGGCGATCGTGCTGCCGTCGGCGAACTTCGCGCGGTAGGCCGGGTCGAGGCGCGTCAGCGTCAGGTTGTCCGAAAGGGATTCGCCGATCGCGGAAAAGGCCTCGTCGAGCAGTTCGGGCATGGTCAGCACACTGGCGCCGGTGTCGACGGTGTTGCCGCCGAAATCCGCCTGCCCCGCCCGGCCCCCGGGGCTTTTGTCCTGCTCCAGCAGGGTCACCCGGCGGCCGGCGCCGAGCAGGTGCAGCGTCGCCGACAGCCCGGCGAGCCCGCCACCGATCACCACCACGTGGTCACTCGGACCGGTGACAGTGCGCATCAGTACGTCCGCTGGGTCGCCTTGACGACCAGCCCGGTCAGCGCGGCGGGAGCGGGCTCGGCCAGGTGGGCGCGGTCGAGCGCCGCCATCGCGGAGTCGGTGAGCTCGTCGATGCGGCGTTCCACCGCGTCGACCGCGCCGACGTCCCGCAGTGCTTCGCGCACGGTCTCGACGGCGTCTTCGGACAGGTGGGCGTCGCCGATGGCGTCGGAGATGATCTTCGCCGCCGCGTCCTTGCCCTGCTCGGCCGCGCGCTGGAGACCCAGCGCGACCAGCAGCGTCCGCTTGCCCTCACGCAGGTCGTCGCCCGCGGGTTTGCCGGTGACCGACGGGTCGCCGAACACGCCGAGCAGGTCGTCCCGCAGCTGGAACGCCACGCCGACGTCGTCGCCGAACTCGCGCAGCGTCGCGATCAGGGCGTCGTCGGCGCCGCCGAGCGCGGCACCGAGGTGCAGCGGGCGCTGGACGGTGTACGCGGCTGTCTTGAGCTTGCAGATGTGCAGTGCCGCCTCGGGGGTGGCGTCGCCGGTGGCCTGCGTGCGGACGTCGAGGTACTGCCCGGCGAGTACTTCGGTGCGCATCGCGCGCCACGCCGGCCGTGCCGCCGCGAGGACGGCGGGCGGAAGCGGTGCCTCGCCGAACATGTCGTCGGCCCAGGCCAGCGCGAGGTCACCGACCAGGACGGCGGTCGCGAGCCCGAAGGTGCTCGGCGAACCCAGCCAGCCGCTGTCGGCGTGGAGCTTCGCGCCCGCGATGTGCACGGTCGGTGAACCGCGGCGCGAATCGGAGGAGTCGATGAGGTCGTCGTGGATCAGCGCACACGCCTGGATCAGCTCCAGGCTCGCCACCGCCTGCAGCACCCCTTCGACGTCCGGCCCCGCCGGATCGCCGCCGGCGCCGCGCCAGCCCCACCAGGCGAACGTCGGGCGCAGCCGTTTGCCGCCGCCCAGCACGAATCCGGCCAGCGCGTCGATCCCGACCCCGACGACCGGTTCGGTGCGGCGGATTTCGGCACCGGCGCGCTCGAGGAATCCGGCCAGGGCCCGCTCGACGTTGGCGGGCAGATCGGCGTCGTAGGCGGACGTGTCCATGCGCACATCCTCCGGGAAGGACGTCTTCATGACCCAGTCGGGTGCCGTGGAATGTGGCGAACGAGACGTGGCCCGTCGTTGCGATTCGTCACCTACTTGCGGTCCTCGTGCTACCGACTACCGCAAGTAGGTGACTAATTGCGGGTCTTGTCGTAGTGCCGTTTCGCCCGCGCCCGGTTGCCGCAGTCCGACGAACTGCACCAGCGCCGCGACCGGTTGCGCGTGTGGTCGGTGAAGACCCAGCCGCAGCCGGGCCCCTCGCACTCCCGGATCCGCTCCAGATCCCCGGTCCGGAGCAGGTCCTCGGCCGCCAGCGCGAGGAAGTGCGGCAGCGCGCCGTCGCTCTCCAGCGGCACCACCCAGCGCAGCGGCAAGGACCGGGGGAGCGAGGCGTGCCGGTATGCCTCGATCAGGGGCTTTCGCAGCGCCGTGACGTCCGGCGGATCCGACACGAGCACGCGGTACAGCGTCTCGCGGAAGGCCTTCACCGTCTCCAGGACGGCCTCGGAGATCTCCAGCCGTTCGGTGTTCGCACCGACCAGGACGACCCACTCGGACAGCCGTTCCGGGGTCGAAAGACGGTCTTCCCGCCGCGCCGGATCGCGGCGCCAGGAAACGGTGTTGACCAGGTCCAACGGCACGCTCCCGCCGATGCTGTCGTACCCGTCCCAGTGGCCGCCCACGAATCCTCCTAATGGTCAAAGTTAGTTTAGCTTGTTAGGCTCGGGTCATGGCGGAGATGTCGACGCGCCGGCGGAACTACCTGGCCGGCGCCCGTGTCGGGCTCGGGCTGGGTGTCGCGACCTTCGTCCTCGGCGTCACCTTCGGCGCGTACAGCCAGACTCTGGGCTGGGGGATCGCGGCCCCGATCGCCGCGTCGATCCTCGTGTTCTCCGGCTCGGCCCAGTTCGCGATGGCCACCGCGCTCGCGGGCGGCGGCAACATCGCCGTCGCGGTCGGTGCCGCGGCCCTGATCAACGCCCGGTTCCTGCCGATGGGCGCCGCCGTCGCCGCGGATCTGCGCGGAGGACGACTGCGCCGCGCGTGGGAGGGCCAGGCCGTCGTCGACGGTTCGTGGGTGGCCGCGCACCTCGGCGAAGGGCGTTTCGATCGCGAAAAACTCATCGGCTGCACCCTTGTCCAGTTGCCCGCATGGGTGTTGGGGACGGTGCTCGGCGTCCTCGCCGCGCCGCCGCCGGACGTCGTCGCGCGGTTCGGGCTCGACATCGTGTTCCCCGGTTTCTTCCTGGTCCTGCTCATCGACGAACTGCGCCGTTCCCGCGAGGCGGTCCGGACCGCGGCGCTCGCCGCTTGCCTTGCCGGGATCTTGGTGCTGTTCGTCCCGGTCGGGCTCGCGCTGATCGGCGCGTCGGCCGCCGCGCTGCTGGGCCTGGGGACGCGGCGATGACGCTCTGGATCGCCATCGTCGCCGTCGCGCTGGTCAGCATCGGGTTCAAGGCGGCGGGCCCGGTCCTGCTCGGCGACCGGACGCTGCCGCCGCGTTCGGCAGGCGTGATCGCGTTGCTGGCGCCCGCGCTGCTGGCCGGTCTGGTGCTGACCGACGTGACCGGTCCGGCCTGGTCCGCGGTCGACTGGACGCTGTGCGCGGGACTGGCCGCGATCGCGGTGACCTACCTGCTGCGCGTCCCGGTGCTCGCCGCGATCCTCTGCGGGGTCGTCGTCACCGCGGCGCTCCGGTTCCTGGCCTAGGCCCAGAACGGTCCGCTCAGCCCGGCCTGTTCGAAGTACGCGGCCGCGGCGGCCGGATCCCGGCGGGTGTAGCCGTGGTCGAGCCTGCCGTCGTACCAGCCTGCCGCGAGCCGCCACAACGTCGCGAGGTCCATGACGTAGCCCTTGTCCTGCCCCGTTTCCGCCAGCCAAGCGTCCACACAGGACTCGCCGCAGAACAGGCGCTGGTTCCCGCAGGTGTGCACCACGTCGTCCCACATCCGGGCCGCCGGGACGAGGAAATGCGCGACCAGATCGCCCTTCGGTGGCACCTGGTCGTTCACGAGCAGGGCCCGCGGTTCGCCGCAGCCCCGGCAGCGCGTGGACACCAGCACCTCGGGTTCGGCCTTGACCAGATGCGGGATCGCGAACGCGTCCCACGCGCAGCCGCCCCACCACAGCGTCCGCTCACCCATCACCGAGAAACCCAGCGGGATCGCCGCGAACGGATGCGCCATCACGACGTGCTCGCAGTCGTCGAGCACGAGGTGCCGCCGCTCCGCGAGCCGGTGCAGCGCCTGTTTCGCCACCGCGAGCGATCCGTGGGCGGCGTCGGCCAGTTCCGGCGCCGTCGGCGGCCTCCCGTGCTCGGCGAACGCGCGGTAGACCGCGACGCGGACGTCCTCGTCCCAGCTGGTGTCGGTTTCGGCGCTCATGGCGGCTCCCTGTGCTCGTCACCGAGTCTCCCCAGGCCGGCGCCACACGGCAACCGCACGCGAGTGGCCGAGGTCGCATGCCCACAGCCTGAGAGGGGGCTCCCAGCCAGCGGACCTCCCCCTTAACATGGCGGTATGACGTCGGTGGTCGAGCGGTTGCAGGGTGATGGACCCGTGTTCTCCATCGAGTTCTTCCCGCCTCGCGACGCGGCCGACGAGGCGGTGCTGTGGAAGTCGATCCGGGAACTCGAACCGCTGGACCCGGCGTACATGTCGATCACCTACGGCGCGGGCGGCTCCAGCCGGGACGGCACGATCCGCAGTATCGCCCGCGTCGCCACCGAAACCACGCTGGTGCCGATGGCGCACCTCACCGCCGTGAACCACTCGGTCGCGGAACTGCGCAACGTCATCGGCTGGTACGCCGCCGTCGGCGTGCGGAACATCCTCGCGCTGCGTGGCGACCCGCCGGGCGACGTCTACGGCGACTGGGTCCCGCATCCGGACGGGCTCAACTACGCCGAGGAACTCGTCGAACTGGTGCGTTCGCTCGGCGACTTCTGCGTCGGCGTCTCGGCGTTCCCGTACGGCCACCCGAGGTCGGCGAACCTCGAGGCCGACACCGAGTACCTCGTGCGCAAGCTGCGCGCGGGCGCCGATTTCGCGATCGCGCAGCTGTTCTTCGAGCCGGAAGACTTCCTCCGCCTGCGTGACCGGGTGGCGGCCACCGGCTGCGAGGCGCTGGTCATCCCCGGCATCATGCCGCTGACCACGCCGCGGACGCTGCACACGTCGATCAAGCTGTCCGGCGCGCCGGCGCCGCGGCGGCTGCTGGACCGGCTCGAACCGCTGGCCGACGACCCGAAGGCCTTCCGCGCGGAAGGGATCGACGCGGTGACCGAACTGTGTGAGCGGCTCATCGCCGAAGGCGTCCCTGACCTGCACTTCTACACGTTCAACCGGTCCAAGGCCACGCGTGAGGTGGTCAGCAGGCTCGGGCTGGTCCCGGCCCGGGCGTAACTCCGTACCGAAGTCGCCCGCTGTCCCGGTAGCGTGCCGGTCATGGCTTCGACCGCGCAAAGTGTGCACCAGATCTGTGACCGGTACGTCGACGAGTACGCCGCGGCCGACCCGGTCGCCGCGACGACGTTCGGCATCTCCGGATACGACGACCAACTGACCGACTACTCGCCTGCCGGACACGCGGCCAGGGCGGCGATCGCCACGCGCGCGCTGGCCGAGATCGAAGCGGCCGAACCCGCCGACGACGGCGAGCGCGCGGCCAAGGCGGTGTTCACCGAGCGGATCGGGTTGCAGCTGGAGATCCACGATGCCGGTCTCGACGTCGCGGCGCTGAACGTGATCGAAAGCCCCGTGCAGGAACTGCGCATGGTCTTCGACCTCATGCCCACCGACACCGCGGAGCACTGGGCGACGATCGCCGCCCGGATGGCGAAGGTACCCGAAGCGCTCGACGGTCTCCGCGCTTCGCTGCTCGCGGCCGCGAACGCCGGCCGGGTGTCGGCGTTGCGGCAGGTCGGCAAGGTCGCCGAACAGGCCGAAACCTGGGCGGGGTTGAAGGACGACGCCGGTTTCTTCGAGACGCTGATCTCGGGAGCGAAGGACGTCGACGAGAAGCTGCGTGCCGAGCTCGGCCACGCCGCTCACGCCGCTCAGGAGGCGTACGCGGAGTTCGCCGGTTTCCTCCGCGCCGAACTCGCCCCGCTGGCGCCGGTCAAGGACGCCGTCGGCGCCGAGGTCTACAAACTGTGGTCCCGGCTGTTCACCGGAGCCACCCTCGACCTGGACGAGGCCTACGCCTGGGGCTGGGCCGAATTCACCCGCATCGAAGCGGAAATGCGCGAGGTCGCCGGCCGGATCAAACCGGGCGCCACCCTCGCCGAGGCGGCCGCCGTCCTCGACGCCGACCCCAAGTACGTCGTCCGCGGCCGGGCCGAATTCCAGGCCTGGATGCAAAACTTGTCCGACAACGCGCTGAAGTCGTTGCGCGGCAAGCACTTCGACATCACCGACCGGGTGATGGAACTGGAGTGCAAGATCGCCCCGCCCGGCGGCACCGTCGGCGCGTACTACACCGCCCCGAGCGAGGACTTCGCGCGTCCCGGCCGCATGTGGTGGTCGCTGCCGCAGGGCCGGGACCAGTTCGTCACCTGGCGTGAGGTCAGCACCGTCTACCACGAGGGCGCGCCGGGCCACCACCTGCAGATCGCGACCGCGGTCGACCAGTCCGACTCGCTGAACAAGTACCAGCGGCTGCTGGCGTTCACCTCCGGGCACGCCGAAGGCTGGGCGCTGTACTCCGAGCGGCTGATGCAGGACCTCGGCTTCCTCGCCGACGACGGCGACCTGCTCGGCATGCTCTCCGAACAGCTGTTCCGCGCCGCGCGCGTGCTCGTCGACATCGGCATGCACCTGGAACTGGAGATCCCGGCGGGCACCGGCTTCCACGAGGGCGAGCGGTGGACGCCCGAGCTGGGCCTGGAGTTCATGCTCACCCGCACCGTCACCGATCCGGCCCACGTGCACGACGAGATCGACCGCTACCTGGGCTGGCCAGGGCAGGCGCCGTCGTACAAACTCGGCGAACGCCTGTGGCTCGCCGCGCGTGACGAGGCCCGTGCCCGGCAGGGGGACGCCTTCGACATCAAGCAGTTCCACACGCGGGCGCTGGCGCTCGGCGGGATGGGGCTGGACACGCTGCGGGAGATGCTGGCCGCACTGGACTGAGCCACGCTCCTTCGGCCCTCGCGCGCGCAATGAAGGAGCCTTTCATTGCAAATTTCGCAATGAAAGGCTCCTTCATTGCATCCGGAGAGACCCTCCGGATGCGTGCTCCCACCCTGTCCGAAGGAATCTGGCCGACACCAAGAGCCTCAGCGATGGCGCGTGAAGGACCCCTTCCCTCGGCTCACCCGAGGAAACTCGACCTTCACCGCGCCCGAATCGCCACTCACGACCACCGTGGCCCGCCGCGTGCCGCAATTCACGTGCCCCCACCACCGAAGCCTTGATACGTTCCCTCGCGTGCACCGGATCTTTCTCGTCACCCCACCCCCCGCCTCCTGAGCGGGGTGTCTCCGGCCGCGCGGCGTTCCAGCCGCCCGGCCGATCCGTGTTGCACTGAAGCACCCCGCGTCGTCGCCGTCCGCTGACCCGACAAAGACGCAGGAGCGTTCCCCATGTCCGTAGCCGTACCCACGCGCGCCCGATCGTCGGCCGCGCTCGTCCTCGCCGGTGTCCTCTGGGGGACCGGCGGCCTCGCCGGATCCCTGCTCGCCTCCCGCGCGGGGCTCCATCCACTGAGCGTCGCCGCGTACCGGCTGCTCATCGGCGGCGTGATCGCCACCGGCTACCTCTGGCTCACCGGGGGCCTCCGCGGCCTTCCCCGCACGACACAGGTCCGCCGTCGCCTCCTGACGGTCGGCGGCTTGTTCGCCCTTTTCCAGACCAGCTATTTCGTCGCGGTCTCGTTGAGTTCCGTGAGCGTCGCGACGATGACCACCATCGGCAGCGCGCCCGTTCTGCTCGCCGTCGCGACGGTCGTCAGGACCAGGAAACTCCCCACGCGGTGGACAGCGGTGTCGCTGGTCGGATCCCTCATCGGGCTGGCGCTGTTGCAGTGGACGCCCGGAGAAGAGGTCAACGCCGCCGGAGTGCTGTTCGCCTTGCTCGCCGCGGCCGGGTTCGCCGCGCTGACACTCGTGACCGCGACCCGCGTCGAGGGGCTGGATCCCTTGCCCACCACGGCGTTCGGCTGCCTGATCGGCGGCGCCGCGCTCACGCCCGCCGCGTTGTGGTTCGGGATGGCCGTGCCGGTCCAGGCCGACGTGGTCGCGCTCGTCGTCTACTTCGGTGTCGTGCCCACGGCGCTGGCGTACGCCGCGTACTTCCGGGGCCTCGAAGGCGCGCATCCCGTACTGGCCGCGCTGTCCGCCCTGCTGGAACCGTTGACCGCCGCGCTGCTGTCGATGGCCCTGCTCGGTGAACGGCTCGGCGCCGTGGGCTGGTGCGGCGCGGCGGTGCTCATCGCCGCGCTCGCCGTCGCCTACACGAAACCTTAGAGCGGCAGCGTCCGCCCGAGGATCGCGAACGCCCGCGGATCCCCGGCGAAGTGGTAGTCCCGCAGCACATCGACGAAGCCGACGCGCCGGTACAGGTTCCAGGCCCGGCTGGTGCCTTCCGGCGTGGAAAGGAGGACGTGGGCGTTGGGCACGCCGTCGAGCAGCCGCCGCAGGAGGTCCTCGCCGATCCGCTTCCCCTGGTTTTCGGGGCTCACGTGGATCTCGGTGAGCTCGAAGTAGTCGGACATCCAGTGCTCGGCGGCGGCCTGGCCCTCACGGCGGGTCAGGCCGTGGCGGACCTGTTCGTGCCACCACTGCCCGCCGCGGCCCTTGTAGCCGTAGGCGAGCCCGAGCAGGACGCCGTCCGCGTCGAGCGCGGCCATGCAGCGCCAGCCTTCGCGTAACGCGTGCGTGAGCCACATCGGCGCGCGTTGCTCGGCCGTGCCTTCGGGGTAGCGCATGGCGTTGACGTAGATGGTCAGCGCCTCGGGGAGCCGGGCGCGGAACTCGTCCGCGGACAGCTGGACGTAGCGGGTGCATTCCGAGGACATCGCGGTCACGGGCGCCCATCCTGCCCGGCGCCCGCGACGTCCGCGGGAGTGCCCCCGGTCAGCGCGACGAGGCGGGCGAACGTCGTGGGGTACACCGACTTCGGGTGTCCGGCGGCGGCCCAGACGACGTCGTGGGCGCGCAACGCGGTGTCGACGAGGGTGGTCAACGCTTTCGGGTGACCGACCGGGGCGACGCCGCCGATCGGCTGCCCGGTGTGCGCGCGGACGAAATCCGCGTCCGCCTTGCCGATCTCGTCGGCGCCGGTCAGCGAGGCGAGGATGCCGGTGTCGGCGCGGTGCGCGCCCGAGGTCAGGGCGAGCAGGGCCGTTTCGGTCCCGCCGGTGCGGCTGCGGAACACGAGGCTGTTCGCGATCGCGCCGACCTCGACACCGAGCGCTTCGGCGGCTTGCGCGGCCGTGCGGACTTCGGCGGGGAGGATCCGGATCCCGTCCGCGGCGTCCTGCTGACCCGCCTCGGCGAGCGCGGCCGCGACCTTGGCCACCGAGGGATGCCCGGACTGGTCGATGGTGCTCATGAGCCTATGAGATCACGTGACCGATCCGGTGTCCCGCACCACATGCGGCGATCGCCCTGGCACGGGGTTGAAGAAATGGGCACTTCGGGGTTACATTGGTCTTGTTCGAACAGACGTTCGACATTCGGTGAGCGCGCACCGGTAGGTGCCCGGCGCGGGGGCGGGGGAAGCGCCTCGGCGCCGGGCACCGGCCGGCGCTCACGTACAGGAGGAGGGTCGTCATGTCCGTTTCGGTCGTGTCCCCTGACGAAGCCGAGAGGCCGGGGGGCACCGCGCAGCCCGCCCTGCCGATGTCGTTGCGCCCGCCGGCACCACCCGCGGCGGTCTCCTTGTACGCGCAGGCGAGGCGGGGTCTCGCCGAGGCGGAGCGGGAAAACGATCCCGCGGAGCGGTTCATCGGGGCGTATCTCGCCGCGCTGCGGGGCGCGGCGGCGGTACTGGAGGCCCGCGGCCGTCCGCACCGGGGCCGGGCCCGGCCGGCGAGCGGCTGGGTGCTGCTCGACTCCGTCGCGCCCGAATTGAAGGAGTGGGCGGCGTTCTTCGCGGCCAACTCCGCGACGCGGGCCGCCGCGCAGGCGGGGATCACCGGCAAGGTCACCGTCGAACTGGCGGACGAGCTGACGCGGGCCGCCACGGTGTTCCTGGAACTCGTCCGACGGGTGGTGCACGGGCTGCCGATGGGTGATTCGGCGCATGTCGCCTGAGTCACCATGGAGAGGGGGTGCCCGATGGCCGGGCAGGCCATGATCGACCAGGGCAGGTTCCTGGAGGTGCTCGGCGCCGAAACCGAGCTGATGGCCCAGGTGGCGCACACCGCGTCCGCCGACGCTCCGGTTCCGACCTGCCCCGGCTGGACGCTCGGTGAGGTCCTCAGGCACGTGGGCAGCGTGTACCGGGTCACCCGCCGCTGGATCATCGACGGACGGCGTCCCGAACACTGGCAGCGCAAGCCGGGGCCGACGCAGTCGCTGGAGGAGTACTTCCGCGAGGGCCGGGACGAGCTCGTCGCCGAATTGTCCGCGCACGATCCGGAGGCAGCGGCGCCGACCTGGTGGCCGGCGGACCGCAGCTACGGGTTCTGGCGGCGGCGGATGGCGCACGAGACGACGATCCACCGGATCGACGCGGAGAGCGCCGCCGGCCGGGAAGTGTCGGCGATCCCCGAAGACGTGGCACTCGACGGGATCGACGAGGCGCTGGTGCTGTGGTTCGGCCAGCGGCTGCCGTTGCTGGGCTTGTCCGGCACCAGGACCGGATCGGTCGGCGTGCGCACCGCGGGCCACCACTGGATCGCCAGAGCCGGGCCCACGGAAACGGTCGCCTGGCGATGCTCCGCCGAGGAGGCCCGGCGCGCGGACGATCTGATCACCGGGCATCCGGACAAGATCTACCGCTGGCTCTGGGGCCGGGCGGGTCCGACGGCGGTGACGGTCAGCGGAGACCAGGACATGGCGGGACAACTTTGGGCCCTTTTGCGGCTCGCGACTCGATGACCGGTCGGTGGGGAAGCCAAACCGGTCAGCGCCAGTCGGCGGAGCCGAAAATGTGCCTGAAGAACGACCGAACGCGTGAACCCGCCCCGGCCGAAGGCCCCGCGATCGCGGTGGCAGGGCGCCCTGCCCGCTCATCGGGACGTGCATGACCGGCGAGCGCCCTGCCGACGTCGATCGCGGACGCGGGTTCACCTACGGGACACAGACGCGGGTTCACCCACAAGACACAGAAGTGTCGGTGGTGCCGTCTAGGTTCACGGGTGTGGCATCGCAGCTGGTGAACCTGGTCTTCGACTCGGCCCTTCCCAGAGATCTGGCGGGTTTCTGGGAAGGGCTGTTCAGCTGGGACGCCCCGTTTCAACCGGCGTTCCGCTCCGAGGCGGTCCCCAAACGGGGCAAGAACCGGCTGCACCTGGATCTGACGAGCCGTTCGCCAGGGCACCAGGCCGAGCTGGTGGACCGTGCGCTGTCCCTCGGCGCACGGCACATCGACATCGGCCAGGGCCCGCCGGCGGAGAAGCGGGTGCCGTGGGTGGTGCTCGCGGACCCCGAGGGCAACGAGTTCTGCGTCCTCGAACCGCGCGAGCAGTACGAGGGTTCCGGCGCGATCGCTTCGGTCGTCACCGACGCTCTCGACCCGGAGCGGCTCGCGCGGTTCTGGGCGGCCGCCCTTGGCTGGGAGATCGGCGTCCGTGAGAAGACGATCGTGGGTCTGCGGCCACCGGGCGGCCGCGGCCCGTGGGTCGAGTTCCTCGCCACGAAAGAGGAGAAACAGCACAAGAACAGGCTGCGGTTCGAGATCGCGCCACGGCGAGGCAAGAGCCGGGCGGCCGAAGTCCGGCGTCTCAGGGAGCTCGGCGCGACAGGACAGGGTTCGGCGAGGCAAGATGCCGTGGCCATGGTGGATCCGGAGGGCAACGAGTTCAGCGTGCTCGCACCCCGGTAGTTGTTTCGCCGGGGTTGCGTGGTGGCGTCGAACGCTGACCTGAGCGAAACACCCGCGCCGTTGGCAGGCAACAACCGGCCGGGACCGTGGAGGTCATGGAGACCTATCGAGTCCGGCCCGCCCGGCTTCACCCCGGTGAAGAGACAACGACCGCGTCGGCCTGGCGGGTCCGGATCCGCGTGGACGACCGGCCGGGCACCCTGGCCAGGATCGCGATCCGGCTGGCCGACCTCGAGTGCAACATCCTCGGGTTGTCGGTGCTCCCGGTCCCCGGCGGCGTGCTCGACGAGATCGTCCTGCGGCCGGCCACCGGTCTGCCGCGGCAACTGCTCGTCGACGCGATCCGCGACGAAGGATGCGAATGCTCCGCCGTCATCGACGCGGATCTGGCCGAACTGGTCGATCCGGCCACCGCCACGTTCGCCGCGGCCAAGAGAGCCGTCGAGGAGCCCAGCGGCCTCGCAGAGGTCCTTCGCGGCGTGCTCGCGGCCGACGTCGTCACGAAGGTCCCGTCGATCGAGGCGAACCCTGCCCGCACGGAGGGCGGGCATCGGGCGGTGTTCCCGGCGGGCGACGGCACCGCGTTCGTCGCGCGCCGCCGGTGGTCGCCGTTCGTCGAACTGGAACTGAGCCGCGCGGTCGCGCTGACCGGGCTGATGACCGCCGTCCGCGACAACGTGACCGGTCCGGTCGTGCTCGACCGGGCCGACGGCGCCGCGATCGTCCTTCGGAAGGGTGTCCCCGGTGACGCCGAAGCGGTGTCCGCGCTGCACCAGAGATGCTCGATGACGACGCTTTTCCACCGCTACCACACAGGGATGCGCGCCGTGCCGCGCCGCTGGCTGCACCGGCTCCTGATGCCGCCGCGGGGGATCAGCCTGCTCGCGGTCTGCGGCCGGGACGTGATCGGTCTCGGCCAGCTGATCCCGTCGGCCGATGCCGGCGCGGCCGAAGTCTCGCTCCTGGTCGAGGATTCCTGGCAGCGCCAAGGCATCGGCACCGCCTTGCTGACCAGGCTCGCCGTCCTCGCCGCAGCCAAGGGGGAGCGCGAACTCGCCGCCGTCTGCCTGCCCGGCGACGATTCCCTCTACCGCACCGCCGCCCGCGCGGGGCTCCGCCCCGAACGTGCCCCCGGCGACTCCGGCACCCTGCGCCTCACGCTCCCCAACCCCCGCAATTAGTCACCTGGTTGCGAGAGAAACGATCGCAACCAGGTGACTAATTGCGGTTCCAGAACCAGTCTTTGCCGCGGGCCTCGCCCAGCGCGCGCTTCTTGCGTTCGGGAGTGAGCCGATCCAGGTAGAGCTTGCCGTCGAGGTGGTCGGTCTCGTGCTGCAAGCACTGGGCGAGCACTTCGAAGCCTTCGACCTCGACGGGCTCGTTGCGCAGGTCGACGCCTCGCACCACCGCGTGCTTCGCGCGGACGACCGGGAACCACAGTTCCGGCACGGACAGGCAGCCCTCGCCGATCTCATGCGTCTCTTCGGACAGCTCGACGATCTCCGGGTTGATCACGTATCCGCTCAGCCCGCCGACGTCGTAACTGAACACCCGCAGGCCGACCCCGATCTGCGGCGCCGCGAGCCCGGCGCGTCCGGCCGGTTTCACCCCGTCCATCAGATCGGTCACCAGCGACTCGATCTTCTTGTCGAATGTCGTGACCGGGTCGCATACGGTCTTGAGCACGGGATCCCCGAAGTAGCGCAGGTCGCGCATCACCATGTTCGAACGTCCTTCTCCGCAGGTCTGAGCCGTGATTCTAGGCCCGCAGGCGCAGTCCCTTGGGAGTCGCCCGGAATCCCGCCTCCTGGAGGACGCTGGAAAGCTCCGAGGTGAGTGCCACTTCGCCGTCGGCCTTCTGCACCGCGAGCTGACCCAGCCAGCCCTCCCGCACCGCCGTGGACAACGCCCGCGCGGCCGACCGCAACGTCTCCTGATCCTCGGTGAAACTCAGCAGCGACCGGCCGCCGCGTTCGACGTACATCGCCGGGACGCCGTCCACGAGCACCGCCAGCGCGCCCGCCTTCCTAGCCGGACGGTGCTTCGGGTCGCCCGTCGCGGCAGGCCACGGCAACGCGGCGCCGTAGGGCTGGGCCGGGTCGGCGGCGGCGAGTACGACGGCGCCTTCCGTGGTGGTGCGCTGGTTCCCGGACTGCGCGCGCAGCCTGTCGACCGCGCCCTTCGCCGCGAACTGCGCCGCGCCGAGCCCTTCGACCACGTAACCACGGACGACCTGGCCCGAATCCTCCATACCGCGCAAAACCTTGTAGATCCCGGAAAACCCGCCCGTCACGCGCTCGGTGTCGAGCGCGCCCCTGGTGAGGACGCCGTGCCGTTCCAGGAACGCCTCCGTCCGCGCGAGCGCACGCCTCGTCGGATCCGGCGCGCGGTCCGGAGTCAGCGCCCAGCGCCCCGCGACCGTCGGCGGACCGGTGCGCGAAGGCATCGCCGGCCGCCCGGCACGAAGCCGCGCGTACCGGCCACGAGGAGCTTGCCGCCGTGGCTTGTGCGCCGCGCCGGAACCGGAGACCTGCGCCCGCAACGGGCCCAGCGTGTCCCCGGTGACCAGCCCGGCCCAGACGAGATCCCACAGCGCGGCGACGACTTCACCGTCGTTGGGCGGGGTTTCGACCAACGGCGACGCCCGGTCCACGAGCTGGCGGAAGAACTGCGCCCCACCCTCCAAAGTGGACAGAATGGCCTGGTGCAGCGGCCCGGAGGGCAGATCGTCGTCGAGGTCGGGCAGCAGCAGATCGGCGACGTCGGTGGGGGCGAGCGCCAGCCAGCCGTCCCCACCGGACAGGGAACCGCAGCCACACCAGGTGACCTCGCCCGCCGTGGTGAGTTCGTCCAGCAGCGAGGGGGTGTAGCCGGGCAGCCTGCTCGGCAGGATCAGCGATTCGACGGCGCTCGCCGGGAGCGGGGCGCCGGCCAGCTGCTCGACCACGGACAGCACGTCGTCCGCCGTCGGCGCCGACCGCACGCGCGCGCCGATGCCGTGCCACGACGGCAGGAACCGGCCCAGTGCCGCCGGTTCGACCGGCTCGACCTCGGCCCGCAGCCGGGCCAGCGACGCCCGCCTGAGCCTGCGCAGCACCGACGCGTCGCAGAATTCCATTCCGACGCCGTGGGTCTCCGGATGCCCGACCGGGCTCAGTTCGCCCCGGACCAGCCTGCCTTGCGCGGTCAGCCTGTCCAAGACTCCGGTGACGACGGCCGTCCCGAGCCCGAACCGCTCGGCGGCCTGACGGGCGCTGAACGGGCCACGGCTGCGCGAATAGCGCGACAGCAGGTCGCCGACGGGATCGTCGACCGGTTCGGTGAACGCCTCCGGCACGCCGACCGGCAGCGCGGTACCCAGCGCGTCCCGCACCCGGCCCGCGTCTTCGATGGCGATGAAACGTTCGCCACCACCGATACGGACCCGGAGCACTCGCCGCGCGGCCTCCAGTTCCTCCAGCCACTCCCGCTGGATACCGCGCGCGGCGGCCTCCTCGATCGAGAGATCCCCGAGGAACCGCAACAGATCCGCGGCTTCCTCGGCATTGCGGGCATGCCTGTCGGGCTCGAGGCGTTGCAGTGAACGCTCGACTTCGGCGACGACCTCGGCGTCCAGCAGCTCCCGGATCGCCTCGGTGCCGAGCAGCTCGGCCAGGAGTGTCGAATCCAGCGCCAGCGCCGCCGCGCGCCGTTCCGCGAGCGGGGCGTCGGTCTCGTACAGGAACATTCCGACGTAGCCGAAGAGCAGGCTGCGCGCGAACGGGGACGCCGACGGGGTCTCGACCTCGACCAGCTTGACCTTCCGCGACCGGACGTCGGTCATCAGTTCGCGCAGCCCGCCGACGTCGTACACGTCCTGCAGGACTTCCCGCATCGCCTCCAGCACGACGGGGAACCGCTCGTACTTGGCCGCGACCGAAAGCAGTTGCGACGCGCGCTGCCGCTGCTGCCACAGCGGCGTGCGGCGGCGCGGATCCCGGCGGGGGAGCAGCAGCGACCGCGCCGCGCATTCCCGGAACCGGGCGGCGAACAACGCCGAGCCGCCGACCTCGGCGACGATCAGCTGCTCGACCTCCTCCGGATCGAGCAGCACGTCTTCGACGCCGATGGTGATTTCCGAGCCTTCGGAGTCCAAGGCTTCCGGCAGCCGCAGCACGATGCCGTCGTCGGAATGCGCCACCTGGGCGTCGACCCCGCGGTTCTCGCGCAGCCGGGCCGCGATCGCGAGCGCCCACGGCGCGTTGACCTGAGCGCCGAACGGTGAGTGCAGGATGACCCGCCAGTCACCAAGTTCGTCGCGGAAGCGTTCCAGCAGCACGGTCTTGTCGTTCGGCACATGGCGCGTGGCGGACTTCTGTTCTTCCAGATAGGCCAGCAGGTTGTCGCACGCGTACTCGTCCAGCCCGGCGACGGCCGCGCGTTCCCTGGCCACCGAAGGTTCCGAAGTGGACAGTTCGCGGACGAACGCGCCCAGCGCCCGCCCCAGTTCCAGCGGGCGGCCCGGGGCGTCGCCCTTCCAGAACGGCATCCGCGCCGGCTCACCCGGCGCGGGCACCACGATCACGCGGTCGTGGGTGATGTCGGTGACCCGCCAGGAAGAGGTGCCGAGCAGGATCGTGTCCCCGACGCGGGATTCGTAGACCATCTCCTCGTCGAGCTCACCCACCCGCGACCCGGGTTTGTCGTCGCCGCCCGGCGTCATCACGGTGAACAGGCCGCGATCGGGGATCGTGCCGCCGGAGGTCACCGCCAGCCGTTGCGAACCCGGACGGCCGTGCAGTTCGCCGCTGACCCTGTCCCAGGTGATCCGGGCGCGCAGCTCCCCGAACTCCTCGCTGGGGTACCGGCCGGCGAGCATGTCGAGCACGGCCAGCAACGCGTCGTCCGGCAGGGACGCGAACGGCGCCGCGCGGCGGGCGAGGGCGGCGAGTTCGTCGACGGTCCACGATTCGAGCGCCACCATCGCCACGATCTGCTGCGCGAGGACGTCCAGCGGGTTCCGCGGATACCGCACCGCCTCGATCGACCCGGACGCCATCCGTTCCGCGACCACCGCGCAGGAGACGAGGTCGCCCCGGAACTTCGGGAACATCACGCCGCTCGACACCGCGCCGACCTGGTGCCCGGCCCGGCCCACCCGCTGAAGCCCCGAAGCGACCGTCGGCGGTGCCTCGATCTGCACGACGAGATCGACCGCGCCCATGTCGATGCCGAGCTCCAAGGACGACGTCGCCACGACGCAGGCGAGACGGCCGGTCTTGAGCTCCTCTTCGACGTGGGTGCGCTGCTCGCGTGACATCGAGCCGTGGTGCGCCCGCGCGATCACCGGCGCCGCGCCGGTGGTGAGCCCGGACTGGCCGATCGCCTCGGCCGGATACCGCTGATCCGGCTCCAGTTCGGACTGTTCCACCACGAGTTCGTTGAGCCGCGCGGTCATCCGCTCGGTGAGCCGCCGCGAGTTGGCGAACACGATCGTCGACCGGTGTGCCTGGATCAGTTCGAGGACCCGCTCCTCCACCGCGGGCCAGATCGACGGCCGCCGCGGTGCGCCGTCGATGTCCTCGAGCGAGCCGGGGAGCCGGGCGAGTCCCGCATCGAGGTCTTCGTTCTGCTTCGGCCCTTGTGGACCGTCGAGATTGGACATGTCCTCGACAGGGACCTCGACGCGGACCTCGATCGTCTTCGCGAGCTTCGGCTGGACGATGGTGACCGGCCTGCCGCCCGCCAGGAACGAGGCGACCTCGTCGATCGGCCGGACCGTCGCCGACAACCCGATCCGCTGGGCGGGCTTCTCGAGAAGAGCGTCGAGCCGCTCCAGCGACAAGGCCAGATGCGCGCCGCGTTTGCCGCCCGCGACCGCGTGCACCTCGTCGATGATCACCGTCTCCACGCCGCGCAGCGAGTCACGCGCGGAGGAAGTGAGGATGAGGAACAACGACTCCGGTGTGGTGACCAGCACGTCCGGCGGGGTCTTGCCGAACGAGCGCCGCTCGGCGGCGGTGGTGTCGCCCGTCCGCATCCCGACGCCGATGTCCGGCACCGGCAGCCCGAGCCGCCGCGACGCCTGCGAGATGCCGGCCAGCGGTGCCCGCAGGTTGCGCTGGACGTCGACCGCCAGCGCCTTCAGCGGCGAGACGTAGAGGACGCGGCAGCGTTTCCGCGGCTCCGACGGCGGCGGCTCGACCGACAGCCTGTCCAGCGCCCAGAGGAACGCCGAGAGCGTCTTGCCGGAGCCTGTGGGCGCCACGACCAGCGCATGTTCCTTCGCGTGCGCGGCACGCCACGCCCCCTCCTGCGCCCGGGTGGGCGCGGCGAAGGCCCCGGTGAACCAGTCCCTGGTCGCGGGGGAGAAGAGGTCGAGTACGTCTGCCACGCCCTCCATAGTGCGCCGGACCACCGACAGTTTCGCTCCGAGGCCTGTGACACGGCACCCGGTCGGGGACGAGTTCGGCGGGTTCCGCACGTACGGTGACCTCGCTCATGGGAGCATCACGGCCAGCGCGACCGGATCAGTGCTGGGGCGGTCGCCGTTCGTCTGTGAAGGGGTAAGTGCTGTGCGGATCCTGTCGGTGGACCTCGGGACGTCCAACACCGTGGCCGTCCTTTCGGCGCACGGGAGGCCGCCGCGGGTGGTCGAGGTCGACGGTTCGGCCAACATGCCGTCCGCGGTGTTCGCCACCGAGGACGGCACGATCATGGTCGGCCGGGACGCCGAACGCCGGGCCCGGCTGGACCCGACGCGCTTCGAGCCCAACCCCAAACGCCGCATCGACGAGCAGACGCTCCTGCTCGGCACCGACGTCATCCCGGTCACCGAAGTGCTGGCCGCGATCCTGCGCCGCGTCCTCGACGAGACCACCCGCCAGCTCGGCGGCGAGCTGCCCGACGAGGTCCGGCTCACCCACCCCGCGCAGTGGGGCCAGACCCGCCGCAACGTGCTCCTGTCCGCCGCCCGGCTCGCCGGGATGGGCGGCAACCTGGTGCTCGTCCCCGAGCCCGTCGCCGCGGCCGCGCACTTCGCGTCGTTCCCCGGCAAGACGCTCGCGCCGGGGCAGGCGCTCGCCGTGTACGACCTCGGCGCCGGCACCTTCGACGTCGCGATCGTCGGCGCGACCCCGAACGGCGGCTTCACCGTCGTCGCCGAAGACGGCCTTCCCGACCTCGGCGGCCTCGACGTCGACCAGGCGCTGCTGGTGCACGTCGGACGTGAGGTCTCGCACAAGGATCCTCAGCGCTGGCAGCGGGTCCTGCGGCCCGAGTCCACTCCGGACCGGCGTACGCGACGCGCGCTGCAGGAGGACGTGAAGGCGGCGAAGGAGGCCCTCTCGCGGCATCCGCAGACCGAGGTCCCGATGCCGGAGCCGTTCGAGGACGTCCTCGTCACGCGAGGCGAACTCGAAGCGCTGGTGCGGCCATCGATGCTGCGCAGTGTCGAGCTGATGGCGCGCGTGGTCCGCTCCGCCGGGATGACCCCGGACCGGCTCGCCGGCATCTACCTCGTCGGCGGTTCGAGCCGTCTCCCGCTGGTCGGCAGCCTGATCGCGGAGAAGCTCGGCGTCGTCCCCGGCAGCCTCGACCAGCCGGAGACCGCGGTCGCGCTCGGCGCCCAGCACGTCGCTTCCGACGGCATCAGCTCGCGTACGCAGGGCGTCGAAGGACAGGTCGCGGCGGGAACCGGCGCGCACCCAGGCGTTTCGGGTCCGTACGCGCCGCCGCCGCAGCAGGTCGCGTCGATCCCCGGCTACGCGGGAGGGGGCCCCGGTCAATCCGGCGGTTTCCCGCAGTCGGGCTACCCGAACAGCGGCCCGCAGCAGGTGCAGCAGCCCGCGCCGGCGAACTTCCCGACGTACTCGCTGGCCGGGCAGGCCGCCGGGGACAAGGCGCCCGCGAGCAAGAAGAAGCCGCTCGTCATCGGCGCCATCGCGGCCGTCGTCGTGCTGATCGCCGCCGGGCTCACCTACTTCCTGACGTCCTCGTCGGCGACCACCTACACCGCCGACGAGTGCAAGGTGCCCGGCGCGGCCGACGACAAAGGCCTCACCGGCTGCCTGCGTCAGCTCGCCGGGAAGATCGCCGACACCGGCGACTGCAAACCCGGCATGGGCAACGGGCCGGCGAAACCGGCCGAAGACCTCGGCGTGACGTCGACCTGTTCCGCCCCCGGCCGCGCCGGGACCCAGGTGACCTATCTGCAGAGCGACTCCGCGGACAAGCTCAAGGCCTACACCGACGGACTGCTCAAATCGGCCGGTGGGGACCGCACCGAGGCCAAATGGGTCGGCAACGCCCTGGAAGGCCAGTACTCCTCGGCCGCCGGGCGGAACGCCGCCGTACTGGTGTTCACCGTGACCGACCGGCCGCTGGTCGGCTTCATCTACCAGGTCCCGGCCGAAGGACAGAACCCGACGCCGGGCGAACTGGCCGACTACTTCGAAAAGAGCGTCCAGCCGGGCGAGTGATCCCCCGCCCTTCTGGCTCCGTTCGGTGCGCCCGATGTGGCATTGGGGACGCTCAGCGCCTCCAATGCCACATCGGGCGCACCCTTGCCCAGGCCTTCGCGGAACTCAGCCGAGGGGAGGGGGCCTTCACGCGTTTCGTGCCCGAGGCGGGCTAGACTTCACCCGATGCGTATCACGGTCTTCCGGCGGCTGATGGCCGACGAATTCGGTCCCGGACGTGCGGAAACCCTCTCCAGGGATCACGTCTTCGGTGAACTCGGGGGGCAGACCGTCGAACAGGCCCTCGACGCGGGAACCTCGGCCAAAGACGTCTGGCGGGCGGTCTGCGACGCCTTCGAGATCCCGCCGGAGCGGCGCTGACCTCGGCAAAGGGACAAGAACTCTAGCGCGACGGCGTGTCGGCAACGGCCTCGAACACGTGTTCGTCTATGGTGTTGTCCACAACGGGGTCAGCGATCCACAGCTTGGGCGCGAGGCCTGGAATTGTCGGTGGTCGCCCGTAGCGTCGGACCCGACAGCTCAGAACTGAAACAAGCCTTACCGGCTCAACCAACGAGGTGGACTCCATGGCACCAGCAGCACCCGACAAGGACAAGGCGCTCGAACTGGCCCTCGCCCAGATCGACAAGCAGTACGGCAAGGGCTCGGTCATGCGCCTCGGTGAAGAGGGCCGTGTGCCGATCGAGGTCATCCCCACCGGTGCCATCGCGCTCGACGTCGCGCTCGGGATCGGTGGCCTGCCCCGTGGCCGGGTCATCGAGATCTACGGTCCGGAGTCCTCCGGTAAGACCACCGTCGCGCTGCACGCGGTCGCCAACGCGCAGCGGAACGGCGGCATCGCCGCGTTCATCGACGCGGAGCACGCGCTGGACCCGGATTACGCCCAGAAGCTCGGCGTCGACACCGACGCGCTGCTGGTCTCCCAGCCGGACACCGGTGAGCAGGCGCTCGAGATCGCGGACATGCTGATCCGCTCCGGCGCGCTCGACATCCTGGTCATCGACTCGGTCGCCGCGCTCGTGCCGCGCGCCGAGATCGAGGGCGAGATGGGGGACAGCCACGTCGGTCTCCAGGCCCGGCTGATGAGCCAGGCGCTGCGGAAGATGACCGGTGCGATGAGCAACTCCGGCACCACCGCGATCTTCATCAACCAGCTGCGCGAGAAGATCGGCGTCATGTTCGGCTCCCCGGAGACCACGACCGGTGGTAAGGCGCTGAAGTTCTACGCGTCGGTCCGTCTGGACGTCCGCCGGATCGAGACGCTCAAGGACGGCGGCGAGCCCGTCGGCAACCGCACCCGCGTCAAGGTCGTGAAGAACAAGGTCGCGCCGCCCTTCAAGCAGGCCGAGTTCGACATCCTGTACGGGAAGGGCATCTCCCGCGAGGGCTCACTGATCGACATGGGTGTCGACCAGGGCATCCTGCGCAAGTCCGGCGCCTGGTACACCTACGAGGGCGACCAGCTGGGCCAGGGCAAGGAGAACGCGCGCAAGTTCCTGCTCGAGAACCCGGACATCGCCAACGAGGTCGAGAAGCGCATCAAGGAGAAGCTCGGCATCGGCGCCGTTGTCGACGCCGAAGCCGCCCCCGCGCCGGTCGACTTCTAGGGAACGAGGGGATTGGGCGAGGTGCGCTCGCCCTGATCCCTCCTCCGTGCCTTCCGGGGCTCGGATGCCGATTCGTTGTGGGACTTCTGAGGAGTGGTAGCTGAATGCGTCCGCCCAAAGTGGATCCGGCGGAGCTACCGCCGGACGAGCGGAGGAAGAAGGCCAAGGAGATCTGCTTCGATCTCCTGGCCGCGCGCCCGCGCTCCGCGGAGGAACTGCGTCAGGCCCTCAAGCGCAAGGGCTTCGACGAGGAGACGACGGAAACCCTGCTCGGTAAGCTGGACCAGGCAGGGCTCATCAACGACGCCGAGTTCGCCGAGATGTGGGTTCGTTCCCGTCAGGCCAACATGGGCCTGGCACGGAACGCCCTCGTAGCCGAACTCAAACGCAAAGGAATCGATGGGGATATCGCCGTCCAGGCCGCCGACGAGGTGGACCGAGAGGCAGAGGAGCAGCGCGCCCGAGAGCTGGTACGGAAGCGCATGCGCTCCCTGGGCAACGTCGACGAGCAGGCGGCGATCCGCCGCCTGCTGGGCTTCCTCGCCCGCAAGGGCTATCCCCAGGGGCTGGCCTACACCGTGATCCGCGACGAACTCCGCGAGTTCGGCGCCGAGTCGGCGCTACTGGACGACGCCGCCCTCGACTGAGTCACTTTCACCTGAGTCACTTTCACCTGAGCCGCTCACCGGCCGTGCGGGCCCGCTTGCCCGCCGGTCGGTGTTTCGCGTTCCGGTGGTCGTGAGTGGCGATTCGGGTTAGAACCCGAATCGCCACTCACGAGACTTGACCGGCTTGGTACCGGAGTTTTCTTGTCCCGCTTGAGGTACATGAAGGACCCCTTCCTTGCGCCTGGCGCAGTGAAGGGGTCCTTCATGTACTGGGGAAGGTGCCTTCACGGACCGCGGTCCCGCGATCAGCCGAAGCAAGGCTCTGACCAGCGTCGTCGCGACCGATCAGGAATCGAGAAGCGCTGGATGCCTGCTCGGAAATAGCGTTACCGGCATGAACTTCATCGACGCCATCACCCTCGAAGTGGCCGACACCGAGGCCGCCGAACGCTTCTACGCCACCGCCTTCGGGCTCGGCTCCGAGCTGCGCCTGCGGGCTTCGGAGGAGCCGTCCACCGGCTTCCGCGGCTACACCCTTTCCCTCACGGTGTCCCAGCCCGCCAACGCCGACGCGCTCATCGCCGCCGCCGTCGCCGCCGGGGCGACCGTGATCAAGCCCGCCACGAAATCGCTGTGGGGTTACGGCGGTGTCGTCCAGGCGCCGGACGGCGCGATCTGGAAGATCGCCACCTCGGCGAAGAAGAACACCGGGCCGGCCGCCCGTGAGTTCGACGACATCGTGTTGCTGCTGGGCGTCGCCGACGTGGCCGCGAGCAAGAAGTTCTACGTCGAGCACGGCCTCACCGTGGGGAAGAGCTTCGGCCGCGTGTACGTCGAGTTCGAGGCCGGTTCGAGCCCCGTGAAGCTGGCCCTGTACCGGCGCAAGGCGCTGGCCAAGGACGCGGGCGTGTCGCCCGAAGGCGCCGGCTCGCACCGCATCGCGATCTGCGGTGCCGCCCCGCTCACCGATCCGGACGGGTTCACCTGGGAGACCACCGCTCTCGCCGACCAGTCCTGATGTGCCACTACCGGATGCCCCCGCTCGCCGCCTACCAAGGAGAAACCACCATGACCACCAGGTACGAAGGATTCACGGCCGAAGAGAAGGCCGCGATGAAGGAACACGCCCAGGACATGAAGAAGGCCGCGCGCCGCGGTTCGGCCGCTGACAAAGCGGCGGCGGCGGAGCAGGACGTGCTGGCGAAGATCGCCGAGATGCCCGATGAGGACCGGGTGCTCGCCGAACTGGTCTACACCGTGGTGAAGGCGAACGCCCCGACACTCACGCCGAAGCTCTGGTACGGCCAGCCCGCCTACGCACTGGACGGCAAGATCGTCTGCTTCTTCCAAGCAGCGGCCAAGTTCAAGACGCGCTACGCGACCCTCGGCTTCAACGAGGCCGCGCAACTGGACGACGGCGAGATGTGGGCGACGGCCTTCGCGCTGACCGGCGCCACCCCCGCGGTGAAGAAGCGCATCGCCGCCCTGGTGAAGCAAGCCATCGCCTGCGATACCCGGTAGATAGCCCGCGGGAAGTTGTTGCGAAAGCCACTTTCGCAACGTCCTTCCCGCCAAGCCAACCCCATACCGCGAGTGGCAGCTCGTTTTACCGCGTGATTGGCCACACGCGAGATGGCGGCGAAACCCTACGCTCGGGTGATCACTGGGAGGACCACATGATCACCATCGCTCCACTGAAACCCGAAGACCGCGAAGCCTGGGAAAACCTGTTCCGCGCGTACATCGCCTTCTACGAACGTGTTGCGCCCCAAGAGGTCTACGACCGCGCCTGGCGCGAATTCCGAACGGGGGAGCGGATGCACGCGCTCGGGGCCCGCGTGGGTGGCGAGCTCGTCGGGATCACGCACTTCCTGGTGCATCCCAGCACTTCCGCGCTCACCGGCGTCTGTTACCTGCAAGACCTGTTCACCGCGCCGGAAGCCCGGGGCAAGGGGGTCGCGCGGGCGCTGATCGAGGCCGTCGCGGACTGGGCGCGCGACCGCGATTGCGACAGGGTTTACTGGCACACCAAGGAATCCAACGTCACCGCGCGTCGCCTGTACGACCAGGTCGCGGTCAACCGCGGGTTCATCCAGTACCAGCTCCCGCTCTGAAAGCAGTGAAGGCCACCTTCGCGAAGGTGGCCTTCACGACACGGATCAGAGCTTCGACGCCTCCGCCGCGAAAGCCTCGATCTTCCCGAAGTCCTTGGCCGCCAAGGCGTCCTTCGGGGTCAGCCACGAACCGCCGATGCAGCCCACATTGGACAGTGCGAGATAGTCCGGCGCGGTCTTCACGGTGATCCCGCCGGTGGGGCAGAACCGCAGCCCTGGCAGCGGCCCGCCGATCGACTTCAGGTACGCCACGCCGCCGCTGGCCTCGGCGGGGAAGAACTTCAGCGCGGTCAGCCCGCGTTCGGCCAGCCGCATCGCCTCCGAAACCGTGCTCGCGCCCGGCAGGAACGGGAGCCCGGTGTCGAACGCCGCGTCGAGGACCGAGTCGGTGCAGCCCGGGGTCACCAGGAACTTCGCGCCGGCGGCGGCCGCCTGCTTGGCGTGTTCGGGGGCGGTGACCGTCCCGGCGCCGATGACGATCTCCGGGACCTCCGCGGCGATCCGCTCGATGGAGGCGAGCGCCGCCGGGGTGCGCAGGGTCAGCTCGATCACGCCGATCCCGCCCGCGAGCAAGGCCCGGGCGGTGGGCACGGCGTCGGCGGCGTCGTCGAGCACGACGACGGGCATCACGGGGGACAGGCCGAGCAGGTCGGCGCCGGTGGTCACTGGGTTACCTCCACAGGGGTCAACGTGTGCGCCGGAGCGCCGAAGTGTTCCGGCGTGAGCGGTCCGAACACGCTCGCGCCTTGATCGGCGGGGCCGACCGCGCGGCGCAGCGCCGCGAACAGCTCCCGGCCGGTGCCGGTCCAGGATGCCTCCGAAGGCGGGGAGTCCACCAGTTCACGGCGGGCGAGTTCTTCGTCACCCACGAAGACGTCGAGCGTCCCGGCCTTGGCGTCGAGACGGATGACGTCGCCGTCGGCGATCCGCGCGATCGGGCCGCCCGCGGCGGCTTCCGGGGTCACCTGGATCGCCGCCGGGATCTTCCCGGACGCGCCCGACATCCGGCCGTCGGTGAGCAACGCCACCTGGTGCCCGCGGTCCATCAGCACCCCCAGCGCCGGGGTGAGGCCGTGCAGTTCCGGCATCCCGTTGGCCTGCGGGCCCTGCTGCCGGATGACCACGACCACGTCGCGGTTCAGCTCGCCGGCCTCGAAAGCGTCCTTGAAGGACTTCTGGTCGGTGAACACCCGAGCCGGGGCCTGGACGATCCGGTGCTCGGGCGCCACCGCCGACACCTTGATCACCGCGCGGCCGAGGTTGCCCGCGACCATGCGAAGCCCGCCGTCGGAAGCGAACGGCCGCCATACGGGACGCAGGACGTCCTCGTCGAGGCTGCGCGCCGGGACGTCACGCCAGACCAGTTCGCCCTCGGAGAGGATCGGCTCCTGCCGGTACCGGTGCAGACCCGGTCCGGCGACGGTCCGGACGTCCTCGTGCAGCAGCCCTGCGTCGAGCAGCGTGCCGACCAGGAACTGGATGCCCCCGGCGGCGTGGAAGTGGTTGATGTCGGCGCTGCCGTTCGGATACACGCGCGCCAGGAGCGGGATCACCGCCGACAGGTCGGAGAAGTCGTCCCAGGTCAGCTGGATGCCCGCGGCCGCGGCGATCGCGACGAGATGCATCGTGTGGTTGGTCGAACCGCCCGTGGCGAGCAGCGCGATGACGCCGTTGACGACGGCCTTCTCGTCGATCACACCGGAGATAGGCGTGTACTCCTCGCCCCGCGAAAGCTTCACCACGCGGCGTCCGGCCTCTTCGGTGAGCGCCTTCCGTAGCGGAGAGTTCGGCTGGACGAAGCTGGCGCCCGGCAGGTGCAGGCCCATCACCTCGACGACCATCTGGTTCGAGTTGGCCGTGCCGTAGAAGGTGCACGTTCCCGCCGAGTGGTACGAAGCCGCTTCGGCGTCCAGAAGGTCTTCGCGGGTGGCCTTGCCCTCGGCGTAGAGCTGGCGCACGCGCGCCTTCTCCTTGTTCGGCAGGCCGGAGTTCATCGGCCCGGCGGGCACCAGGATCGCCGGGAGGTGCCCGAAGGACAGCGCCCCGATCAGCAGGCCCGGCACGATCTTGTCGCAGACGCCGAGCAGCAGCGCCGCGTCGAACATGTCGTGGGAGAGCGCGATCGCGGTCGACATCGCGATCACCTCGCGGCTGAACAGCGACAGCTCCATCCCGGGACGGCCCTGGGTGACGCCGTCGCACATGGCGGGCACGCCACCGGCGAACTGCGCCACCCCGCCCGCCTGACGGACCGAGCCCTTCACCATCGCCGGGTACTCCTGCATCGGCTGGTGCGCCGAAAGCATGTCGTTGTAGGAGGAGACGATCGCGACGCCCGGGGCCCGCACGGCGCGCAAGGCCGCTTTGTCGACGCCTTCCATCGCGGCGAATCCGTGGGCGAGGTTGCTGCAGTCGAGGCCGCGCCGCATCGGCCCTTCTTCGTGGGAGGCGGCGACACGCTCGAGGTACGCGGCGCGGGTTTCGGCGCTGCGGGCCGCGATGCGTTCGGTGACTTCGGCGATGATGGGATGGACGTTCGGGGCGGTGCTCATTGTCCGGCTCCGGATCACTGGTCGTGGTGGTCCGCGGGACGGCAACGCTGACGCCGCTGGGTCGTGACAGTGGCCACAGTACCTCGGGGGAAAGCTCGAATCAAAATCGATACAGAAGATCGACTCGCGTGACCTCCATCACGTCACTAGGTTCCACTGTGCTACTTGTCACATTGCACAACGCGCGGCAGAGTCGAGACGGCGAGGATCGCTTGCCTTCGAAGGCTCAAGCGGCCAACCGAACCGACCATCGGGAGGTACCGATGTCCACCACAGAGATCGCCGAGCTTCGGCGAGCCATCGGTCAGTTGAGGCAGTGCGTCGGCGCGCTGCGATCCCGATACGGCGACGCCTCGGCGGTACGACGCCTGGCGAACGACGTCGAGCGGCTCGACATCGACGCGACCGATCTCGACACGACCCCGAACGCGGTGCCCGCGCAGGCGAAGGCCGCCGATCGTGTCCAGGTTCCCGACACGCCTTACGACCCGGCGCTGTGGCAAGGCGCCGATGACGAAGGCGTCGGCGGCTACAAGCGCGACCAGCGGTGAGCGCCCCCGCCGGCAACGAGGCCGGACGGGGTACGGGGGTCCGCGCACCGTCGCGGGCCCGGATCACCGAGAAAACGCTGCGCACCGACCGGTGGTGGCTTTCCCCGCTGCTGACCGTCCTCGGCCTCTCCGCCTTCATCATCTACGCGACGATCAGGTCGTTCGTGCGCACCGCGTACTGGGTGCCCGAGTACCACTACCTGACGCCGTTCTACTCGCCCTGCGTCTCGGAATCCTGCGTCGAAGGCTCCCGGCATTTCGGGGCATGGTTCGGCGAACTGCCGGGCTTCATCCCGCTCGGCTTCCTCGTCCTGCCGTTCCTGCTCGGCTTCCGGCTGACCTGCTACTACTACCGCAAGGCGTACTACCGCGCGGTCTGGTTCTCGCCGCCCGCGTGCGCGGTCGCCGAACCGCACGCGAAGTACACCGGTGAGACCCGCTTGCCGTTGATCCTGCAGAACGTCCACCGCTACTTCTTCTACGTGGCCGTGGTCGTCTCGCTGGTCAACACCTACGACGCGATCACCGCGTTCCACGGCAAGACCGGCGGTTTCGGTTTCGGGCTCGGCAACATCGTGCTGCTCGGCAACGTGATCCTGTTGTGGGCCTACACGTTGTCCTGTCACTCGTGTCGTCACGTGACCGGCGGCAGGCTCAAGCACTTCTCGAAACATCCGGTCCGCTACTGGATCTGGACGCAGATCACGAAGCTCAACACCCGGCACATGGCGCTGGCGTGGACGACGCTCGGCACGCTGGTGCTGACCGATCTCTACGTGATGCTCGTGGCCAGCGGTGCGATTTCGGATCTGCGGTTCATCAACTAGCGGCGCGGGAATCTCCCGTCCCCGGCGACAAGCTTTGAGGTGGCTCTTTCTATGACCGAGGTCGAACGGCTCAACTACGACGTGGTGGTGATCGGGGCCGGCGGCGCAGGTCTCCGCGCGGTCATCGAAGCCCGTGAACGCGGCTTCAGCGTCGCGGTGGTGTGCAAATCGCTGTTCGGCAAGGCGCATACGGTGATGGCCGAAGGCGGCTGCGCGGCGTCGATGGGCAACGCGAACTCGAACGACAACTGGCAGGTGCACTTCCGCGACACCATGCGCGGCGGGAAGTTCCTCAACAACTGGCGGATGGCCGAGCTCCACGCGAAGGAGGCGCCGGACCGGGTCTGGGAACTGGAGACCTACGGCGCGTTGTTCGACCGCACCGCCGACGGCCGGATCAGTCAGCGCAACTTCGGCGGGCACACGTACCCGCGGCTGGCGCACGTCGGCGACCGCACCGGACTCGAACTGATCCGCACGATGCAGCAGAAAATCGTTTCGCTGCAACAAGAGGACTTCAAGGAGACCGGCGACTACGAAGCGAGGATCAAGGTCTTCGCCGAATGCACGATCACCGAGCTGCTGACCGACGACGGCCGGATCTCGGGTGCCTTCGGGTACTGGCGCGAGAGCGGCCGGTTCATCCTGTTCGAGTCGCCGGCGGTGGTGCTGGCCACCGGCGGTATCGGGAAGTCGTTCAAGGTCACCTCGAACTCGTGGGAGTACACCGGTGACGGGCACGCGCTGGCACTGCGGGCCGGGGCGACGCTCATCAACATGGAGTTCGTCCAGTTCCACCCGACGGGCATGGTCTGGCCGCCGAGTGTGAAGGGGATCCTGGTCACCGAAGGCGTCCGCGGTGACGGCGGGGTTCTCAAGAACACCGAGGACAAGCGGTTCATGTTCTCCTACGTCCCCGACGTGTTCAAGGGGCAGTACGCGGACAGCGAGGAAGAAGCCGACCGCTGGTACACCGACCAGGAGAAGAACCGCCGCACCCCGGACCTGCTGCCGCGGGACGAGGTCGCGCGCGCGATCAACACCGAGGTCAAGGAGGGCCGGGGGTCGCCGCACGGCGGGGTCTTCCTCGACATCGCCAGCAGGCTGCCCGCGGAGGAGATCCGCAAACGGCTGCCGTCGATGTACCACCAGTTCAAGGAACTCGCCGACGTCGACATCACGAAGGAACCGATGGAGGTCGGCCCTACCTGTCACTACGTGATGGGCGGGATCGAGGTCGATCCGGACACCGCGTCGTCGAGCGTGCCGGGGCTGTTCGCCGCGGGCGAGTGCTCGGGCGGGATGCACGGTTCGAACCGGCTCGGCGGCAACTCGCTCTCGGATCTGCTCGTCTTCGGCCGCCGCGCGGGACTCGGTGCCGCGTCCTACGTGTCGGAGCTGAAGGATCGCCCCAAGGTCAGCCAGTCCGATGTGGACGCCGCCGCGGCGATGGCGCTCGCGCCGTTCGACCCGCCGGGTGACGGCGTCGAGGAAAACCCGTACAGCCTGCACACCGAACTGCAGCAGTCGATGAACGACCTCGTCGGCATCATCCGGAAGTCGGAGGAGATCGAGCGGGCGCTGGAGAAGCTCGGGGAACTGCGCGAGCGGATCAAGCGGGTCACCGTCGAAGGGCACCGGCAGTTCAACCCCGGCTGGCATCTCGCCGTCGACCTGCGCAACATGCTGATGGTCAGCGAATGCGTCGCCCGTGCCGCGCTGCTGCGGACCGAGAGCCGGGGCGGGCACACCCGCGACGACCACCCGGGCATGGACGCCCAGTGGCGCAACAAACTCCTGGTCTGTTCGGCCACGCCGGGCGACAACCCGGTGGTGCCGGAAGTCGGCATCGAGGTCAAGGAACAGATTTCGCTGCGTCAGGATCTGCTGGAACTGTTCGAACTCTCCGAGCTGGGGAAGTACTACACCGACGAAGAACTGGCCTCGCACCCCGGGAGCCCGGCATGAGCTACAAGGCGAGTTTCCGGGTGTGGCGCGGCGACGCCGACTCCGGTGAGCTGAAGGACTACAGCGTCGAAGTCAACGAGGGCGAGGTCGTCCTCGACATCATCCACCGGTTGCAGGCCACCCAGGCCTCGGATCTGGCGGTGCGGTGGAACTGCAAGGCCGGCAAATGCGGTTCGTGCTCGGCGGAGATCAACGGCAAGCCGCGGCTGCTGTGCATGACCCGGATGTCGACCTTCACCGAGGACGAGGTCATCACCGTGACGCCGATGCGGACGTTCCCGGTGATCCGCGACCTGGTGACCGACGTGTCGTTCAACTACACCAAAGCCCGCGAGATCCCCTCGTTCACTCCGCCGCCGGAGCTGAAGCCGGGGGAGTACCGGATGCAGCAGGTGGACGTCGAGCGCTCGCAGGAGTTCCGCAAGTGCATCGAGTGCTTCCTGTGCCAGAACACCTGCCACGTGGTGCGTGACCACGAGGAGAACAAGGAGTCCTTCGCCGGGCCTCGGTACCTGATGCGGATCGCCGAACTCGAGATGCACCCTCTCGACGTCGCCGACCGGCGTGACGAGGCGCAGGAGGAACACGGGCTCGGCTACTGCAACATCACCAAGTGCTGCTCGGACGTGTGCCCGGAGGGCATCCACATCACCGACAACGCGCTGATCCCGATGAAGGAACGCGTCGCGGACCGGAAGTACGACCCCATCGTATGGCTGGGGAACAAGCTGTTCCGGCGGGACAAGTAGACACCTTTCGTGAGTGGTAAGGAGGGTGCTAACCCTCCTTACCACTCACGAGCCTTAATTCGTTTGCCCCCACTCACCCGCTTGTCGCACACTTACCGCACACCACCAAGGAGGACGCATGACGCGACGTTGTTACGCCATGGCCCTTGGTATGGAAGAGAAACACGGCTCCCCGCCGTCGTCCTAGCAGGACGTCGCAGCTGCGGAGCCGCCCTTCGGGAAACCGAACCGGGCGGCTTTTCTTTCGGTGAACCCTGATTTCTGGAACGAAGCAGTCCGGTGCGCGTGCGTGCCGGACTGTGTTCCAGGCCAAGGCGCGTTGGTCCAGCGGAATGGATACCGGGTTTTCACCCCGGTGACGTGGGTTCGACTCCCACACGCGCTACGCCCCGGCACGGCGGGGAAACCTGTTCCGTCGTACCGGTGCGGCGGTGTGGGGTCCGTGTGTCCCATACCGCCAGACGCGCACGGTCCGGCGACCGGCCGGGATTCATAGCCCCGGCCAGCCTGGCTCGACACCAGGGTGCGCGACTCAGCCCATCTTGCGGGCGCTGTGCACGTCGCCGCTTTCGTGGCGGCGCAGGACGATGTCCTGGAAACCGTTGTCCCGCAACGCTTCCTCCAGGCCGACGCCGTTCGTGGCGACGGCCACGAGCAGTCCGCCCGCCACCAGGCTCGCGGCGACGCGGCCGAGAGGGTCGGAAGAGTCCAGGAAAGCCAGGACGATGTCGAAGACGCCCATCACCGGCAACCGGGCGAACTGGTGGACCTCGTACGAGATCCCGACGGGGTCGCGTTCCTCTTCGCGTTGCGCGGCCGCGATCAGCGTCTGATCCGCGTCGACGCCGACGACGCGGCGAGCGCCCTTGCTCCGGAGCAAGCGGGGATAGCGGCCATCACCGCACCCGACGACCAGGACCGACCTGCCCGCCAGGTCCGGCAGCGCTTCGAGCAGCGTCGCGGCCTGGTCCGCCATACGGCCGACGCTAGCCGAGCGACCGCTGTCCCGACAGGACCAAGAGGCCTATCCCGGAGTACACGAAGGCCCCCTTCCTGTACCTGGGCGCAAGGAAGGGGGCCTTCGTGTACTTCTCTGGAGCTACAACGACCGACCGGTGTTGAAGTCGGTGGCGTCCACGACGGACGCGGGTGCGTCGTGCACCGGCTTGGCTCCCTTGGGAGCCTTCTTCCGCCGCGCCAGCTTGTTCTCCAGCCACGACGCGAACCAGCTCAAGACCAGGTTCAGCACGATGAAGATGATCGCGACGATGATCAGCGTCGGGATCGTGTTGCCGTAGAGACCGGTGAGCGGCCCGGTACTCCGGA
Organism: Amycolatopsis sp. WAC 01375; assembly: GCF_003947325.1. Taxonomy (NCBI): domain Bacteria; kingdom Bacillati; phylum Actinomycetota; class Actinomycetes; order Pseudonocardiales; family Pseudonocardiaceae; genus Amycolatopsis; species Amycolatopsis sp. WAC 01375. The sequence continues at coordinate 155,230 of NZ_QHHW01000027.1, forward strand.
TCAGCTCGTTGAAGCCGATGGTCAGCTGACCGGCCAGCGCGGTGTCCTTGAGGATGACCACCAGCTGACTCACCAGCGCGGGCAGCATCAGGGTGACCGCCTGCGGCAGCAGGACGGTCATCATGATCTGGGTCTTGCGCATGCCCAGCGCGGATGCGGCCTCACCTTGGCCCTTGGGCAGCGAAAGAATGCCCGCACGGAACACCTCGGCCATGACTGAGCCGTTGTAGAGCACCAGACCGGTCACCGCGGCGAAGAGAGGGCGGATCTCGGCGTCGATGTCGGTGTAGAAAGCATAGAACGCCGCGGCGAAGACCATCAGCAGCAGCACCGGGATCGCCCGGAAGAACTCGACGACCGCGCCGACCGGGACCCGGATCCACTTGTGCTCCGACAGCCGGCCGATGCCCAGCAGCGCACCGATCGGCAGCGCGATCACAATCGACAGCGCCGCGGCCTTCAGGGTGTTGAGCAGACCGGGCAGGATGAATTCGGTCCAGGTCGAGCCCTTGACGAAGGGCTCCCACAGCGCGCCGGCCCACTGGTTCTTCTCGTCGAAGCCTACGTAGATGTAATAGAGGACCAACGCCAGGACGAGGACGAAAAGGACGCTGTAGAGCCAGTTCCGTGCCCGCGCCTTCGGTCCGGGGATGTCATAGAGAACGGTCTGCGTGCTCATCGCTTGACCTCGACCTTCTTGGCGACCCAGCCCAGCAGCAGGCCGAGGGGGAGGACCAGGACGACGAAACCGACGGCGAAGACCAGGAAGACCAGGAGCAGCGAGTCGGACTCGTTCTCGATCATGTCCGACATCAGCAGCGACGCCTCGGCGACACCGATGATCGCCGCGACCGTGGTGTTCTTCAGCAGTGCGATCATGACGTTCGCCAGCGGCGCGATCACCGACCGGAATGCCTGTGGCAGCACGATCAGTGTCAGCACCTGGACGAAGCCGAGCCCCAGCGCACGGGCCGCTTCCGCCTGGCCGACCGGAACGGTGTTGATGCCGGACCGCAGCGATTCACAGACGAACGTGGCGGTGTAGGCGACGAAGCCGAGGATCGCGAGCCGGAAGGCGTTGTCCTCCAACGACGTCGTCGACTCCGACGAGGCCAGGTTGAGTCCCAGGGTGGAGGACAGTCCCAGCGATGTGAAGACGATGATCACCGTCAGCGGGGTGTTCCGGAAGATGTTGACGTAGGCGGTGCCGAACGCCCGCATGATCGGAACGGGGCTCACCCGCATCCCCACCAGGATGGTGCCCCAGATCAGGGAACCGATCGCGGAGAAGAAGGTGAGCTTGATCGTCATCCAGAAGGCGCCGAGCAAGTCGTAATTGGGATTGTCGAGGAAATCGAACAAGGTGCTCAACCCAGCCTCGGTATGGGAACGGTGCGCCGCGGTACACGGCGCACCGTTCGATTCCTTTGGTTCAGCGGCTCAGCGAGCCGGGTGTCAGGAGATGGCCGGGGGCTCGGGGATCTTGTAGCCCGACGGGCCGACGTTCTTCTCCAGAGCGGCCTTCCACGCGCCGTCCTGCTGCATCTTCTTGATCGCGTTGTTGATCGCGGTGATGCTCTCGGCGTCGTCCTTCTTCAGGCCGACGCCGTACTTCTCGTCGGTGAAGCCCTTGCCGACCAGCTTCAGCTTGCCGGGCTGCTGCGCGGCGTAGCCGCCGAGGATGACGTCGTCGGTGGTCATCGCGTCGACGGTCTTGTTGAGCAGCGAGGTCACGCAGTCGGTGTACTTTCCGCGCTCTTCGAGCTGAACTTCCTTGGCGTACTTCTCCTTGACGTTCTGCGCCGGGGTCGAACCCTTGACCGAGCAGAGCTTCTTGTTGCCGGTCAGCGACTCCGGGCCGGTGATGTCGGTGTTGTCCGCCCGGACCAGCAAGTCCTGGTGGGCGATGAAGTACGGGCCCGCGAAGGAGACCTCGTTCTTGCGCTTGTCGGTGATCGAGTAGGTGGCGACGATGAAGTCGACCTCACCCTTCTTGATCAGGTCCTCGCGCTGCGCGGACTGCGCTTCCTTCCAGGTGATCCCCGACTCTTCGACGCCGAGCTCCTTGGCGATGTACTTCGCCACGTCGACGTCGAATCCGGCGTAGGTGCCGTCGCCCTGCTTCTGGCCGAGGCCGGGCTGGTCGAACTTGATGCCGATGGTCAGCTTCTTGTCGCTCTTGGCCTTCGCCACCACGTTCTTGGCGCCGCTGGAGCCGCTGCCGGCGTCCGACCCACCGCCGCCACAGGCGGAGAGGGCGAGACCGGCCGCCACGACGGCCGCGCTCATTCGCAGAACTCGGTTCAACCGCATTGTTCTCAGTTTCCTTCCGAATCTTGTCCAGCCGATACCGGCCGGCGGGGAAGTCCTTAGTGGGTAAGGATCTTGCCGAGGAAGTCCTTCGCCCGGTCGGTCTTGGGCTTGGTGAAGAACTCGTCCGGGGTGGAGTCTTCGACGATCTCGCCGTCGGACATGAACACCACCCTGTTCGCGGCACGCCGCGCGAAGCCCATCTCGTGGGTGACGACGAGCATCGTCATCCCGTCCTTCGCGAGCGTGGTCATCACGTCGAGGACCTCCTGGACCATCTCCGGGTCCAGCGCCGAGGTCGGCTCGTCGAACAGCATCACCTTGGGGCGCATGGCCAGCGCGCGGGCGATCGCCACCCGCTGCTGCTGCCCGCCGGAAAGCTGCGCCGGGTACTTGTCGGCCTGGTTCGCGATGCCGACGCGTTCGAGCAGTTCCATCGCGGTCTTGCGGGCCTCCGCCGAGTTGACCTTGCGGACCTTCATCGGCGCGAGCATGACGTTCTCGACGATCGTCTTGTGCGCGAACAGGTTGAACGACTGGAACACCATGCCGACGTCGGCGCGCAGTGCGGCCAGCGCCTTTCCTTCGGCGGGCAGCGGAACGCCGTCCACCGCGATCTCGCCGGAGTTGATGGGTTCCAGCCGGTTGATCGCCCGGCACAGTGTCGACTTGCCAGACCCGGACGGCCCGAGCACGACCACGACCTGCCCACGCGGCACCTCGAGGTTGATCTCCTTGAGCACGTGCAGGTCGCCGAAGTACTTGTTAACGGCGGCCGCCTTGATCATCGGCGCCGCCACCTCCGCGGTCATCTGGCCTCCAGGAGCGTTCGTTTGCAGGGGACTGCGGGGTCAGGCACCACGCGATGGCGGAAACCTACTCCCGTCGGACCGCTTGTAAAGGCGGCTTGACCAATACTTAGGGTTTCAAGTCCGTATCGTTCCCAAGCCACCGGACGGCCCCGGTCCGCCGCCGTCCGGCCCTGATCAGCCTAGACAAGGCAGGGATGGCTCGTAACCGGGGTCACAACAGATCTGTGACGCATCGTGACCATTACCGCCCGCGTCGGTGTGCTCACTGGGCCGGACGGCGCAGTGACACGGGCAGCGCGGAACGTGACTCACCCCATAGAGTCGTTCTTCAGTCGTCGCGGTGGCGGTGACGGCGTGAAAGGGAAACACGGGTGCGGGTACTGCTGGTGGAGGACGACGACCGGGTCGCGGGTGCCTTGACGCCCGCGCTGACCCGGCGCGGCCTGACGATCAAACGCCTGGCCTCCGGCGCCGGGGTGCTCGATCTGGTGCACGAGGTCGACGTCGTGCTGCTCGACCTCGGGCTCCCCGACGTCGACGGGATCGTCCTGTGCCGCCGGATCCGCGCGGTCAGCGACGTGGCGGTGATCGTGGTTTCGGCGCGGGGTGAGGTCGACGACCGGATCCAGGGTCTGCGGTCCGGCGCGGACGACTATCTGGTGAAGCCCTACGACGTCGACGAACTGGTCGCCCGTGTCGAGGCCGTGCGCCGTCGCCGCGGTGAACGGCCTGCCGCGGCCGAACCGCCCGGCGTCATCCGGGCGGGTGATGTCTCGGTGGATATCGGGCGCCATGAGGTGCAGGTCGACGGGCAGCCGGTTTCCTTGTCCCGCAAGGAGTTCCAGGTACTAGCGCTGGTCGTCTCCGCTCGTGGCGCGGTGTGCTCGCGCGAGCACGTGCTGACCGAGGTCTGGGGCCATCGAGGCCCGGCGGAGAGCCGCTCGCTCGACGTCCACGTCGCCACGCTGCGGACCAAACTGGGCAGGCCCGCGCTGATCGAGACCGTGCGCGGCGTCGGGTACCGCCTCGGCGGCGCCTACGGCCCGGCCGAAGAGGCCTGAGCCGGTGCGCGTCCGGCTCCAGGCGATCGTGCTGACGCTGGTCGCGGCACTCGTGTTCGGCCTCGGCATCCCGCTCGCGCTCAGCGTGGCGGCCAGTGTGCAGCTCGACCTCTTCCTCGACCGGCTCACCGACACCTCCCGGTTCGCGTCGCTGGCCCAGCGTCCGCTGGTGGAGAACCGGCCGGACCTGATCGAGGACGAACTCCGCCGCTACACCGAGGTCTACGAGGTGCCGGTGGTTATCGCCGATCAGGACGGCGAGTCCGTGGCCAGCGCGCTCGGCGCCCCCGGGCAGGCCGCCCGGATCGACCTCAGGGATCCCGTGATCGCCTCGCATCTGCAGCAGGCGCTGGCGGGGCGGCGTTCCGAGCCAGGGGCGCTGCTGATGCCGTGGAACACCGAACCGCTGGTGCTGGCCGAGCCGATCCTGATCGACGGCGAGGTGCGGGGTGCGGTGATCACCCTGTCCTCGACCGAGAAGGCGCGGACCGAACTGGTGTGGTGGTGGCTGCTCATCGCGGCGGGCGCGGTGCTGGCGTTCGGGCTCGCGCTGCTGGTCGCGGTACCGGTGGTGCGCTGGATCCTGCGCCCGGTGCGGCGGCTCGACGATGCCACCGGCGCGCTGGTCGCCGCGGTGGTCAGCGGCCGCGAGGTCGAGCGGGTGGGGGAGTCGGGAGGGCCGCCGGAACTGCGCCAGCTCGAACGGTCCTTCGACCGGATGGCCGCCAGCGTCGACGAGGCGCTCACGGCGCAGCGCGCGTTCGTCGCCGACGCCTCCCACCAGCTGCGGAACCCGTTGACGGCGTTGAAGATCAGGCTCGGCAACCTCGACGGCCACGTCGACGACGACCTGGCCGCGGCGGACCTCGAAGCCGCCGTCGTGGACGCGCGGCGGCTCAACCAGATCCTCGACGAACTCCTTTCGCTGGCCCGTGCCGAGGCTTCGGGCGGCGAACTGGTGCCGGTCGGCCTCGACGAGGTCGTGGGGGCCCGGGTCGCCGACTGGGCCGTGGTCGGCGCGACGCGGGACGTGTCGCTGGCAGCCTCCGGGCTGGGCGGCGGCTTGCGGGTGCTCACCCCCGCGCGGGGGCTCGAAGTGGTGCTGGACGCGCTGCTGGACAACGCGCTCAAGTTCACCGAGCCGGGTACGGAGGTCCGCGTCACCGTCACCGTCACGGACGGGAAGGTCGACATCGCCGTCCGCGACCACGGGCCCGGCCTGCGCGACGACGAACTGGAACGCGCGGCGGACCGGTTCTGGCGCAGCACCGCGCATCAGAACGTGCCCGGCTCCGGTCTCGGCCTGGCGATCGTCACCGAGATCATGGCCCGCTCGGACGGCTCGCTGCGGCTGGGCTCACCCGACGGCGGCGGTCTCGAAGTGACCGTGACCCTGCCGGTCGCTAATCCTTGAGTGCTCTGAAATAACGCAGCGCGCCGGGGTGCAGCGGCAGGGGAGAGGTCTCGATGGCGGGATGGACGTCGATCGACAGCGCCGCACCGGCCGCCTTGACCAGCTGATCCCGTGCGTCGAACAGCCCACGCACCAGCGCCTCGGCGACGTCGTCGGACATCGAAGCGGGCACCACGAGGAAGTTCGGCAGCACCAGCGTGGTCACCGGCTCCGACAGGTTGTAAGCCGTCACCGGGATGGTCGCCGTGCGGTACACGGGACTGGTGGCCCGCAGGGCGTCCGCGAGGTCGGTGATGTCGAGCAGCCGCAGGCCGACCGTCCGCACCCGCTCCGTGATCGACGGTGTCGGCACCCCGCCGGACCAGATGACGGCGTCGATCTGACCGGTCTCCAGGGCGGGCAGCGCCTCGTTGATGCCGAGGTTGCGCTGGTCGATCGCGCCGGTCAGGCCCGAGGCCTTCAGCAACTGCTTCGACAGGAACTCGACACCGGAGTCCGGCGAACCGATCGCGACCTTGCGCCCGCGCAGCTGGGCGAACGACTTGACCGACGAGTCGGCGCGGACGATGACGTGCAGGTAGTCGTCGTGCACGCGGGCCAGCGCGGCCAGCCCGGCCGTGTTCTCGGTGGCGACGTCGGCGGCCACGAACGCGACGTCGGCCTTCCCCGCGCGGATCCGGCCGATGTTGTCCGGGGACCCCTCGGTCTCCAGGATCTCGGGCCGTTCGGTGTCCAGCTGAGCGGCCCACGCGTCGGCCAGCGCCTCGGCGAGCTTGTCGTACACGCCGCCGTTGAGCCCCGCGGCGATCCGCACCCGCGTTCCGGACAGATCCGGTCCGCACCCGGCGACCAGGGCGCAGACCACGGCGATCACCGCCGCCAGCACCCCTGGTCTCCTCATGAGGGTCGATCGTGCCATGGAACCCCGCCCGCGTACCCTCGAAGGCGAGATGAGCGCGCGCACTTACCAGATCCGCACCTTCGGCTGCCAGATGAACGTGCATGACTCCGAACGTCTTGCCGGGCAGCTCGAGGACGCCGGCTACGTTCCGGGTGACGGCGAAGCCACACCCGACCTGATCGTGTTCAACACCTGCGCGGTGCGGGAGAACGCGGACAACAAGCTGTACGGCACCCTGGGGCATATCCGGCCGCAGAAGACCGCGAAGCCGGGCATGCAGATCGCCGTCGGCGGCTGCCTCGCGCAGAAGGACCGCGGCGAGATCGTCAAACGCGCGCCCTGGGTCGACGTCGTGTTCGGCACGCACAACATCGGTGCGCTGCCGACGCTGCTGGAGCGCGCGCGGCACAACGCCGAGGCCGAGGTCGAGATCCTCGAATCGCTCGAGACCTTCCCTTCGACGCTCCCGGCGAAGCGCGACTCGGCGTACGCGGGCTGGGTGTCGATTTCGGTCGGCTGCAACAACACCTGCACCTTCTGCATCGTCCCGGCGCTGCGCGGCAAGGAACGCGACCGCCGTCCCGGCGAGATCCTGGCCGAGGTCGAGGCGCTCGTCGCCGAAGGCGTGCTCGAAGTGACCTTGCTCGGCCAGAACGTGAACTCCTACGGCGTCGAATTCGGCGACCGGCTCGCGTTCGGGAAGCTGTTGCGCGCCTGCGGTTCGGTGGAGGGCCTGGAGCGCGTCCGCTTCACTTCGCCGCATCCGGCGGCGTTCACCGAGGACGTCATCGACGCGATGGCCGAGACGCCGAACGTGTGCCACCAGCTGCACATGCCGCTCCAGTCCGGTTCGGACAAGGTGCTGCGCGAAATGAAGCGGTCCTACCGTTCGGCGCGCTACCTCAAGATCCTCGACCGCGTGCGCGAGTCGATGCCCGACGCCGCGATCACCACCGACATCATCGTCGGTTTCCCCGGCGAGACCGAGGAAGACTTCCAGGCCACGCTCGACGTCGTCGCGCAGGCGCGGTTCTCCAGCGCGTTCACCTTCCAGTACTCGATCCGGCCGGGCACGCCCGCCGCCGAGATGGACGGGCAGCTGCCGAAGGAGGTCGTGCAGGAGCGCTACGAACGGCTCGTGAAGCTGCAGAACGACATCTCCTGGGAAGAGAACAAGAAGATCGTCGGCCGCCGCGTCGAGTTGCTGGTCGCCTCCGGTGAGGGACGCAAGGACTCCGAAACGCACCGGATGAGCGGCCGTGCCCGTGACGGCAGGCTCGTCCACTTCGCGCCGACGGGACCGCTGGTGGACCGCTCCGTGCGTCCCGGCGACGTCGTCGAGACCGTGGTGACCTATGGCGCTCCGCACCACCTCGTCGCCGACGGCGATCTGCTGTCGCACCGCCGCACCAAGGCGGGCGACAACTCCGAGGCCGGGCTCCGGCCGAAGACCAACGGCGTGACGCTGGGCCTGCCGGGTTTCGGCGCCCCGGTCGTCACGCCGGAACCGGTGAGCGGGTGTGCGCTGTGACCGAACCGAAGATCGACGAACTCGCGGCCGAAATCGACGAGGTCGGCGAGCGGGCCGCCAAGACGATCGAGCTGGGCAGGCGCGGATTCTCCATCGCCGTGCTCGCGTTCGTGCTGCTGGTCGCCCAGCTGCTGCCCTGGGTCGGCGAGCACGCCGGCTGGGAGGTGCTGCTCGGCAAGGGCGGCGGGATCCCGCAGCTGTTCGCCGCGACCTCCACCGGGATCGGCGTGTTCGCCTCCGCCGTCACGCTGGTGACCCGGCGCTGGTGGCTGGCCTGGGTCTGCGCCGCGGGCGGCTGGTTCGCCTCCGTCGACGGGATGCTCGCGATCTGGTCCCAGCAGTCCTCGCACGCGACCGGCGCGGCCGGTGGCGGCCCGGGCTTCGGGATGATCCTCGCCTGGTTCGCCACCGTCGCGCTGGCCGTCTACTGGATGCGTGCCGCCTTCTCGCGGAGCTAGCCGACGCGCAAGGTGAGGTTGCTGGACGTGTACGCGCTCGCGTAAAGCGTCGTTTCGGGGTGATAGGCCCGCAGGGTGATCACCGCGCTGAAAGAGAAGCTCAGCTTCAGGGAGAACGTCGAGTTGGGACGGCAGGTCGTGTCGCCGATGTTCACCCAGACACTTCCTTGAAGCTGCTGCACGATGATCGCCTCGAGGCTGTCGGTCCCGTCCGTACGGGCACCGTCGACCTGCAGCTTTCCCTTGAGGGTGACCTTTTCGTTGACCTTGACCTGCTTCTTGCTGAGCGAGGCGTCGAGCTTGACCTTCTTCTTGCCTGCTTCGGAAGAGGCGGGGACCGGTGCGGGAGAGCCGATCGCCGATGCGGCCGGGGCGAGCCCGGCCACCAGAGCACAACTGATCGCCAGGGCGGCGAACGCCCGGCGTACTGGGGGAATCAGTGTCTGGTTCATGATCGAAGTCGACCACGGCTGGGCGCGGAGAGCGCCCGAATACGCACTAACGAGCGATATGTCCCTCCACAGTGGAGTGACGCGCGAAGGCCCCTGCGACGCGCTCGGGACATCCAGTGCAATGAAGGGGCCTTTCATAGCAAATTTTGCTATGAAAGGCCCCTTCATTGCACGCGTGTGCGGTGGGGGTCGGCGAAGGCTCCCTAGCGGGACCTGCCTACCGGTCCGCGATAGCCGCTTCCGCCGCTTCGAGCCACTCACGCCATTGCGAGGCCTGCTCGTCCGCCTTCTTCGCGCGACGCTCGTCGCCGGCCGCACGGGCCTTCGCCGCCTGCGACTCGAACTGCTCGACCCGTTCGCGGAACTGCGCCGCCCTGGCCTGCGCCTCGGGGTCGGTCCGCCGCCACTTGCTGTCCTCGGCCGACTTGATCGCGTCTTGCACGGCCTTCAGGCGGCCGTCCAGCTCGCGGATCCGCTCGCGCGGGACCTTGCCGATCTCGTCCCACTGGTCCTGGATGCGCCGCATGTGCTGCTTCGCCGCTTCGAGGTTCGCCGCGGGGTCGATCTTCTCGGCCTCGACGAGCAGCTGTTCCTTCTGCTGCGCGTTGGTCGCGAACTCGGCGTCCCGCTCGGAGAACACCGAGGACCGCCGTGCGAAGAACTTGTCCTGCGCCGCGCGGAAACGCTGCCAGAGCGCCTCGTCGCTGTCCTTGGGCGCGCGGCCGGCGGCCTTCCACTCGGTCATCAGGTCCTTGTAGCGGCCCGCGGTCTCGCCCCAGTCCGAGGATTCCGAGAGCGCCTCGGCCTCCGCGATCAGCTCTTCCTTGCGGTTCTTGGCGCCCGCGCGCTGCTTGTCGAGCTCGGCGAAGTGCGAGCCACGGCGGCGGTTGAACGCCTCACGGGCCTTGGAGAACCGCTTCCACAGCTCGTCGTCGGTCTTGCGGTCGACGCCCTTGACGGTCTTCCACTCGTCCAGGATGGCGCGCAGCCGGTCGCCGGCGGCCTTCCACTGGGTCGACTCCGCGGCGAGTTTCTCGGCTTCGTCGGCGAGGGCCTGCTTGCGCAGGACGGCGGCCGCGCGGGCCTCTTCACGCTCCTGCTTGGCCGCGGCCAGTGCTTTTTCGGCGTGCGCGATGACCTGCTCGATGCGGCCGCCCAGCGCGGCGATGTCGCCGACGACGGCGGCTTCGGCGAGACCGTCGCGCAGCTGCGTGGCCGTGGCCAGCGCGTGCTTCGGATCGCCCGCGCCGGACTCCAGTCGCGTCTCCAGCAGCTCGACCTCGGTGCGCAGGTCGTCGAAGCGGCGCGCGTAGTGGAGCAGACCCTCGTCCGGGCTCCCGGCCTGCCAGACCCCGACCGCGCGTTCGCCGTCGGGCGTGTTGACGTACACCGTTCCTTCGTCGTCGACCCTGCCCCAAGCGGACGGGCTGGGCTCGGCGGGCGGCACGGGGGGTGCGGGGTGCCCGCCACCGAGCGCGTGCGGTACCGGGTGCGGTGCCGGGGTACCGGTGGACGTGTTCTCCTGGGCCATCGCAGGCTCCTTATCGCCTGTACGCCCGCTGGCGCGGGCGCCCCGTCTAGCGACGGGGCCGGGTAATGCGTTGCCGTCTTGCTTCGGGGGCATCAACCCCTTGCGGCATTCAAGCAGTTCAGCGGCCACCGTGGAACCGGATGAACCACCAGAGGGCAGTGATCCTACTTCCGGTGGACCCTCCGTGTCGGTCGGTTGCCGGTCCCCGAAGGCGGGGAAGGTAACGTCGGCGGCCGTGATCCGCCGTGTCGCCGTGCTCCCGCAACCCCCACTGCTCATTCCCGAACTGGCCGCCGGAGCGGCGGACGAATGCGCCGAGCTGCGCGAAGCCTGTCTTGAGGCCGCGAGGCGGCTGACCAGCGCTTCGCCGGACTGGGTCGTCATCGGTGCGGCCTCGGGCGCGTCCGAAGTGCCGGAACACGCGAGTGGCTCCTTCCGCGGATTCGGCGTCGACGTCGGAGTGTCACTCAGCCGGGTGACAGCGCCCGAAACCGAGTTGCCGTTGCCCGCGCTCGTGGCCGGCTGGCTGCGCGAGCAGGGCGGCGCGTCGTCCGTCCGGGTCCATCTCGTCGATCCCGCCGCCCCGTCCGGCCAGTGCGAACAGCTGGGCCGTGAGCTGCGGGAGCACGCCGCGGTGCTCGTCCTCGGCGACGGTTCGAGCAGGCACGGCCCGCGTTCCCCCGGTGGCGAGGACGAGCGGGCGGAAGGCTTCGACGCAGGCATCCGCGACGCGCTGGCCAAGGCCGATGCCGAGTCGCTGGCCGGGCTCGATCCGGACTTCGCCGCGGAACTCGGGGCGGGCGGCCGCGCGCCGTGGCAGGTCCTCGCCGGTCTCGCGGCGGACGACGATTGGACCGCCGAGGTCCTCTATTCGGCCGCGCCGTTCGGCGTCGCCTACCACGTCGCGGTCTGGGAGCACGCGTGATCCGGCCGGTCGCGGTCGTCGGGCCAACGGCGACCGGGAAGACCGCGCTGGCGGTCGAACTGGCCCTCACCCTCGGGGGTGAGGTGGTCAACGCGGACGCGCTGCAGCTGTATCGCGGGATGGACATCGGGACCGCCAAGGCGACCATCGAGGAGCGTCGAGGTGTGCCGCACCATCTGCTGGACGTCCTCGACGTCACCGAGACGGCGTCCGTCGCCGCGTACCAGCGCGACGCGCGCGCCCGCGCCGAAGAACTGCTCGACGCCGGACGCGTGCCGATCCTCACCGGCGGGTCCGGTCTCTACGTCCAAGCCGTGCTCGACGACCTCAAGTTCCCGGGCACCGATCCGGACGTGCGTGCCCGGCTGACCGCCGAAGCCGACGGAATCGGCGTCGCCGCGATGCACGCCCGGCTCAGCGGACTCGATCCCGTCGCCGCCACGGCCATCCTGCCGACCAACACCCGCCGGATCGTGCGCGCGCTGGAGGTCATCGAGATCACCGGGGAACCGTTCTCGGCGAACCTGCCGAAACCCGGGCCCGCCCGCTACGACACGGTCCTGATCGGCATCGACCGCGAACCCGCCGAACTCGACGCCCGCGTCGACCGCCGCGTGGAGATCATGTTCGAAACCGGGCTCGTCGACGAGGTCCGGACGTTGCTGGGCCAAGGACTCCGTGACGGGCTCACCGCTTCGAGGGCGTTGGGCTACCAGCAGGTGATCGCCGCGATCGACGGCGACGGCGACTTCCAGGCCGCCGCCGAGGCCACCGCGCAGGCCACCCGGAGGTTCGTGCGCAGGCAACGGTCCTGGTTCCGGCGGGACAAGCGCATCCAGTGGTTCGACGGCGGTTCGGAGCGGCTGGCCGAACGCGTCCTCGAGGTGACGGCCCAGTAGCCTTGGGGCCATGGGCGGCATCGAATTCCTTAAGGGACACGGCACACAGAACGATTTCGTGCTGCTTCCCGACCCCGACGGCCGCCTCGAGCTGACCGAAGCGCGAGTGGCTGCGCTGTGCGACCGTCAGCGCGGTCTCGGGGCCGACGGTGTGCTCCGGATCGTGCGTTCGTCCGCACTGGATGTCGAGTCCGGCGGCGAATGGTTCATGGACTACCACAACGCCGACGGTTCCATCGCGGAGATGTGCGGCAACGGCGTCCGGGTCTTCGTGCGCCACCTGGTCGACTCCGGGCTGGTGACCGAGCGCGACTTCGTCATCGGCACCCGCGCCGGCGACAGGCCGGTCCGGATGCACGCGGACGGTTCGGTGACCGTGCAGATGGGGCCGGCGACCATCACCGGCACCTCGGTCACCGTGGTCGCCGGGAAGCCGTTCTCCGGTGTCGCGGTGAACGTCGGCAACCCGCATCTGGTGTCGGTCGTCGAGGACGACGTCGACCTGCTCGACCTGCGCGACCAGCCCGACTTCGACTCCGACGTGTTCCCGGAAGGCGTGAACCTCGAGTTCATCAACCTGCTGGGCGAGGACGCGCTGAAGATGCGCGTCCACGAACGCGGCGTCGGCGAGACACGGTCCTGCGGCACCGGCACGGTCGCCGCGGTCGCCGCCGCCCTGCACCTCGCGGGCACCGACACCGGCGAAGCGAGCGTCGACATCCCCGGCGGCCGCGTGGTGGTCGAGGTGCGCCGCGGCGGGTCCACACTGACCGGACCGGCGGAGATCGTCGCGCGCGGCGAACTCGACGAAGCTTGGTGGGCCGGGCTCGTCTAGCCCACCGCGATCGGTTCGCGTGGCAGATCACGAAGCTTCCGGATCGGCGAGAAGACCACCCACAACACCGCGGCCGCTTCGCCGACCGCGACGAACCAGAGCGTGCCGCGGATCCCGATCGCCTCACCGAGTACGCCGCCGATCAGCGCACCGAGCGGCAGCATCCCCCAGACGACGAACCGCACACTGGCGTTCATCCGGCCGAGCAGCCGGTCCGGGCACACGGCTTGCCGGTAGGACACCTGCGCGACGTTGTAGACGATGATCCCGAATCCGGCGATCGCCAGCGCGAGGGGGAACAACACGATCCGCCAGCCCGGCGCGGCGAGCGGGAGCAGCAGCTGGAACGGCCAGGTCAGCAGCGGGACGAGCCAGATCGACCGCGCCTGCCCGATCCGCCGGGTGATGGCCCCGGCCAGGATCGCCCCGAGGATCCCGCCAACGCCGCCGGTCGCCAGGACGAGACCGACGGCCGCCGGCGACAGGCCCAATTCCCGGTTCAGGAACAGGATCTCCACCGCGGTGAAGGCACCGTTGAATAGATTGGCGGTCGCGGTGCAGGCGACGATCGAGCGCAGGGCCGCGTCGGTGAACACGAACCGCAGCCCTTCGACGATCTGGGGGAGCAGCTTCGCGTCTTCATACTGCTCGGGAACCTCTTCGACGGTGCGGATCCGCAGCAGGCACAGCGCGGAGGTCAGGAAGCCCACCCCGGTCATCAGCACGGCGTTCGCGGCGCCCGCGAGCTGGACCAGCCCACCGCCGATGCCGGGTCCGGTCAGGAACGCCACCGACTGGCTGGCCTGGAGTTTCGCGTTGCCTTCCAGCAGATGTTCCCGGCCGACCAGTGACGGCAGATACGACTGGTACGCGACGTCGAAGAACACCGTCGCGACGCCGACGAGCGTGGCGACCACGATCAGTTGCGTCAGCGACAGGACCCCCGCCCACCAGGCGAGCGGAATCGTGAGCAGCAGCGCGGCGCGGACGAAATCGGCCCGCAGCATCAGCGCCCGCCGCCGCAGGCGATCCACCCACACCCCGGCAGGCAGTCCGATGATCAGGAACGCGATCGTCTCGGCCGCGGTCAGCAGCCCCATCTGGAACGGCGTCGCGGCCAGCACGGTGGCCGCGAGCAGGGGAATCACGGTGTGACCGGCGAAGGCGCCCACTTGGCTGGCCGTATCGCCCGCCCAGAGCCGCCGGAAATCCGCGTGGAAGAAGAGGGAATCTCTGCGCACGACGCCACCTTGGCCCGAGTGATTGGAAAGTGTCAATCACTTTCGGCTCTAGGCTGTCTCCGTGCCCACTCCACGACGCGCCGCCACCGAGGCCGAGATCGCCGCCATGGCCTCCGGAATAAGGCTGCGCATCATCCGGTTGACATATTCAGAGGCGCTGACCAACAAGGAACTCGCCGAACGGCTCGATCGCGACCCCGCGACGACGCTGCACCACGTGCGCAAGCTCGTCGACACCGGGTTCCTCGAAGCGCTCGCGCCGAGACGAGGCACGCGAGGCGCGAAAGAAATTCCGTATCGCTCGACCGGGTTGTCCTGGCATCTTGATTCCCGCGACAGGGGGATCGATCAGGCGATCTTCGAGGCCTACCTGGCCGAGATCGCCGACGTGGGATTCGACGAGGTGCAGCAGACGCGCCTGGTCGTCCAGGTACCGGACGAGCAGATCGCGGAGTTCGAAGCACGGCTCATGGAGCTTGTCGACGACTTCATCTCCCGGCCGGTCGACCCGGAAGCGAAACGCACGGCCATCTACTTGTCGAAGTATCCCAGCAGGTAATGAATTCGGTCCCGCCGCCGAAACGTGGGACCATGGAGGCACGATGACAGAACTGACACACAACGATCTGAACGACGACATGGACCCATCGACCGGCGAACTGGAGCTCGAGGACCGCGCCTCGCTCCGCCGGGTAGCGGGCCTGTCCACCGAACTCGCGGACGTCACCGAGGTCGAATACCGGCAGTTGCGCCTGGAGCGCGTCGTTCTGGTCGGTGTGTGGACCGAGGGCAGCGCCCTCCAGTCCGAGGCCTCGCTCGCCGAACTCGCCCGGCTCGCCGAAACGGCGGGCTCCGAGGTGCTGGAAGGCCTGGTGCAGCGGCGGATCCGCCCGGATCCCGCCACCTACATCGGCTCGGGCAAGGTCAAGGAACTGCGTGAGATCGTGGCGGCCACCGGCGCCGACACGGTGATCTGCGACGGCGAGCTTTCGCCAGGCCAGCTGCGCCAGCTGGAGGAGAAGGTCAAGGTGAAGGTCATCGACCGCACCGCCCTGATCCTCGACATCTTCGCGCAGCACGCCCGCTCCAAGGAGGGCAAGGCACAGGTCGAGCTGGCCCAGCTGCAGTACCTGATCCCGCGGCTTCGCGGGTGGGGTGCGGCGCTGTCCCGGCAGGCCGGTGGCCGGGCGGGCGGCGCCAACGGTGGTGTCGGTCTGCGCGGTCCTGGTGAGACGAAGCTCGAAACCGACCGACGGCGGATCAGCAAGCGCGTGTCGAAGCTGCGCCGCGAGATCGCCGCGATGGACACCATCCGCGAGACCAAACGCGGTCGCCGGGTGGCCAACGAGGTGCCGAGTGTCGCGATCGTCGGCTACACCAACGCCGGCAAGTCGAGCCTGCTCAACGCGCTGACCGGCGCCGGGGTGCTGGTCGAGGACGCGCTGTTCGCCACGCTGGATCCGACGACCCGGCGGGCGCAGACCCCTGACGGCCGCACCTACACGCTGACCGACACCGTCGGTTTCGTCCGGCACCTGCCGCACCAGCTGGTGGACGCGTTCCGGTCGACGCTGGAAGAGGCGGCCGGCGCCGATCTGCTCGTCCACGTCGTGGACGGTGCCGACCCGACGCCGGAAGAGCAGGTCAACGCGGTGCGCGAAGTGCTCGCCGAGATCACGAAGCGCCGTTCCGAGCCGCTCCCGCCGGAGCTGCTGGTGATCAACAAGGCCGACGCCGCCGACGAGGTGTCGCTGGCCCGGTTGCGGCACCAGATGGCCGGATCGGTGCAGGTGTCGGCGCGGACCGGCACCGGGATCACGGAGCTGGCCGAGGTGATCGCGGAGCGGCTGCCGAGGCCGGAGATCGTGGTCGAGGTGCTGATCCCGTACTCGCGAGGCGAACTCGTCTCCCGCGCCCACGCCGACGGCGAGGTGCTGGAGGAAGAGCACGTCGAGACCGGTACGCGCCTGGTCGTCCGCGGCAGGCCCGAACTGGCCGCGGCACTGAGCGACTTCCAGACGAACGGCTCGGCTCTGTAAGCAAGCAGGTACGTGAAGGCCTCCTTCATTGCGTTAGGGCGCGGTGAAGGGGGCCTTCACTTTGACTTCTGACGCTGGTGGTGGATCCGTGTCTGTGCCGACCCGTGCTGAGGTTCGCGACGTGCTCCAGGCCCTCGTCGATGGTGCGATCACGCGGGCACAAGCCAACGACTGGGCGCGTCCCTGGCTCGTTGACGACGGCTTTCCGGTCGAGGACGATCTGGTTCGGCGAACACTCGACCGGTTGTTCGGCGCCGACCTGATGACCTCACCGTCGAGCCACCTGCACGGCCCGGCCGACTTCCGGGCATGGCTGGACGAGTTCGATGCTCGCGAGTAGTGAGGACGGTTAGGGCGGTCCGTGAAGGACCCCTTCGTGTACTTGTGGGGGTCCAAGACCACGGGGCACCGCGCTCGCCCCTGAAAGTGGCCTTCGCGACATTCCGCCCTATCTCGGCGTTCCGACCGAACTGCGCGCCGTCCCGGACGTCTCCGTACTGTGGGGCTTCAGGGGTTCCACGGTACGGAGGTGGATGTGCGGGGGATTGTCGCGGCGGTGGCCGTGCTGGCGGCGTTCATCGGCGGGACGACACCCGCCGTGGCGCAGGAGGTTCCGGCTCCGCAGCCGGTGTGCAAGAACAGCGATTCCCGGCTCAGCGAGCTTTCCGGCCTCGTTTCCGACGGCGAGCACCTCTACGCCCTCAACGACGGCGGCACCAAGACGCAGGTTTTCGTCCTCGGCCGCGATTGCAAGGTCCAGAAGGTCATCTCGGCCGCCACGGACCCGTACGACCCCGAGGATCTCGCCCGCACCGCTGACGGCACCTTCTGGCTTTCCGACACTGGCGACAACCGCAAGCGGCGGGACACGGTCGCGCTGATCTCGCTGACCCCGCAAGGCAAGGCGACGTTGCACCGGCTCACCTATCCCGACGGGCAGCACGACGTCGAAGCGCTGATCATGGACCGTTCGGGCACGCCGTACCTGATCACCAAGGACCTCTTCGGCAGCTCCAAGGTGTACCGGCCGACAGGGCCGCTCGCCAGTCCCGGTCCGACTCCGCTGGAGAACGTGGGATCGCTGCAGATCAAGGAGACCTCGACGCAGGGCGGGCCGGCCGGATCGATCGGTTCGATGACGGTGACCGGCGCGGCGTCGATGGCCGACGGCTCGGTGGTCGCGTTGCGCACCTACACCGACGCCTATCTCTACGCCGTCACCGACGGAGACCTGAAGAGCGCGCTGCAGCGCGAGCCCGTGCGGGTGCCGCTGCCGAACGAGAAACAGGGGGAGGCGCTCGCCTTTGATCCGGACGGGACCTTGTTGTCCGGCGGGGAGGGCGTCGGAGAGCAGATCCGTGCGGTGAAGGGCGCGGCTGCGCTCGCCGTGGACGCGGCCAAATCCGAGGGCAGCACGTCGGGTGGGACGGCCGGTGGCACGGGCCAGGGAACCGACTTCCCCTACGTGCAGGTCGGTATCGCCGCGATCGTCGTGATCGGCGGCTTCCTGCTGGTCGGCAGACTCCGCAAACGGCGAGCCTGACCGAAGCTTGCCGAGCCTGACCCGGGTCTCCGCGACCCGGGATCCCGACTTGCTCCGGCTCCGGGCTACAGCCTGCGAAGAACGGCGACGACCTTGCCGAGGATAGTGGCGTCGTCACCCGGGATGGGTTCGTACGCCTCGTTGTGCGGCATCAGCCAGATGTGGCCGTCCTTGCGCTTGAACGTCTTGACCGTCGCCTCGCCGTCGATCATCGCGGCCACGATCTCGCCGGGGTCGGCCGTGGGCTGCTGGCGTACGACGACCCAGTCCCCGTCGGTGATGGCGGCGTTGATCATCGAGTCGCCGGTGACGCTGAGCAGGAAGAGCTCACCCTCACCGACGATTTCCCGAGGCAGCGGGAAGACGTCTTCGATCGCCTGCTCCGCCAGCACCGGCCCACCGGCGGCGATCCGGCCGACGAGCGGCACGTACGCGGCCTTCGCGGCGGACTGCGGCTGCTCGACGTCGATGCCCATCGGGTTGTCGTCCGTCGCGGCGAGCACGCCCACCGCACGCGGACGGTTCGGGTCGCGTCGCAGATAACCCTTGCGCTGCAGGGCCTGCAACTGGTGCGACACCGAAGAGGTGGAGGTCAAACCGACCGCCTCGCCGATCTCACGCACACTCGGCGGGTAGCCGAACCGGCTCACCCACAGCTTGATCACGTCGAGCACCTGCTGCTGCCGCACGGTCAGGGTCTCGTCCACCTCGTAGACCTCGGGCAAGGCGCGCACCTTACCCGAGCCCCTAGGCGCGTTCCCCGCCTTGCTCTCCTTAGCCACCGTATCGCTCCTTCATCTCCTGCGTCGCCTCCCAGTACGTCCGGTCGCCCGGACCGACTTCGCGTGTCTTCGCCGGTGGCGGACGATCTTCCCGCCCACGGCACCGGCGGCGTCCGCGCAGCAGACGCCCTGGTCAACGACGTTAGCCCGCCGGGACGACGATTTCAAACATCTGTTCGATGGACACGCCGTGTCGCTCGATTTTTGTCGGTGGGAGGTGGTACACATTCGCACGGGCGTTCGATAGAACGCCTGTTCGACCTTGATCGCCGGGCCGCGGCTCGGCGCCGAGCGCAGCAGGACTTGCGAGGAGGTTCCTATGTCGATTCTGGCCGATCGAGGACTGGCGCGGCCCAGTTCCCCCGGGCCCGTTCCGGCAGGGTTGACCAGGCCCGTTCGGGTGGTTCGGGGCAGGCGTGCCGAACCTTTGCGTCCGCCAACCAGGGCGCGGGTCGTGGCGGGCCGTCGCCCCGGCGTCGCCACCGCCTCCCCGGCGTGCCCGGCGCCGAGGCGGCTTCCGCTCAGGTGGCCGTCGCTCGTCGCGATGGCCTTGCTCGTCGCCGGCGTCATCACCGGATCGGGTCTGTTCTTGGCCGGTGTTCCGGGGGCCGCGGTACCCGAACGGACCATCACGGTGTCCGTTTCGACGGGGGAGACGCTGACGGATCTCGCGACGCGATTCGCGCCAGGCAGTGACACCGGCGCGGTCGTGGCCAAGATCAAGGAGCTCAACTCCCTGGAAAACGCTGTTCTCGTGCCCGGGCTGCCGCTCACGGTCCCGGTCGCGGCCGAGGTCGCGGAGGGTGGGAGGTGATCAGGAGGGCCGCTCTCACCCGCTGTGGGTGAGCTCCCCGTTCGTGTCTGATCGACCTGGCCGCCGCGCTTGCGTGCGTCCGACCTGCGATCTAGTCTCCACCGCTATATGTAGTAGTTACATGGCTGTAGTTGGTCCATAGCTTGGGGTAGACTCGGTACCAGTTGTCCACAGCTGGCCGGTGTTCACCCACCGGATGTCCACAGATCGATCCACATGTCGATCTTTCCCGTCGTTGCGTGGCGACGGGGGCGGATGTCCACTCGGGACCGGCCGGCGCGGAGGGGAAGGTGATCGGCGGATGAGGTGCCCGTTCTGCCGGCATGCGGACTCTCGGGTCGTCGACTCCCGAGAGGTGGATGAGGGTCAAGCGATCCGGCGGAGGCGCTCGTGCGCCGCCTGCGGTCGTCGCTTCACCACCTCGGAGACGATGGTGCTCGCCGTCGTCAAACGATCCGGGGTCACCGAGCAGTTCAGCCGGGACAAGGTGGTCCGGGGGGTGCGCCGCGCCTGTCAGGGCAGGCCGGTCGACGACGACGCGCTGCAGCAGCTGGCGCAGCGGGTCGAGGAATCGATCCGGTCGGCGGGGCTGGCGGAGATCCCGAGTCACGAGGTCGGCCTGGCGATCCTGGGCCCCCTGCGCGAACTCGACGGCGTCGCCTATCTCCGGTTCGCCAGTGTCTACCGCTCCTTCTCCTCGGTCGAGGACTTCGAGAAGGAGATCTCGGACCTCCGTGAGGCCATGGCTGCCACACCGGACGAGAGCGATCAAGACGCGAAAGACGGCTGAAGCCGCCTCCCGCGTGGGAGTGAGGGAAAAACCCATGACCGAGACCGTGGGAACAGGCAACCCGGCCACAGCGCGGACGAGTGGGAAGAAGAAGCAGGCGGGCGGGCTCACCGTGCGCCGGGTCTTCACCACCGAGGGCGTCCACCCGTACGACCAGGTCACCTGGGAGAACCGGGACGTCGTGATGACGAACTGGCGCGACGGCACGGTCAACTTCGAGCAACGCGGTGTCGAGTTCCCCGGCTTCTGGTCGGTCAACGCGACGAACATCGTCACCAGCAAGTACTTCCGTGGCGCCGTCGGCTCGGCCCAGCGCGAGCAGAGCCTCAAGCAGCTGATCGACCGCGTCGTCCACTCCTACGTCAACGCGGGCCGCGAACACGGCTACTTCGCGACCTCCGCCGACGCCGAGGTCTTCGAGCACGAGCTGACCTGGATGCTGCTGCACCAGGTGTTCAGCTTCAACTCGCCGGTGTGGTTCAACGTCGGCACGACGTCGAAGCAGCAGGTCTCGGCGTGTTTCATCCTTTCGGTCGACGACACCATGGAGTCGATCCTCAACTGGTACCGCGAAGAGGGCCTGATCTTCAAGGGTGGCTCCGGTGCCGGGCTGAACCTCTCCCGCATCCGTTCTTCGCGTGAGCTGCTGTCCTCCGGCGGCACCGCGTCCGGTCCGGTCTCCTTCATGCGCGGTGCCGACGCCTCCGCGGGCACCATCAAATCCGGTGGGGCCACCCGTCGCGCGGCGAAGATGGTCGTCCTCGACGTCGACCACCCGGACGTCGAGGAGTTCGTGCAGACCAAGGCCCGCGAAGAGGAGAAGATCAAGGTCCTCCGCGACGCCGGGTTCGACATGGACCTCTCCGGTTCGGACATCACCTCCGTGCAGTACCAGAACGCGAACAACTCGGTCCGTGTCTCCGACGAGTTCATGCAGGCCGTCGAGACCCAGGGCGACTTCGGCCTGCGGTCCAGGACGAGCGGTGAGGTCATCGACCGCGTCGACGCCAAGAAGCTGTTCCGCACCATCGCGCAGGCCGCTTGGGAATGCGCCGATCCGGGGCTGCAGTACGACGACACGATCAACGACTGGCACACCTGCCCCGAATCGGGCCGGATCACCGCGTCCAACCCGTGTTCGGAGTACATGCACCTGGACAACTCCAGCTGCAACCTGGCCTCGCTGAACCTGCTCAAGTTCGCCACCGAGGACGGCGGTTTCGACGCGCCGCTGTTCGCGAAGGCCGTCGAGCTGGTCATCACCGCCATGGACATCTCGATCTGCTTCGCCGACTTCCCGACCGAGGCGATCGGCGACACCACCCGTAAGTTCCGTCAGCTGGGCATCGGCTACGCGAACCTCGGCGCGCTGCTGATGGCGCTCGGGCACGCGTACGACTCCGACGGCGGCCGCGCGCTCGCCGCCGCGATCACCTCGCTGATGACCGGCGTTTCGTACCGCCGTTCCGCCGAACTCGCCGCGGTCGTCGGGCCGTACGAGGGCTACGCGCGCAACGCCGAGGCGCACCAGCGGGTCATGCGCAAGCATGCCGCCGCCAACGAACTGGTGCGGACCTACCACGCGAACGACGCCGCGGTCCGCGCGCTCGCGACCCAGGAATGGAAGCGCGGCATCGAACTGGGCGAGGCAGGCGGCTGGCGCAACGCGCAGGCCTCGGTGCTCGCCCCCACCGGCACCATCGGCTTCATGATGGACTGCGACACGACCGGCATCGAGCCGGACTTCTCGCTGGTCAAGTTCAAGAAGCTGGTCGGCGGCGGTTCGATGCAGATCGTCAACCAGACCGTCCCGCGCGCCCTGTCCGCGCTCGGATACCAGGGCGAACAGATCGAAGCGATCGTCGAGTACATCGCCCAGCACGGCCACGTCGTCGACGCTCCCGGCCTCCGCCAGGAGCACTACGAGGTGTTCGACTGCGCGGTGGGGGAGCGGTCCATCGCGCCGATGGGGCACGTCCGGATGATGGCCGCGGTGCAGCCGTTCCTGTCCGGCGCGATCTCCAAGACGGTCAACATGCCGGAGTCGGCGACCGTCGAAGAGGTCGAGGAGATCTACTTCCAGGGCTGGAAGTACGGCCTCAAGGCGCTCGCGATCTACCGCGACAACTGCAAGGTCGGCCAGCCGCTGTCCACCGGTAAGAAGGAGAAGGCCGCCCCCGAGGCCGAAAAGGTCGTCGAGTACCGGCCGGTCCGCAAGCGCCTGCCGAAGAAGCGTCCGAGCCAGACGGTGTCGTTCACCGTCGGTGGCGCCGAGGGCTACCTGCACGCCGGTTCGTATCCGGACGACGGGCTCGGCGAGATCTTCGTGAAGCTCGGCAAGCAGGGTTCGACACTGTCGGGCGTGATGGACGCGTTCTCGATGTCGATCTCGGTCGGCCTTCAGCACGGGATCCCTCTGGAGTTCTACGTTTCGAAGTTCTCCAACCTGCGCTTCGAGCCCGCTGGCATGACCGACGACCCGGACATCCGGATCGCCACCAGTGTCATGGACTACCTGTTCCGCAGGCTGGCGCTGGACTACCTGCCGTACGAGAAGCGTTCGCAGCTCGGCATCTTCACCGCCGACGAGCGTTCGGCACAGGTCGAGGCGAGCTACGGCGCCGCTCCTGCCGCGGAACAGGAGAACGTCGACCTCGACGCCCTTCGGTCCACTGTGGACTCGTCGACCGGCGCTCCCGCCAAGGTGGCGCATTCGACGGCGGAACTGGTGGAGCTGAACCTCGGCACCGCCTCCGACGCGCCGCTCTGCATGACCTGCGGCACCAAGATGCGGCCCGCCGGTTCCTGCTACGCCTGTGAAGGCTGCGGAGCGACCTCCGGCTGTAGCTGATCCCGATGCCTGCTTCGGCGGACGACCGACGTCGTTCGCCGGAGCAGGCGCCGGTGAACCCGGTTGTGCGGTGGCCCGTCCGCTGCTGAACTGGTCTCGTGTTCGATGTCCGCTGGGAACGGCCGCTGCATCAAGCCGGTTCGCCGTCCGCGATGGCGGCCACCGCACGCCACCTGGTCGTGCACGAGCGAAGTACGCGATTGGTCGGCCTGGAGCCTGCCGGCGGCTCGGTGCGTTGGGATGTCCCGGTCGGGACATGGCCGCGTGCGATCGTGATCGACGAACCGTATTGCTTGGTGGTTCCGCAGAACAGCAGCAGGCTGGTCTGCCTGGACGTCGAAACCGGCGAAGACGTCTGGCAGGCGGAGCCGGGCTCGTTCGCCGGTCATGTCGTCGTAGACGAAGAGCTCGTGCTCGTGGGCGGCTGGCGCGGCTATACGCCACTGTCCGCGGTGGACCTCCGCACCGGTGCTTTGCGTTGGCGGGCGAGAGAGTGCGGAAGCACGGTCCGTCCGGCAGCGACCGAGGCCGGTTTCCTCCTCGGCAAGCCGGGCGGCGACTCCGTACGTTTGATCGATCGAGGTGACGGCCGGGAACTGGTCACCTGGTCCTTGCCGGAGCCATTGGTCGGGCCCGACACCGGGCCGGCCTTTCGTGTGGACGACGACGGTGGCGTCCTCGTGCGGTGCGGCGACCGCTTGGTCGTACGTATCGCCCTGTCCGAGACGAAAGCCGAGACAGTGGTCCGTTCCGAGCGCGCTCTCGCGTCCAGGGCGGTGGACCTGTGTGGCGGCTTGCTCTGGCTGGCCGAGCGGCGTGGTGGCTACACAGTGGTCGACGCGTCGGACGGCGCCGAGCGGTGGAGGATCCGGCACGACCGGCGGTTCGTCCCCTCGGTCGCTTCCGCGGACGGAGGGTTCGTGATCGCCGACGAGAGCGGGTTGTTGTTCCGGATCGACTTGGCCGGAACGGTGAGCGAGCGCGTCCGGATAACCCAGCGGATCCGAGGCCTTCGCGAGCAAGCGCCTTCAAGGTTCGTTCTGCTCACGAAGGGGTCCTTACTCGCTGTCGACGCCGGGAGGCTCTGATGACCGCTGACAGTGGAATCGTCGACCCGTTCGGCACGCTCAAGCGGGCGCTCTGGATCTGCGGCGGCCAGTGGGCGGGAAAGTCCACCGTGTCCCGGCTTCTCGCGCGTCGTCACGGCATCACCGTGTATCACTACGACTTCCACGACGCCCGCGCGCACGAGGACCGGCGCGTGGCCCACCGCCTCCGCAACGGTTTGCCCGCGGCGGATCCCGACCCGGACGCCGTCTGGGTCGACCCCACTCCCGAACGGATGGCCGCCGACACGATCGCCGGCTTCCCGCTGCGGTTCGAATGGGCTCTGGACGATCTGCGCGCGTTGGTCTCCGGTCGCCCGATCCTCGCCGAGGGCTGGGGTTTGCGCCCGGAACTGGTCGCGCCCCTCCTGGATTCACCGCGGCGGATGATCGTGATGGTGCCCACCGACGGTTTCCGCGAGCATCAGCTTCGCGTGCTGCCGCGGGCCGTCGCGGTGGCGCACCGGGTCAGCGATCCCGAGCGCGCGCAACGCAACCGAATCGAGCGAGACCGTCTTGTCGCCGAAGACGCCGTCCGCGCGGCGAAGAGCCTCGGCGTCCGGGTGCTGGAAATCGACGGCTCAGCAGACGCCGAGGCGGTCGCGGACGTCGTCGCCGAACACTTCGCTCCCTACCTGGTCTGAGCGAGATCGAGGACGAAGGTCGCCACCGCCAGCGCGAGGAATCCGGCAGGGAAGGCGATGTTGTAGAGGACGCGGGCGCGCACATGGGTGAGGACGGCGCCGACGTAGAACAGCACGAGCCCGGCGGCCGCAGCGGTCCCGATGTACGGCACCCCGAGCAGGCCGAGCAGCAGCCCGGCCGCGCCCGCGGCTTTCAGCGAAGCCAGTGGCGGGATCCAGGACTGAGGCACGTTGACCTCGGCGGAGTTCTTCAGGACGAACGGGATCCGCGCGAAGTCGGCGGCGGCGATCCCGGCGTTGATCACGATCGTCAGGATGGCGAGGGTGAGATATGCGGTGGACATGCCCACTGGACGAGGCCCGCGCCCGGAACGTGACAGCGGTCAGGCTCGCCAGCGTTCCAGCACGGCTTCGATGGCGGAGTGGATGCGGTCGCGGGCGGTCTGCCGTTCCACGCCTGCCATGAGGAGGTCGTCGTACTCGGTGTCCAGGTGCCGGATCGAGGCGACGACGGCGAGGAACACCGCTCGTTCGGCCAGTTCCCGGCCGGCGGCGGAGCGGCCCACCCGGCCGCTGCCGCGCTGGCCTGCGTGTTCGGCGATGGCGCGCGCTCGTTCCGGCGGGCAGCAGGGGAACATCTCCGTGATCGCGGTGTGGAACCGGGCGGTGAACTCGACGTCTTCCTCGGCGCGCCGCTCACGATCCCGTCCGCGGCGTCGTTCCCGGACGTCCTCGTCCGCGAGGCACTGTTCTTCGGCGGCGCGCAACGCCGCGTCTTCGACCAGGAGCCCTTGCCGCTCACTCCGCTTCCTCGACCGGTTGAAACGGACGACGACGGCGGAAAGCCGGCTCGCCTTCTTGGCCCGGCGGGTCAGCGCGGTGTCCCCCGAGGGCAGGAAGACCAGGTGACCGAGGTCGGCGCAGTCGAGGCAGAGCGGCTTCTCGTTCTCCATGAACAGCAGGTCGCCGGTGCCGCCGCAGTCGGCGCACGTCCAGTCCTTCAGCGCCACGGAGACGACGAGATCCGGCGCCTTCTGTTGGCGGGCGAGGACTTGCGCACGTTTCGCTTCGGACAGTCCCGGCATGAGCCACTGCGTCCGGAACAGCGGTTCGAGGCCGGCCAGTTCGCCCGAAGTCACCCGGAGGACAGCTCGGTCGCGGGTCGCGCCGACATGCTCGATCTCGGAGCTTTCGAGGGCCTTTTCCTTCGCCCATCCTTGAAGTGCGCCGAGGGCGAAGTTCAGTTTCTCCGCGCTCACCGGCAAGGCCGTGGACAGATCGGGGATCCGTCCCTGCTGCCAGCTTTTGAGCACGTTCTCCGGCAGCCAGCCGATGCCGCTCAGGATGTCGAGCGCGGTCACCGATTTCCGTTTGGACAGCAGTTTCTCCGCCGTCTCCACGACGCGCTGTTCCAGTTTCGCCTCACCTTGCATCGCCGGGAATCCTAGCGATCAGGCGGTCTCGGTCCGCGCGCGGTAGGCCCGGATCTTGGCGCGGTTGCCGCAGCGTTCCATCGAGCACCAGCGGCGGTTGCCCGAGCGCGAGGTGTCGAAGAACAGCAGGTGGCAGTCGTCCGCGGAACATTCGCGGACCCGGCCGGACCGTTCGCCCGCGACGAGTCCGATGGCGTCGCGGGCGACGGCGCCGAGGAGTTGCTTCCCGGTGACGGGTGGCGCCCAGGCGAGCCGCCGGGTCCTCGGGTCGACGAGAGGCCTCGGGGTCGCCTCGGTCGCGCTGTTCAGCAAGGCGAGGTCTTCGTCCGACGGCGTTTCGCCACGGGCGAGGGCGGGCGCGACGCGGTAGAGCGTGTCGCGGAGTTCCTTGAGCGCGGCGAGTTCGGCGGGCTTGATCCGGACGTCGGTCAGGGGAGCGGTCAGTGCCAGCCGGGAGCCGGTGAACCACTCGGCCAGATCGGACGGAGTATGCGCGCTCTCGTAGCGCTCGTACGGGCCGGGACCGCCGGTCAGCATGAGTTCGAGGCTGAGGCTGCCCGGATCGAACCGATAGCGCTCACCCTGG
The DNA here is from genome assembly GCF_003947325.1 of Amycolatopsis sp. WAC 01375. Taxonomy (NCBI): domain Bacteria; kingdom Bacillati; phylum Actinomycetota; class Actinomycetes; order Pseudonocardiales; family Pseudonocardiaceae; genus Amycolatopsis; species Amycolatopsis sp. WAC 01375. The sequence continues at coordinate 182,188 of NZ_QHHW01000027.1, forward strand.
GCGCTGACGAGCAGTCTTGTTCCCGGAGTCATGTAACCACTATAGTCGGTTTCGGAAACCAGGTAAGATGGTTACGGCGGAGGCGTGATGATCGGGAAGACGAAGGACGCGGGCTGGGAGATCGGCGTGTCCAAGACGATGGCGTATCCGCTGGCGCAGGTTTGGGAGTACCTCTCGGGTCCGGGCCTCGCGGCCTGGCTGGGCGACGTGCGGCTGGGGTCGGAGAAGGGTGCGCCGTACGAGACGGCGGAGGGCACTGTCGGTGAGGTTCGCGGCTACCGCGAGCAGGAGAAGATCCGCCTCACCTGGCGGCCGAAGGACTGGGACCACGAGAGCACGGTCCAGGTGGGGCTCCGTCCGGCGGGGCCGGACAAGACGGTCGTGGTCTTCCATCAGGAGCGGCTCGCCGGGCCGGAAGAACGCGCCGCTCAGCGTGAGCACTGGCAGGCCGTGATGAAGCTCGTCGCCGACGGCCTCGCCGGCTGATCAGGCCAGCGCTCGCCGTGCCTGCTCGGCCAGTGCGTCGGTGATCCGTTCGGCGCTCAGGCCGAGTTCGCCTGTTTGGTGGAGGAACACGTCCGCGGCCAGCGGTGCCAGCAGGATGTCGGCGAGCGCGTCGGGATCCTTCGCGTTCGCCTCCTCGGCGAGGAGACGGACGTGCGTGCGCCACAGCCGGTACGGCCCGCTGGTGAACCGCGAATGCCCGACCTCGGTGCCGAGGACGAGATGCGCGTGCCGCGCGAGCAGTCCGATCATCGCCGCGTAGAACGCGGCCAGCCGCTCGGCGGGCGGCGCGCCGGGGCCCAGCGGGGGAGGGCCGGTGAGCAGTCGCTCCTGGAGTTCCCGCTCGTGTTCGTCCAGCAGGGCGACGGCGATCGCCGAGCGGTCCGGATAGCGGCGGTACAGCGTCGCCCGGCCGACTCCGGCCGCTTTGGCGATGTCCTCCATGGTGACGTCCGAGGCCGGACGTGCGGCGAAGAGCTCTTCGGCGGCCTTCAGGATCTTCGCGCGGTTGCGGGCGGCGTCCGAGCGTTCCCGTCCCGAGTTGTCCGCGAGCAGGTCTTCCGTCGGCATGTCCGCAGCCTAGGGAATATCCGGACACGGCGTCCACTTGTACCCGTCGAAGCAAGTGGACGCCGTGTCCACTTCCTGGTCCGGGAGGCCCCGATGAGCCACCTTCTCCACCTCGACTCCAGTGCCCGCAGCGCGTCGTTCTCCCGCGAGCTGAGTGCTCGTTTCGCCGAGACCTGGCTTGCCGCGAACCCGGGCGCCGGCTACACCTATCGCGACGTGGCCGCCGATCCGGTGCCGCCGATCGGCCAGGCCTGGACCGAGATCTGTGACGCGCTCCTCCGGAACGGGATCACCGATCCGGACGGCTACGCCTCGGTGGTGAAGACACCGGAGCAGCGCGAGGCCTGGGCGATCATCGAGCCGCTCCTGGCCGAACTGCTCGCCGCCGACGTCGTGCTGATCGGGGCGCCGATGTACAACTTCTCGGTCCCCGCGACGCTCAAACTGTGGATCGACCAGGTGACGTTCCCGAAGATGTCCTTGGCGGGCAAGGCTTTCGTGGTCGCGGGAGCGCGTGGTGGCACGTACCTGCCCGGCACTCCGCGGGAGCCGGTCGACCATCACGAGCGCTACCTGCGTGACTTCTTCGCCGGTCACTACGACGTCCGCGACGTCACGTTCCTGCATTCCGAACTCACGAACGCTCTCGTCGACCCGCGGCTGAGCCCGCGTGATCCTGACCGGATCGCGTCGCGGGAACAGGCGCTCCTTGGCGCCGAAAAGCTGGCCTCGGCCGGAAGGGAAGCTTGATGGGCTGGGGAATCCTGCTCCTGGCCGGAGTCGTCGAGGTCGCCTGGTCGCAGAGCATCAAGCCGACGGAGAACTTCACCCGGTTCTGGCCGACCGTGCTGTGCTTCGTGCTCGGCGTCGCCGCGGTCTACCTGCTGTCGAAGGCGATGGACTCGCTCCCGGTGGGGACCGCGTACGCCGTGTTCACCGGCATCGGCGCGGTGGGCGCGATCGTGTTCGGCATCGTGATCCACAAGGACCCGCTCAGCTTCGGGCGGTTCGCGGCGATGGCGCTGATCGTCGGAGGGGTGGTGCTGGCGAAGGTGGCGGAGTGACCTCGGGAAGGGGACTTTCTCGCCGGGAAGTCCCCTTCCCAGCGGGTCAGGCCAGCTTCTCCCACAGGAATTCGAGCATCAGCGCCCATTTGAACGCCAGTTGCTCGTTGTCGGCCGCCGCGCCGTGACCGCCCTCGATGTTCTCGTGGTACCGCACGTCGTGTCCCTGCTCCCGCATCCGCGCGACCATCTTGCGCGCGTGGGCGGGATGCACCCGGTCGTCCCGGGTGGACGTGACGAACAGGACCGGCGGGTACTCGCCTTCGCCGCGCACGTTCTGGTACGGCGAGTACTTCCCGATGAAGTCCCATTCCGCCGGGTCGTCGGGGTCGCCGTACTCGGCCATCCACGACGCGCCCGCGAGGAGTTTGTGATAGCGCTTCATGTCCAGCAGCGGCACTTGGCTCACGATCGCGCCGAACAGCCGCGGGTAGCGCGTCAGCATGACGCCCATCAGCAGCCCGCCGTTGCTGCCGCCCTGGATGCCGAGGCGGGCAGGCTCGCTGATGCCGCGTTCGACGAGGTCGGCGGCGACGGCCGAAAAGTCTTCGTAGACCTTGTACCGCTTGGCTTTGGTCACCGAGGTGTGCCAGTCCGGCCCGTACTCGCCGCCGCCTCGGATGTTCGCGACGACGTAGGTGCCGCCGCGCGAGAGCCAGCCGCGGCCGATGACACCGCTGTAGCCGGGGGTCAGCGAGACCTCGAAGCCGCCGTAGCCGGTCAGCAGCGTCGGGCCGCCTTCAGCGCCGGAGGGGCGTACGACGAAGTACGGGATCTTCGTGCCGTCTTCGGAGGTCGCGAAGTACTGCGAGACCGTCATGCCCTCGCTGTCGAAGAACGAGGGGGCGCGCTTGAGGACCTCGACCTCGCCACCGACGTGCCCGTAGTTCAGTGTCGACGGCTGGGTGTAGCCGCTGGAGTCGAGCAGGTATTCGTCGCTGACGTCGGGGTCCGTGCCGGTGATCTGCGCGGTGCCCAGTTCCGGGGCGCCGGCGAGCGGCTGCGAGCTCCAGCCGTCGGACGGCGTGAGCACGCGCAGTTCCGTCCGGACGTCGGACAGCGTCGAGAGCAACAGGTGGTTGTGCGTCCAGGCCCAGTACTCCAGCGACGTGTGCGCGTCCGGGGTGAAAAGGGTTGTGAAGGTGCGCTCACCCGCCATGAACGCGTCGAACCCGGAGGCGAGCAGGGTGCCGGAGGGGTACGTCGTGCCCTCGACGGTCCAGTCCGAGCGAAGCCGGATCAGCAGCCACTCGCGGTGTGAAGACGTCTGCGCGTCTTCGGGGACCTCGATGCGTTCGAGCCCGCCAGGCGTCCGGAGATACCTTTCCGTGCGGTAGAAGTCGATCGAGCGGTAGACGAAGTCGCGTTCCCAGCCCTCGGTCGGGTCGTGGTGGGCGGACACCGAGACGTCGTCGGGCTTGCCCTCGAAGACCACCGTCGCCTCTTCGAGCGGGGTGCCGCGCCGCCATTCCTTCGCCAGCCTCGGATAGCCCGAACTGGTCAGCGTCCCGGTCCCGAAGTCGGTGCCGATGTAGACGCGGTCGCGGTCGATCCAGCCGATCCGGGTCTTGGCCTCGGGCACGAAGAACCCGTCTTCGACGAAGCGTCGCTCGGCGAGGTCGAACTCGCGGACCACGGTCGCGTCGGCGCCGCCCCGCGACAGTTCGACCAGCGCGCGCTGGTAACCCGGCCGGAGGACGGCCGCGCCCTGCCACACCCAGTTCTCGCCGTCGGCCTCGGCCAGCGCGTCGACGTCGAGCAGGAGCTCCCACTCCGGCGTGTCGAGCCGGTACTGCTCCAGGGTGGTGCGGCGCCACAGGCCGCGGGGGTTGGCCGAGTCCTGCCAGAAGTTGTACAGGTATTCGCCGCGGCGCCGGATGTAGGGAATCCGGTCGTCGGCGTCGAGGACCTCGCGGACCTCGTCACGGATCCCGGCGAACCGTTCGCCGCCCGCCAGTTCCTCCAGAGCTTCGGCGTTGCGGGCTCGCACCCAGTCCAGCGCTTCTTCGCCGGTCACGTCTTCCAGCCACAGGTACGGGTCCTCGTCACTCATGCTGACAGTCTCGCCGGGTGTTCCGTCCCGGCGCCACCAGGTGTGGCATTCCGTATGCTGTGGGCTCGCACGTTTGGGGGACACCATGACCGGCACCGACGAGGTACCCAGACCGTTCGCGCCCTCGCCGGGTCGTCCCGAAAGCCCCCGCAACACGGGGGCCGCCGTGGTCGGTCTGCTCATCGTCGCCGCCCTGACCACCACCGGGATGGCGATGGCGGGCGGGCCGCGGAAGATCGACGGCCAGGCCTTCCCGGTGTCCGGCCAGTACACCTCGGAAGGCGCCAAGGCTCCGGCAGGGAACGCGAAACCCGCGCCCAAGGAGGTGCGGGAACTGGAGACGAACCCGCTGCTGGCCGACGGTGTCGCGCTCGGCGCGGTCACCTGCCGCCTGCCCGGGATCAGCCGCGAGCCCGCGAAGCTGGAGACCTATTACAAGACATTCGTGACGTGCTTGGCCGAAGCCTGGAAACCCGCCTTGGACCAGGCGAACGAGCCCGCGCTGACGGTGACCGTGCAGGTGACGCTGCCCGAGACCAGCGCCTGCGGGAAGGCGCCGGGCGAGAACGAGGCCGTCGCCTACTACTGCGGCGGCGACACCACGATCTACGCGCCGACCGAGTGGATGCTGGGCGACGCGGGCCTCGAACGGTCCCGTCACCTCGCGACGATGGCCCACGAGTACGGGCACCACGTCCAGCGGTCCAGCGGGATCCTGTCGGCGGCCGCGGAGAAGATGTCGTCGCCGGAGGAGAACGCGCCCGCGGACAAGGAACTGGTCCGCCGCATCGAACTGCAGGCGAACTGCTTCGGCGCGCTCGCCCTCGCGGCGGCCGCCGGACGCGGTTCGATCAGCAGGTCGCTGGCCAACGCGGCCCTCGACGACTACGGCCGCGCCGACGACAGCGACACCCACGGCAGCCGCCGTAACCAGCTGAAATGGGCGAAGGCAGGCTTCTCCGGGAAGACGACGTCGGCGTGCAACACCTGGGCGGCCCCGGCCTCGGACGTCAAATGACCGACGACGTGATGGCGGAGATCAACACCGGCCTCCAGCTGCACATCTCCGGTGATCGCGTCGGCGCGCGCGAGAGGTTCGCGGCGCTGTGGGAGCGGATCGGCGAGGACGGCGACCCGCTGCACCGGTGCGCGCTCGCGCACTACATGGCCGACGTCTGCGACGACCCTGCCGACGAACTCGCCTGGGATCTCCGCGCGCTCGCGGCGGCCGATTCGCTCACCGACGAACGCGCCAAGGAGTACCACGCGACGCTGGCCGTGCGCGGTTTCTACCCGTCGCTGCACCTGAACCTCGCCGAGGACTACCGCAAACTCGGTGATCACGAGTCCGCGAAGGCCCAGTGGGAGCTCGGACGGGGCACCCTCGGCGCGCTCGGCGACGACCCGTACGGCGCCGGGATCGTCCAGGCCTACGCCGCGCTCGCGACCAGATTGGGGATGGAACCGGACTCTCCGGACTTTCGCGCAGGGCGGTGAGGCCATAACCTGGAGTGACTCAGGTCACCCATCCGGGAGGAGCGCGTATGCGGATTTCCGATCTGTTGCGGAACAAGGGGGCGGCCGTCGCGACCGTCTCGCCGGAGACGAACGTAACCGAACTGCTCGAGAGACTCGCGGAGCACAACGTCGGCGCCCTCGTGGTCGTCGACGCCGAGGGCGGGATCGTCGGCATCGTCTCCGAACGGGACGTGGTGCGGCGGCTCAACGAGCGCGGACCCCAGCTGCTCGACGGATCGGTCGCCGCGATCATGACGAAGATGGTCGCCAGCTGCACTCCCGAGGACTCGGTCGATCAGCTGTCCGTCCTGATGACCGAACGCCGCATCCGGCACGTCCCGGTCGTGGTGGACGGCAGGCTGGCGGGGATCGTGAGCATCGGCGACGTCGTGAAGACCCGGATGGAACAGCTGGAGAAGAGTCAGGAACAGCTGGAGGCGTACATCTCGCAGGGCTGAGCCGGGCTTGCCAAGCGCAATGAAGGGGCCTTTCATAGCAAAATTTGCTATGAAAGGCCCCTTCATTGCAGCGGGGACGGCTACTCTCGCCACCCCGACAGCTCGACACCCTTCGCGACGTCCACCCGGTACCCGAGCGTCACGACACCCTTCGCGCCCGGAGCGAGCGTCAGCCGCCAGGTGAACTCGCCCAGTTCGGTCCGCTCCACCGGCTCCGGCACGGTGCGCACGTCGCGGACGGTGATCGCGTCGTCCCGGGAGACCGGTGCCTGGTCCAGCACGGTCACGACGGCTTCGCGCGGGCTGTGGTTGACGATCGTCGTGGTGTAGGCGGCCTCCCGTTTCCGGGCGCCGGACAGCGTCGCCTTGCTCGCCGAGCGGTGCGCGAGTTCCCGGTCGACCCGGATCCGGTCGTCCACGCCGAGGGCGAGTTCGAGTTCCTCACCCGGCGCCCAGACGTCCAGCCGTGTGGTGCCGACGAACTCCGTCTCGTGGAAAACCGACGCCTTCCCAGGCCGCAGCGTGTGCTCCGAGGTGTTGACCACGGCCGCCCGCAGGTACGCCTCGCCTGACACCGCCGGAGCGGTGACATAACCCAGTTTCGCCGTCAGCTCCAGCTGCGCGAGCGTCGTGCGGTGACCCTGCGCTCCCGACGGCACCGCCACCGGACGTCCCGGCCGGTAGGTGACCGCGGTGGTGCCCTGTTCGACGGACGCGGTCCGCATCGCCATCGGCGGCGCCGCGGGGGCGGCCATGCCCACCGACTCCGGGATCCCACCGCCCGCGGGCGAGGCACTGCCGTACGCGGCGCGCGCCATCAACGGCTGGACCGGCCGGACGCGGTCGAGGAACCACGGTTCGAGTTCCGGTACCTCCACCGTGTTCGCCGGCCGCGCGGTGGACAGGGCCAGCTCGCATTCCGGCCAGTCCTCCCCGGTGTGCTGGGTGATCCGCCCGTACCAGGTCACCGAGACGTCTTCACCGCGGACGCGGACGTCGTAGCCGGGCTCCCAGCTCGCGTTCGCGACCACATAGGACAGTTCGAGGCCGATCTCCGCGCCGTCCTCCTGGCTCTCGACTTCGACCGTGACCGTCGCACTGTCCACTTCGGACATGCCTTGTTTCGCCTCGATCTCCCGGTCCAGCGCCTTGAGGTCGTCACGGAGCCGGGCGAGGCGGATGCCGAGTTCGCGGCGCTTCCCCAGTGCCTCGGCGAGTTGCGCGCCGAGCGCCTCGGTGACTTCGGCGACCCGGGGCGGCTCCGCCGTACCCGCCGCGAGCGCCTTCGCGAAACTGCCGCCACTTCGCTTCGCCACCCCGGTCAGCAGATCGACCTTCGTGGTCTCCGCGGCGACAGCGTCCGCGACCTCGTCCACCACCGCTTGATCGGCCCGCCGTCGCTCGGTCAGCGCGCGCAGGGAAACGTCCGCGGGGGCGGGATGACGCTCGACGGCGACGTCGACCCCGGCGATGACCGCCGGACCGGTCCCGGTGACACGGACCGAATCGGTGTCCAGGTTCCACGGCAGGCCCGCGAAAGCGAAGCGCGTTTCCCCGTCCAGGCCCGCCGAAGCCCGCCTCGTGATCCGGGCGTGGTGCGGGTAGACGGTGACGGCGACGATCGGTGCTTCCAGGGTGCTCGGCATGCCCCCGACGTTAGTCTCTTGACACCCGTTCGGGTGGCCGGAAACCTCAGCTGCGTCTTGCCCGCCCGCCCTTGGGGGTCACGTGAGAGTCGCCAGACTCGCCGCCTTGTTCACCGCCGTCCTGGTTCTTCCGGCGACCGCGCTGCCTGCCCAAGCCGACGCGCCACCGGCGCCGGTCTTCTCCGATGGCCAGGCGCAACCGGTGTTCGACCCGGCCGACGTCATCCGGGAGAACGTCTGGGTCACCGCGCCGGTCGACAGCGACGGCGACGGCAAGGACGACCTCGTGCACGCGGAGGTGGTGCGGCCCCGTGCGACACAGCAGGGCATCAAGGTCCCGGTCGTCTACCAGGCCAGCCCGTATTACGCGGGCGGAAACGACGTCGCGAACCACAACGTCGACGTCGAGCTGTACGTGCCCGGCGCGAAGCGGCCCGCCGCGGGCCCGCGGATCGCGACCAAGACCGTCGGCCCGAACCCGGCGCCGATCGGCTGGCGGTACCAGGACTACTTCACCGCCCGCGGTTTCGCCGTGGTGTACGGGGAGTCGCTCGGCAGCGGCCAGTCCACCGGCTGCCCGAGCACCGGCGACGTCAACGAGACCATCGGCGCGAAGTCCATTGTGGACTGGCTGAACGGCCGTGCGACGGCCCGTGACGCGGCGGGCAAGGCCGCCGTCGCGGACTGGAGCACCGGCAAGACCGGCATGATGGGCGTCTCCTACAACGGGACGCTGCCCAACGCCGTGGCCAGCACGGGCGTCGAAGGGCTGGAGACGATCGTCCCGATCGCGGCGATCTCCAGCTGGTACGACTACTACCGCAACGACGGCGCCGTCGTCGCGGCCGGCGGTTTCCAGGGCGAGGACGCGGACGTGCTCGCGGATTACGTCTACACCCGCCAGGATCGCGCCGTCTGCCGCCCGCTGATCGACAGCATCGCGGTCGACCAGGACCGGGTGACCGGTGACTACAGCCGCTTCTGGGACGTGCGCAACTACCGCAACGACGTGAACAAGGTGCGCGCTTCGGTGCTCGTGGTGCACGGCTTAGGCGACTGGAACGTCAAGACCGACCAGGGCACCCGCTGGTACGAAATGCTCAAGCGGCACGGGGTCGAGCACAAGATCTGGCTGCACCAGGCCGGGCACGCCGACCCGTACAGCCTTCGCCGCGACGTCTGGCTCGCCACCCTGAACAAGTGGATGTCGCACTACCTCTACGACGTGGACAACGGCATCGAGCGCGAGCCGAAGGCCACCATCCAGCGTGAGGACAAGACGTGGGTGGACGAGCCGGAGTGGCCGCTGCCCGGCACCCAGGACGTGAAGCTCTACCCGTGGCCCGGTGGTTCCTCGAAGGGCAAGCTCGACACGCGCAACCCCGTTCCGGGCAAGGCCGCGGTCGAGACGCTGGCGGACGACGCGAGCAAGACCATCGAGCAGCTCGCCGCCGCGACGTCGTCGGGCAACCGGCTGCTCTACGCGACCACTGCGGCGAAGCAGCCCGTGCGTCTCTCCGGAACTGTGAAGACCGACCTGTCGCTGTCCTTCGACAAGCCGGCCGCGAACGTGACCGCGGTGCTCCTCGACCGCGCTCCGGACGGGACGGCGAAGGTGATCACCCGGGGCTGGACCGACCCGCAGAACCGGCGCGACCCCGCCCGCACCGAGCCGATCACCCCTGGTGAGAACTACAAGGTCGAGGTCGAGCTGGTCGCGAAGGACTACCTGCTCGCTGCCGGGCACAAGATCGAGTTCCTGGTGGCCTCCAGCGACCACGACTACACGCTCCGGCCCAAGCCCGGCGCCGGTGTCTCGGTCGAGCTGAACCGGACCTCGCTGGTGCTGCCGGTGGCGGGGGGCAAGCCCGCGCTGCGAGCCGCTTTCGGCTGAGCGAGCCCACTTCCGTGAAGGCCTCCTTCCTTACCCTGAGGGTAGGGAAGGAGGCCTTCACTACGTCATCGATGTGCCGTGGTGACGCCGCGATGGAGGGCCGGCGGGACGTGGCATCCGGCGTTCCGGGTGGAAAACACCCACCCGACCTCGGGCTTGTACGGAAAATGTATTTCTCCCGGCTTTGCTTCGGCCTGTCCGGCTTCCCCACCTGATGGAGGTCTCCATGTCCAGGTTGCGCCGTTTCGCAGTGCTCGCCGCGGCCGCCGTTCTGCCCGCGCTCGGCCTGACCCTCGCCGGTACGACGCAGGCGTCGGCCGCCCCGAACTTCCAGGTCCCCTTCAAATGCGGTGTCACGGTCACGGCGGCGACGTTCAGCGGGCACAGCCCGGCGAACTCGGTCGACTTCCAGAAGTCGGGGATCACCGGGATGCCGGTGCTGGCGTCGGCGGGCGGCACCATCACCAGGGTCGCCAACGAAGGCAGCACGAGCTACGGGCGCTGGGTCGAGATCGACCACGGTGGCGGCTGGCGGACCCGGTACGCCCACCTGTCGACCCAGTCCGTCTCGGTCGGCCAGGCCGTCAGCGTCGGCAAGCAGATCGGCACGGCCGGGGCGACCGGCGGGGTGACCGGTCCGCACCTGCACTTCGAACAGCGGCTCAACGGGGTGGCGCAGAAGGCGGTGCTGCACGGGGTCGCGGTGCCGTACTACGGCCACACCAACTTCACCAGCAAGAACTCGTGCGGCGGCAACCCGTACGACGCCACCGAGGTGTGCGGCAGCGGATTCTCGGTCGTCGATTCGCAAGGGCTCGCGAACAGCGCGGGAACGGCGTACCTGCTCTACAACGCCTCTACCAAGGCCAACTGCGTCACCACGTTGAAGGCGGTTTCCCTCGGCACCGCGTCGCCGGTGTCGGCGTTCCTCGAAGTCCAGGGGTCCGCTCGCGTGACCGACTCCGGCAGCTTCACCTACTACGCCGGACCGGTGAAGAAGACGGCCGCCTCGACCTGCGTCAAGTGGGGCGGCTCGGTCGGGTCGAACGCCTACGAGAGCCCGTTCGAACACTGCGGCTGACCCCGCGGGGCCGGGCACTGTAGACCACCCCACCGACAGGATCGGCGTCCCCGCGACCCCGTCCCGCGGCGGTTGTCCACAACGGCCCCGGCTGTCCACAGATGTGTCCCGCCCCCACCCAGCGGCCCCATTCCCGCCGCAGGGTGGGGGCATGACCACATCCACCCCGACCGGCAGTACCACGGTCGATCTGACGGATCCGGCGGACCTGCTCGCCGCGATCCCGTACCTCCTCGGCTTCCATCCCGAGGATTCCGTCGTCGTCTTCGGCCTGCGCGGCCCGGGACGCAAGCAACAAGGCCTCGTCATGCGCGTGGACCTGCCACCCCCGGGCCTGGAACACGACCAGGCGCGTGACCTGGCGATCAGGCTCGCCGTGACCCGCCACACCGGTGCCACCGTGGCGGTGGTCGGCGGTGGCACCTTGAACAAGGCGGGCCGGCCACCGCGACGCCGGTTCATCCGGCGCCTGGAAGCTTCGCTGGCCGAGTACGACATCTCGCTGAAGCATTCGGTGTGGGCTCCGCGTATCGCCGCCGACGTGCGGTGGGGCTGTTACCGGGACAGAACCTGTGGCGGTCGCCTGCCGGATCCGCGCGACTCGGTGGCCGCCGCGGTCGTCACCGGTGCCGGGCAGATCACGCACGCGAGCCGGGAAGAAGTCGAGCGCCTCTTCGACCCCGTCGCGCCGGAGACACTCGCCAGACGTGCCGATCTCCTCACGAGAATGGCCGATCCGCCATGGCGAGGCGGAGATCTCGTCGGGGCGGGAGTCGGCGAGGTGAACGCCGCGCTCGCCCGCGCCGACGACGGCGACCTCACGATCACCGACGACCAGGCCGTCCGGCTGGCCTGGGCCCTTTCCCTGGTCGAGGTCCGGGGCGCCTGCATGCTCACCGCCGCCCCCGCGGAGTCACCCCTAGCCCGCACGGCGGAGGAGCTCTGGCTCACGCTGGCCCGGGAACTCCCGGCGCCGGAAGCCGCCGAGGCGCTGGCGCTGAAGGCGCACGCCGCCTACGTCCGCGGCGACCTGGCGACCGCCGGGATCGCCCTGGTCAGGGCCGGCGAAACCGACCCCGAACACGGGCTGACGAAGTTGCTGACCAGGGCTCTGCACGCGATGGTGCAGCCGTCCGAAGTGGCCAGAGTGGTCCTGCGACAGCGGGACGACGGAACTCCCGAGATCCGCCTCAGGCGGTCTGGCGGGACCGGGTGAACGCCCAGGCGTCGGCCACGATGCCGTCGAGGTCGGTGCGCTCGGGCTTCCAGCCGAGTTCGTCGTTCGCCCGCTCGCTGGAGGCCACCAGCACCGACGGGTCGCCCGCCCGGCGCGGCGCGACCGCGGCGGGGATCTCGTGACCGGTGGTGCGGCGGCACGCCTCGATCACCTCGAGCACGGAGAAACCGGTGCCGCTGCCGAGGTTGTAGACGCGGTGCTCGCCGTCGGCCGCATGGCGCAGGGCCAGCAGGTGCGCGTCGGCGAGGTCGACCACGTGGATGTAGTCGCGGATGGCGGTGCCGTCGGCGGTCGGGTAGTCGTCACCGAAGATCTGGATCCGCTCGCGGTCCCCGGTGGCGACCTGGAGCACGAGGGGGATCAGATGGGTTTCGGTGGCGTGCCGCTCGCCGAAGGAGCCGTAGGCGCCGGCGACGTTGAAGTAGCGCAGGCTGACGGCGGCGATGCCGTGGGCGCGCGAGAACGACGTGATCGCGTGGTCGATGGCCAGCTTCGTCGCGCCGTAGGTGTTGGTCGGCCGCGTCGGCGCCGTCTCCGGGATGGGGGAGGACTCCGGTTCGCCGTAGGTGGCCGCGGTGGAGGAGAACACCAGCCGCTTCGTGCCGTGGTCGCGCATCGCTTCCAGCAGGCGAAGCGAGGTCAGGACGTTGCCTTCCCAGTACTTCGCCGGATCCGTCATCGACTCGCCGACCAGCGACTTGGCGGCGAAGTGGAGGACACCGTCGAAGCCGTCGCCGAGAAGGCGCTGAGCGACCTCGGCGGCGTCGCCCTCGACGAAGGTGGCGTCCGGGTGCACCGCGTCGGCGTGCCCGGTGGAGAGGTCGTCGACCACGGTGACGTCGTGCCCGGCCTCGATGAGGCGGGCCGCGCAGACACTGCCCACATAACCGGCTCCGCCCGTCACCATCAGCTTCAGGGTCTTGGTCGGTTCGTCGGTCACGTTCGCGCCTTTCTGCTGCGGATGCGGTCGCGGCCCAGTGTCCTCGCCCCCGGCGACGAGGTTCGCCCGGGGGTACGGGTGTGCTCGACGAAATCCGGCCTCACCGTGTTCCGCCTTCAAGCATGCGAATCACGCCGAAGCGGCCTTCCCGGGGCCGACCCCGGGCTAGAGCTCGTCGCGGCCGGCGCCGCGCGACGGCACCGCGGTGAACAGCCTGGGGTGGCGCAGATCCGCCGCTTCGTACGCGGCCTTCACCGCCCGGCCCACCGAGTCCACATCGGACTCGCGGACCAGTGCGATCGCCGAGCCGCCGAAGCCGCCGCCGGTCATCCGCGCGCCGAGCGCCCCGGCTTCACGGGCCGAATCGACGGCGAGGTCGAGTTCCCGGGTGGAGATCCGGTAGTCGTCGCGCATGCTGACGTGCGAGGCGTCCAGCTGAGGACCGATCTCGGTGATCCGGCCCGCCCGCAAGAGCTCCACGGTGTCGAGGACGCGCTGGTTCTCCGTCACCACGTGGCGCACCAGCGGCACGAGTTCGGACGGCAGCTTGTCGAGGGCGGCGTCCAGCCCGTCCACGTCGATGTCCCTGAGGGCCTTCACCTCGAGCAGTTCCGCGGCGCGCTCGCAGCCCCGCCGGCGTTCGCCGTAGCCGCCCTCGGCGTGCGAGTGCTTCGTGCGGGTGTCCATGATCAGGATTCGGACGCCGGATTCCTCCAGCGGGAACGGCACCTGCTCCATCTCACCGGAGCGGACGTCGAGGAACAGCACGTTCGATTCGGTGCAGCACAGGGAAGCGGTCTGGTCGAGCAGACCGGTCGGCGCACCGACGAAGTCGTTCTCCGAACGTTGCACCCAGCGGGCCACCTCGTGCAGGCTCGGCGAACCCGCGCCTGCCCCGGGAGTGATGCCCGCCAGCCCCAGGAGGGCGAGCGCCACCGCGCATTCGAGCGCGTGGGAGGAGGACAGGCCCGCCCCCGAGGGCACGTCCCCCGCGATCGCCACGTCCGCGCCGCCGCCGAGGCCCTGGTCACGCAGCACCCACGCGACTCCCGCCGGGTACGCGGCCCACCCGTCGACCGAGCCGGGCCGCAGATCGGCGATCGTGAGCGGGCCGGATTCCTGAACCCTGCCGTCCGAGCCGAGGGTGGCCACGGTCAGCACGCCGTCCTCGCGCGGGGCCGCCGCGGCGGCGAGCCGGTGCGGGAGGGCGAAGGGCAGCACGAAACCGTCGTTGTAGTCGGTGTGCTCACCGATCAGGTTCACCCGGCCGGGTGCGGACCAGACGCCCGCCGGAGCCCGGCCGTGGAGGGCCTGGAAGGTCTCCGCGGCGTCGGACGCGGCGCTCACCTGGCCTGCGCCAGCACGGCGTGCAGCGCCGACACGGGAACCTGCGCGGTGTTGTCCCCGCCGGTGACCTCTATGGTCCCGCCGGGTGCCGCCTTGCCGACCTTGACCCGGCTGCCGGGCACGATGCCGACGGATTTGAGCTCCGTCATCAGCGCCTCGTCCAGCTGCACGTGCTCGGCGATACGGCGGATCTCGACCTCGCCGCCACCCATGCGGGCGAACTCGTCGAGCCGCACCAGGTCGGCCTCGGCGGGCGGGGCGGGATCACCGTCGCCGAGCTTGTCCAGCCCCGGGATCGGGTTGCCGTAGGGCGACGTGGTGGGGTGGTCGAGCAGCTTGACCAGCTTGCGCTCGACGGCCTCGCTCATCACGTGTTCCCAGCGGCAGGCCTCGTTGTGGACGTGCTCCCACTCCAGGCCGATGACATCGACCAGGAGGCGCTCGGCCAGGCGATGCTTGCGCATGACCGCGATGGCGAGCTCGCGACCGTGTTCGGTCAGCTGCAGGTGCCTGTCGTCCGCGACCACGACCAGTCCGTCGCGCTCCATCCTGGCGACGGTCTGGCTCACGGTCGGGCCGCTCTGCTGCAGCCGCTCCGCGATCCGGGCCCGCAGCGGGACGACACCTTCTTCTTCGAGCTCGTAGATCGTACGCAAGTACATCTCTGTGGTGTCGATGAGATCGTTCACGCTGTCCCCTTCGTCCGCGTTGCTCATCGTAGTCGCTGGCACCGACAGCGACGCAGGCGTGGGGAGAACAAGCGCCGAGGCGGGAAAAGTCCCCCCAAGCTGGGCGTGGAGCCGTGAGGCACGGAAAGATGGTCGTATGCGCCCCATGATCACCACCGGCGAACTAGCCGCGCAGCTCTCCGGGCCGGAACCGGCACGTTCCGTGATCCTCGACGTCCGCTGGCGGCTCGCCGGCCCGCCCGGTGCCGATTCCTACCGTGAGGCGCATCTCCCGGGCGCGGTGTACGTCGACCTCGACACGGCGCTCGCCGGGGAGCCGGGTGACGGCGGCCGCCATCCGCTGCCGGAACCGGCGACACTGCAACGGCACCTGCGGGCGGCCGGGGTCCGCGCCGGGCACCCGGTCGTGGTCTACGACGACTCCGACGGTTCGGTCGCGGCCAGGGCGTGGTGGCTGCTGCGCTGGGCCGGGCACACCGAGGTCGCCGTGCTCGACGGCGGGTTCGCCGCCTGGGCCGAGGAAGAGCGCCCGCTCACCGGCGAGGTCCCCTCGCCCGCGGGGGGCGACATCGTCGTGAAGCCCGGTGGCATGCCGGTGCTCGACGCCGACGAGGCCGCCGCCCTCGCCAGGGACGGGCTGCTCTTCGACGCGCGGGCGAGGCCGAGGTACGCGGGGGAGACCGAGCCGATCGACCCGCGCGCCGGGCACATCCCCGGCGCGGTCAACGCGCCCTTCTCCGGGCATCTCGCGGAGGACGGCCGCTGGCGTGACGCCTCGGAACTGGCCGAGCGGTTCGAAGGTCTCGGCGTGGCCCCGGAGAACCCGGTCGGTGTCTACTGTGGATCGGGGGTCACCGCCTCGTCCGTCGTGCTCGCGCTCGAGGTCGCCGGTCACCCGGAGCCCGCGGCGCTGTACGCGGGTTCGTGGTCGCATTGGTCACGCGATCCGGAGCGTCCGGTGGCCACCGGCGATCTGCCCGGCTGACCCGCGGGCGGGTCCGGAACGACGCGTGAGCCGCGTCAGGGCACTAGAGTTCCGACCATGCGAGCACCGGCCGTCGTATGGGACTCCTCGCTGCTGGGTTACGACCTCGGCGGCGAGCATCCGTTCAACCCGGTCCGGCTCGAACTGACCATCCGGCTCGCCACCGAACTCGGCGTGCTCGACGGGGTCGACCTGCTCGTCCCCGGCCCGGCGGGCGAAGACGAGCTCCGCCGGGTGCACCTCGGCGAGTACATCGAGGCCGTCCGGCAGGCGCCGATGACCGGAGCCGATTTCGCGCACGGGCTCGGTACCGAGGACAACCCGGTGTTCACCGGTATGCACGAGGCTTCCGCGCTCGTCGTCGGCTCGACGCTGCTGGCGGCGCGCAAGATCGCCGAGGGCGAGGCCACCAGGGCGGTGAACATCGCGGGCGGCCTGCATCACGCGATGCCCGGCAAGGCGTCGGGTTTCTGCGTCTACAACGACTGTTCGGTGGCGATCTCGTGGCTGCTGGACCACGGATTCGACCGCATCGCCTACGTCGACACCGATGTCCACCACGGCGACGGCGTACAGGAGGCGTTCTACGACGACCCCCGGGTGCTGACCGTTTCCCTGCACCAGCATCCGTTCACGTTGTGGCCTGGCACGGGCTACTCGGCGGAGATCGGCAAGGGCGGGGCCGAGGGCACCGCGGTCAACCTGCCGCTGCCGCCGGGCACCCGCGACGGCGGCTGGCTGCGGGCGTTCGAGGCGGTGGTGCCGTCGCTGCTGGAACAGTTCCGGCCGCAGATCCTCGTCACCCAATGCGGCGTCGACTCCCACGAAGAAGACCCGCTGGCGGACCTCTCGCTCTCCGTGGACGGCCATCGCGCCATCTACCGGCGGCTGCGTGAACTGTCCGAAGCGCACGCGGGCGGCCGCTGGCTCGCCGTGGGCGGCGGTGGCTACCAGCTGATCCGGGTGGTGCCGCGGTCCTGGACCCATCTGCTCGCCACCGTGCTCGACCGCGACGTCGATCCGGCGACGGCCCTGCCGCCGAACTGGGTCGCGTCGATCTCCAGGGCGGCGCCGAAAGCCGAGATCCCGCCCGGCATGTCCGACGATCGCGACACCGCGTACGTCCCGTGGGGGGACGGGGCGGACGAGCCGGTCGACATCGCCATCCGCGACACCCGCCGGGCGATCTTCCCGCTGCACGGCCTCGATCCGGACGATCCGAGGGACTGACATGGCCAGTGAGGACACCAAACGCGACCCCTACGACTTCCCGAGGGAGTGGGAGGCCGACGTCCTGCTCTCCGACGGCGGCACCGTGCACCTGCGCCCGGTGATCCCGAGTGA
Source organism: Amycolatopsis sp. WAC 01375 (assembly GCF_003947325.1). NCBI lineage: Bacteria > Bacillati > Actinomycetota > Actinomycetes > Pseudonocardiales > Pseudonocardiaceae > Amycolatopsis > Amycolatopsis sp. WAC 01375. Next base: position 199,518 of record NZ_QHHW01000027.1, read on the forward strand.
CGCCGACGGGCTCGTCGCCTTCCACGGGCGGTTGTCCGAACGCACCCGGTACTTCCGGTACTTCGGCGCCTATCCGCGGATCCCGCAGCGGGACCTCGAACGGTTCTCCGTCGTCGACCACCACGACCGGGTCGCCTTCGTCGCGCTTCTGGGCGACGACATCGTCGCGGTCGGCCGCTACGAACGGCTCGAACACGGACCGTCGGCCGAGGTCGCGTTCGTCGTCGACGACGCCCATCAGGGCCGCGGGCTCGGGTCGATCCTCCTGGAGCATCTGGCCGCCGCCGCCAAGGAATGCGGGCTTCGCCGCTTCGTCGCCGAAGTGCTCGCCGAGAACGCGGCGATGGTCCGCGTGTTCCGCGACGCGGGCTACCAGGTCAGCCGCGAGATCGAAGAAGGTGTGCTGCACCTGGAGTTCGACATCGACCCGACCGAGGAGTCGCTCGCGGTCGCCCGCTCCCGTGAGCAGGCCGCCGAGGCGCGCAGCGTGCACAACCTGCTGCATCCGAAGTCGGTCGCGGTGATCGGCGCGTCCACCGATCCGACGAAGATCGGCTACGTCGCCCTCACGAACCTGCTCAGCGCCGACTTCGCCGGCACGGTCTACCCGGTCAACCCGGAGCACAAGTCCGTCCGCGGCGTGCGTGCCTATCCGTCCGTCGTGGACATTCCCGAGGACGTCGACCTCGCGGTGGTCGCCGTGCCCGCCGAGGCCGTCGAGTCCGTTTTGGACGGTGCGCTGGCCAAGGGGGTCAAGACCCTCCTGATCGTCTCGGGCGGGTTCGCCGAGGCCGGTCCGCACGGGCTGCACGCCGAACTGAGACTGGTCGGGGAGGCCAGGGCGCACGGTATGCGGGTCGTCGGCCCGAACGCGCTGGGCGTGCTCAACACCGACTCCGCGGTCCGGCTCAACGCCACCCTCGCGCCCCGCCTGCCCGCGCGCGGCCGCACCGGGTTCTTCTGCCAGTCCGGCGCGCTGGGCACCGCCATCCTCGCCGACGCGGAAGCGCGCGGTCTCGGGCTTTCGACGTTCGTCTCGGCGGGGAACCGGGCCGACGTCTCCGGCAACGACCTGCTCCAGTACTGGGAGACCGATCCGGCGACCGACCTCGTCCTGCTGTACCTGGAATCGTTCGGCAACCCGCGCAAGTTCGCCCGGCTCGCGCGGCGGTTGGCGCGGACGAAGCCGGTGGTGGCGGTGAAATCCGGCAGGCACGCCGTCCGCCCGCAGCTCGCCGCGACTTCGGCGGAGGTCGACGAGTCCAGTGTCCAGGCCCTGTTCGAGCAGGCTGGCGTCGTCCGCGTCGACACGCTCGCGCAACTCTTCGATACCGCGCTGGTCTTCGCGCATCAGCCGTTGCCCGCCGGGCCGCGGGTCGCCATCGTGGGCAACTCCAGCGCCATCGGGCTGCTCGCCGCCGACACCGCCCGGGCGCACGGGCTCCGGCTGGCCGTCGATCCGGTCGACGTCGGACCGCAGGCGAGCCCGGAGGAATTCGCCGACGCCGTGCGCGAAGCACTCAACTCGCCGGAGACCGACGCGCTCGTCGTGGTCTTCGTGCCGCCGCTCGCGATCCCGGGTACGGCCTACGCCCGCGCGCTGCGGGAGGCCGTCGTCGAGCTGGACAAGAACAAGCCGATCGTGTCGACCTTCCTCGCCGTCGAGGGGGTGCCGGACGAGCTGGCCGTGTTGTCCGACGACGGCGTGCCGACGCGAGGTTCGGTTCCGTCGTACCCCAGTCCCGAACGGGCGGTGAACGCGCTCGCGCGGGTCGTGCGCTACGCCGCCTGGCGGCAGCGGCCGCAGGGCAATCTGGTGCGCCCCGCGGGCCTGCACGCCGAGCAGGCGCAGGTGATCGTCTCCGAACTGCTGGCGGGCGAGGAAGGCAAGACGACGCTGCTGTCCGACGACGACGTGGTCCGGTTCCTGGGCTGCTACGGCATCGACGTCGTCCCGTTCCGGGTCGCCTCGTCCGCGGACGAGGCGGTGAAGGCGGCTGAGGAGCTGGGCTTCCCGGTCACCCTCAAGGCCGTCGACGAACGGCTGCGCGGCAGGCCGGACCTCGCGGGTGTGCGGCTCGATCTGTCCTCTGTGGACGGAGTGCGCCGGGCGTACGCCGATCTGCGCGAGATCTCCCATGACGACGAGGTCTACGTCCAGCGGATGGCGCCCAAGGGCATTTCGTGTGTGGTCGGGCTGCAGGACGATCCGTCGTTCGGCACGCTCGTGTCGTTCGGTCTCTCCGGGCTGGTCAGCACGCTGCTGGGGGACAGGGCCTACCGCGCGGTCCCGCTCACCGACGTCGACGCCGCCACGTTGCTGCGTGAGCCGCGGACGTCACCGCTGCTCACCGGGTACCGCGGCGACGAACCGGCGGATCTGGCCGCGCTCCAGGACATCGTGCTGCGTGTCGCGGCGCTCGCGGAGGACAACCCCGAGGTCCGTTCGATGACGCTCGACCCGATCCTGGCCTCGCCCGGCGGCGCGTTCGTCGCCAACGCCCGCATCGTGCTTGGCCCGCCGCCTTCCCGTCCCGACACCGGGCCGCGACGGCTGCGGCCGATCAACGCCCCTACTTGAGCGCGGGCAGCACGATGCTGAGGACGCTCGCCGCCAGCGGCGCGAGGATCCCGAACGCCGCCGTGACGGTCTTGCCCACCGTGGTGTCGGTGCCGAGAACCTGCGTCAGCCGGGCGCGTCCGGCGAGCCAGTCCTCGCCGGGCCGCGCGTCGGGCGGCAGCGGGTAGATCTCGTCGACCAGCCGCAGGCACCGGGTCTTCCACGCGAGGAACACCGGGACGTAGAGCAGGAGCGAGATCGCGGTGAACAACGCGCCGTAGAGCAGCACGCTTTCCGGTGGGAACGCCTCTTTCGGGGTGCCTGTCGCGAGGAACGCCCGGCGCTGGGCCCCGGCGTCGATGACCGCCGTGGACACGATGAGCGCCAGCACCGCGAGACAGGCACCGTTGGCGCGCTTGCATTCGAGGAGTTCGCCGAGCACGTCGACGGCCTGCTCCCTGGTCTCGCCGTCGAACACCCGCGAGATCCGGCGGAGGCGTGTGTGGTTGAGCCACAGGCCCAGCACCGCGGGCGCCGCCGCGATCAGGCCGAGGGCGAGCAGGGTCCGCGACACCCCGATCGCCGTCGTGGGTTTGAGTTCGCCGATCGGCGAACCGGCCTTCCACTGGAAAGCGAAAAGGATCGCCGCGAAGATCCCGTACGCCAGCGCCGGTTTCCAGACCGCGACCCCGGCAAGGCGACGCCAGGCCGTGAGGTGGATCGAATGCGCGAACAGGAAGGCGAACAACACCACCGACGCCCCGATGAGTATCGACCACACACCGAACCCGCCGGTGTCGGCCAGCGCCCGGTTGCCTCGCGAGCCGAGCACCGCCCGGGTCAGCAGGCCGAGTCCGGCGAAGGCGCCGAGCGCGAGCACGCTGATCACGAGCGGCCAGAGCCAATGCTTCCTCAGGCGCGTCACGCCGTCAGTCTGCCGGGAACGGCGCCGGTCAGGAATCCCACTCTTGGGGCGAGCGGGCGCCGAGGTCCGCGTCGTGGCGAGCGAACGCCGCGATGTCTCCCCGGATGGTGTTGTGGAACGCGACGATCCGCCCGTCGTGGATGAGCTTCGTCTGGACCGCCTGCGCCTCCCCGGCCATGGGACCGGCGGGGATGGACAGTTTGGTCGCGGTGTGTACGAGGTCGAACCCGCCGCCGAGCGGGCGGCTCGACACCTGCCGGATCTCCAGCGTGCTGCCCCGGTAGATGGTGTCGAAGATGTTCTGGCTCTCGCGCGCGATCGTCGCCCGCCCGCGCTGGATCCGGCCGACGACGTCGACGAAGTCCGCGTCCTCGGCGAAGTTCGCGGCCCACGCCTCGCCGTCGCCCGCGTTCCAGGCGCGTTCCAGCGCGGTGATGATCTCCTCGGTGGTCATCGCTATCCTCTCTTGTAACAGCGATCCATAAGTTAGAACAACGTTCCAACTTTCGAGGAGCATACATGCCCGCGGACCTTCCCGGCATCGTCCGGTTGCGCGACCGTCGTGAGGCTCTGACGCTGCGCACGATCCTGACGGCGGCCCGCGGGCTGTTCGCCGAACGCGGGTACGCGCGGACGCCGATCCGCCTCATCGCCCAGGAAGCCGGGGTGTCCCCGCAGACCATCTACGCCCACTTCGGCTCGAAAGCCGGTGTTCTCGGCGGCCTCGTCGACCTCCTCGACGACGAGGCCGGGATTCCCGACCTCGTCGCCGAGGCGGGGCGGACCGAGGACCCGGTCGCGCTGCTCGGCCTGCTGGCCACGGTCGCGCGGCAGGTTCGGGAGCGCTGTGGCGACATCGTCACGATGCTGGGTTCCGGCGCGGCCGTGGACCCGGACATCGCCGCGACACAGGCGGAAGGCGCCCGGCGCAACCGGCTCGGTGTCGAGCTGGTCATCGACCGGGTCCGGACCGGCGGCCGCGCCGTGGTGCCCAGGGCCGCGGACATCGCCGTGGCCCTGATGAGCGCAGACGTCCACGCCAGCCTCGTCACCGAGGCTGGGTGGAGTCACGACGACTACGAAGCCTGGCTCAAGGACACACTGGTCGTGTCGCTGCTCCGGTGACGCAGGTTCTTGCTGAAGAACGCCGAGAGCCACGCGCGTTGCGCGGCGACACTCCGCGCCGGGTCGACGGTGCCGATGAACGCGGCCGGGGCGTAGCCCAGCTGTGGCAACAAGGTCTGGTAGTCGGTGAAGCTGAAGTGCTCGCCGTCCGGCAACCGCGACTCGCCGGTCCAGCCGCGCTGGTTGCGGAGGAACTCTTGCCAGGACGCGTCCGACGCGGCGCTGTGGTCACCCGCGCTCATCAGCAGGAACGGCCGGTCCAGCCCCTCGTCGGCGACGCGGCCGAAGATCCGCTGCGACTGCGAATGGGCCATGCTGCCGTCCAGGTTCGCCCCGGCGACGACGCGCCGATCGGTCACCATCGTCTCGCCCGCGGTGAACCCGCCGGCGGAGTGGCCGAACATGCCGACCCGGGTCAGGTGGAGTGAGTCGAGGACGAAGCGGGTGTCCTGGACGCGGGTCTCGATCAGGCGCTTCGACACCTCGATGCTCGACGGCGGCAAGGCCTTCTTCGCGACGCGGCCATCGGGGAACTCGACGGCCTCGGCCTCGTGGGTGTGGTCGATGGCCACCACGACGTAACCCTCGCTCGCGAGCTGTTCCATCTGCGTGGTGCCGTGCGAACGCGACAAGGTGCCCCCGGGCGAATACAGCACGACAGGCCGTTTGCCGCCGACCGCGGGGGCACCGGTCCGGGAGTGGGTGGGGAAGCGGTAGTCGAGCCGATCCGCGGCGATGCCCAGCTTGACGGCGTCGCCCTCGGCCACCACCTTCGCGACACCCGGCGCCATGTACGGCGCTTTCGGTCCCGTCGGCAGGGCCGGGTACCGCACGGTGACCATCAATTCCCGCGTCACGCCCGGAACCCACGGGTCCTGGCGGGAGTGGTCGACCAAGTGAAGATCGGTGATGCCGACCGCGTACGGGCCTGTCGGCACGGGAAGGCTCAAGCGGACGGGTGCCGCCGACGCGGACGGCGTGAGGAGGACGGCGGGCAGGGCGAGCGCGGTGGCGAGTACGCCGATCCGGCGCGTGATTCGTTCCATGGCACCGAACGTAGGGAGTTGGCCGGTCCCGGGACATCGGGAAGATCACCGGTGCCGACCCTGGGATCGGCCCCGGGTCTCCTCGATCGCACCTCGAGTGCCGCTTGTGGCAATTGCCGGTTCCGGAAGCTTCGTTCGCTGTAGAACCGGCGAGCACCTTGTTACGTTCGGTGATGGCGCGTGCACGCCCGCACCGAAGGAAATCCGACGAGAGGTGAGTGCCATGAAGGAATACGAGACCCCCATGCTGATCGAGGCCGGCGAGTTCGAAGAGGTCACCGGCCTGCTGCAGTCGTCGGGCAACGACCGGCTGATCCTCAGCAAGAACTGAACGCGCTGACCGTCTGCGTCGATGCGTCAAGTCGTTGACACGCTGGGTCACGGCGAGGAGTACTTCGCGGTCTTTCCCGACCACGAAGCCGCTCTCGCCGTGGCCCCGCGGTTGCACGCACCTGGGTCCCGGACGCTCGCCCACGCGTCGGGGCGGCCGTGGCTGACCGGCCGGTGGCCGGACGACGGGATCGTCGTGGCCTCGGCTGGGCGGACCAGGCTGGCGGTGATCGGCTGGTGCCCGGTCACCGAGAAGGAGTTGACCATCGCGGCCGCGCGGCTGCGCGATCCCGGCGGGCTCGGCGCGCTGGCGGCGAAACTGCCCGGCAGCTTCCACCTGGTGGCCTCGGTGGACGGGCACTGCCGGGTGCAGGGCACCGCGTCCGGGCTGCGGCTGGTCCACCACACCAGGATCGGCGGCGTAGTGGTCGCTGCCGACCGCGCGGACATCCTCGCCCACGCGGCCGGCGCGGACATCGACGAGCGGATGCTCGCGGTCCGGCTGCTGTTCCCGGTCCCGCATCCGTTGCTGCACAAGCCGATGTGGCGCGGGGTGCACGGGGTGGAGCCGGGCAGCGCGCTCGTGCTCACGCCGGACGGCCTCGCCGCCCGCACGGTGCGGTGGTGGGATCCGCCGCGCCCGGAACGCTCGCTCGCGGAAGGCGCGCCGCTGGTGCGGGAAGCGCTCACCGCCGCGGTCGACGCGCGCACGGCCGCCGGTGGCGTGGTCGCCTGTGATCTTTCCGGTGGCCTGGACTCGACCTCGGTGACCTTCCTCGCCGCACGCGGCGACGCGAAGATCGTGGCGAGCACCTGGCCTGGACTCGACCCGGCCGACGACGACCTCACCTGGGCGACGCGCGCGGCGGCGCATCTGCCCGAGGTCGAGCATGTGGTGTGGGACGTCGCCGCGTCTCCGCTGGTCTATGCGGGCCTGCTCGAAATCGACGATCCGCTCGACGAACCGACCATCGGGATGATGGACAGGGCCAGGCTGCTCAGCGATCTGGCGCCGCTGGCGGCCAAGGGCAGCAGGGTCCGGCTGACCGGAATCGGCGGCGATCACGTCGCTTGGTGCTCAGAAGCGCACTATCACACGATTCTGCGGCGACGCCCGTTGTTCGCACTGGGCGCGCTCCGGGGTTTCCGCGCGTTGTTCACCTGGCCGCTCGGTGGCATGGTCCGCGCGCTGGCCGATTCCCGTTCGTACCGCCGGTGGCTCTCGGACGCCGCGGCCGACGTCCGCGCGCCGAAGACCGCACCGGTGACCGCGGCGCTGGGCTGGAGCACTCCGCCCCGATTGTTCGACTGGGTGACGCTGGAGGCGAAAGAGCTGGCGAGCGTGGCGATCCGCGACGCGGCGCTCACCGCGGAGCCGCTCGGCAGGACCAGGGGCGAGCACGCGGACCTGGAGCAGATCCTGTCCTGCACGCGGATCATCCGGCAATGGGAGCAGATGAGCGCGCGGGCCGGGCTGCCGATCCAGTCGCCCTTCCTCGACGACCGGGTGATCGAGGCCTGTCTGTCGATCAGGCCGGACGACCGGGTGACGCCGTGGGCGTACAAACCGGTGCTCACCGAAGCCATGCGCGGCGTGGTACCCGGCGAATGCCTGGCCCGCACCAGCAAGGCGCAGGCGTCGATGGACGCCGCGGCGGGTCTGCGGGCCTGCCGCGGCGACCTGCGCGAGCTGTGGGCGGACCCGCGGCTGGCCGAGCTCGGCCTTGTCGACCGGAATCGCTTGGGCGCCTTGGCATCGCGGCCCGATACACCGGAACTTCGCGACAGCATCCTGTATCCGACCATCGGCTGCGAGGTCTGGCTGCGCACGTTCTCGAAGCCCTTGCTCTCTCTGGAGGAGAAATGAGCCTCGCGTTCCGCCCCAACGTGTCCATTGTGGACACCGACTATGGGTCAGTGCTGCTCGACGAGCGCAAGGGCCGGTATTTCCAGCTCAACCCGAGTGGCCGGATCGTCGTGCGGACGCTGCTCGAAGGCGGTGACAGCGACGAGGCGGCCGGCGCGCTCATCGAGGAGTACGACGTCTCGCGTGAGCGTGCCGAGCAGGACGTGACCGCGCTGGTGGAGGGTCTGCGCGCGGCGGGCCTGGTGACACCGTGACCACCCCGAGCGCGCTCAGCAGGCCGCGATCACTGCCGTTCGGGCGGCGGCTCGCCGCGCGGCAGGCGGTCGCCGTGGCCAGGCTGATCGCGATGCTGCCGCCCCACCGGATCCGGCTGGTGTTCGGCGTACTCCGCCGCGGCGCCCGGCCCGCCACCCGCGAGCAGGCGGAGGCCGCGAGGGAGGCGGTGCTCGCGGTCAGCCTGGTCTGCCTCGGTCCGAAAGGCTGCCTGCCCAGGTCGCTGGCGGTCACGCTGCTGTGCAGGCTGCGTGGTGTTTGGCCGACGTGGTGCGTCGGCGTCCGGGCGCGGCCGCCGTTCGGTGCGCACGCCTGGGTCGAGGTGGACGGGCAGCCTGTCGGCGAAGGGGTCTCCGCCGGGTATTTCGCCAGGCTCGTCGCGGTCGGACCGCCGGATCGGGTCCGATGAGCGATCGGGCGGGCTTCCGGGACCTGCTGCGGCTGACCGCGGGCCACCGGAGGGTGCTGACACTGGCCATCGTGCTCACCGTGTCGGCGTCCGGACTGGGGATGCTCCAGCCGTTGCTGGTCCGGCACGGGATCGACTCGGTGGGCACGCGGCCGCTTTCCTGGTGGTTCATCGCGGGCATAGCCGGGCTTTTCCTCGTCCAGGCCGCTGTGGACGGGCTCGGCTTGTTCATGCTGGAGCGATCGGGTGAACGCGTGGTGCTCAGCGTGCGCAGACGGATGATCGCGCGCCTGCTGCGGCTGCGGATGCCCGCCTACGAGGACCATCGGCTCGGCGACCTGATCTCCCGGCTCAGCGTCGACACCACCGTGCTGCGCGACGTGGTGTCGACCGCGTCGGTCCAGCTCGTCGCGGGCGGGTTGACCGGACTGGGCACGGCGGTGCTGATGCTGCTGCTCGACCCGGTGCTGTTCGGCCTGGTGGCGGCGACCGTGTCGGTCGCCGCCGTCGTGGTGGCCGCGTTGCTCGGCAGGCTCCGCGCGGCCGGCGAGCGGACGCAACGCGGCGTCGGCGAGATGGCCGCGGACCTCGAACGCGCGCTGGGCGCGATCCGGATGGTGCGCGCGAACCGGGCGGAGCCGCGAGAGGAGCGGCGGATCGGCGAACGGGCCGAGTCGGCCTTCGCCGCGGGGGTGCAGGCGGCCAAGCTGACCTCGGTGATGACCCCGGCCGTCGAACTGGCCATCCGCGGCTCGCTTCTGCTGGTGCTGCTCATCGGCGGGGCGCGGGTGGCGGCGAACGCGACCTCGCTGGGCGAGCTGGTGGCGTTCCTGTTGTACGCGACCTATCTGGTGGTGCCGCTCATCTCCCTGCTCCAGGGAATCGGCCTCGTCCAGCGCGGCATGGGCGCGCTGCAGCGGGTGCACGAGGCATCCCTCTTGCCCGTCGAAAGCGACACGGTAAGCCGCTCACCGATACTCCCCGGGCGGTCCGCGCCGGTGCTGGAATTTCGCGACGTCCGATTCTCCTACGGGAAAAGGACGGTGCTGGACGGTGTTTCGTTCCGGGTCCAACCGTGTACGAGTGTGGCGTTGGTCGGAAAGTCGGGGGCGGGAAAGTCGACAATTTTCTCGCTGGCCGAGCGTTTTTATCAGCCCTTTTCCGGAACGGTACTGCTGAATGGCGTCGACCTGAACGGAATGTCACTCTCCGACTGCCGTTCCCGGCTGGCACTGGTCGACCAGAACGTGCCCATCCTGCACGGCACGCTGCGGGAAAACCTCGTGTACGCGGCACCGGACGCCGACGCGGGGGAACTCGCGCGAGTGCTGGACATGGTCAACCTGGCCGGGCTCGTCGCCGGCCTGCCCGACGGGCTCGACACCCAGGTCGGTGAACGCGGGAACATGCTCTCCGGCGGCGAGCGGCAGCGGGTCGCCATCGCCCGCGCTCTGCTCACCCGGCCTGACCTGCTGCTTCTCGACGAGCCGAGTGCGCATCTCGACCAGATCAACGAGCTCGCGCTGGCCATGGCGCTGGAGCGGGCCGGACGTGAATGCGCGCTGCTGATCATCGCGCACCGGCTGGCCACCGTCCGCCGGGCCGACCGGATACTGGTGCTCGACGAGGGCAGGGTCGCCGGTGACGGCACGCACGACGAGCTCGCCGTGTCCTGCCCGCTGTACCGGCGGCTCGTCGAGAATCAGTTGTCCGATGATCGGTCTGCCGGAAGCCGACCGGCCGAAGCGGCTTCCGCCGGATAGTCCCCGATGGTGGACATCTCGTCCCCCGGATGGCCCTGTCGCATCTTCCGGGCGCTCTTGAGAATGGATCGCTGGGATGTCGGATGGGTTATTCGGATGGGCGGGTGATGATGCTCAGATGATCTACAACCGACTGGCCGGTGGCCAATTGAGTCGGCAAATGGAATTCGTGGAGGTGCTGTCGGGACGATGCGATACGCTCAGGCGTATCGACCGGTTTTGTGAAACCACCAAACTCGTGTCCGGAATTCTTTCCAACGGCGGCCGGGCAGGCGTCTGCGACCCGGCGCTGCTGGAGTCGATGCTCTTCAGTCCGGGACGCAGGCGGCTGGTGGTCGACTCGCGGCTGGCGGGCGGTGAGCTGGTGCGGCACCACGAAAAGGCCAGGCAGACCGAAATCAGGGTGTACGGCGGAGTGCTGCGGCACATGCTGGTCTTCGACGCCCGGTACGCGGTCGTGCCGCTCGACGAGGTGAGCCTGCACGCGGGCGCGCTGGTGCTGCGTCCCCCGCTCGTCGGTCCCTGCGGTCAGTTCTTCGGGGTCCTCTGGTCGGAGTCGCGGCCGCTCGGTGGCGGGCCCGGACGGGGCGCCTGTCTCAAGGGACGGCAGCGGCAGGTCGCGGACCTGCTGGTGGAGGGAGCCACGGACCATCAGGTCGCCAACCGCCTTGGCATGAGCAGCAGGACCGTGCGCACGATCGTGTCCGAGCTGCACGACCGGTTCGGCACCACCTCGCGGATGGCCTTGGGTTTCAGTCTCGGCCGGGTGACCAAGCGCGTCTAGTCCCGGTACCGCACCTCCCAGGCTCCCGAGGTCCCGTCCGCCGCCAGCGCCCGTTTGAGCACTTTGTGCGTCGCCGTCCGCGGCAGTTCCTCGACCATTCGCACGAACCGGGGCCACTGCTTCTGCCCGAGATCGCCTTGCGCGGCAACAAAAGCGGCGAACTCGGCCGCGTCGATCGGCGTCCGGCAGACCAAGGCGGCCATCACCCGGTCGCCCACCCTCGGATCCGGCACCCCGTACACGGCCGCCTCGCTGACCGAAGGATGGCGGAGGAGCGCGCGTTCGATCGGCGCGGTACCGAGGTTCTCGCCGTCGACGCGGAGCCAGTCGCCGAGTCGTCCCGCGAAGTAGCAATAGCCGTCCGCGTCGAGATACGCCAGGTCTCCGGTGTGGTACATCCCGTCGCGCATCCGCTCGGCCTCGGCGGCCGGATCGCCGTAGTAACCGGCGAAGAAGCCGGCGCCGCCGGTGTTGACCAGTTCGCCGACCGCCTCGGCGGCGTTGAGCATCCTCCCGCCCGCGTCGAATTCCGCCGGGGGACAGGGTTTCCCGGTCCCCGGATCAAGGACGGCGACGCCGTCGAGCAGTCGGCCGAGTGAGCCGGCCGGGGTGGTGGCGTCCCGGCCGAAGTTCACGCCGCCCTCGGTCGAGCCGAACGCGTCGACGACGTGGCAGCCGAAGCGTTTGCCGAAAGCGGCGAGGTCGGCTTCCGCTCCTTCGTTGCCGTAGACGAGTTTCAGCGGGTTTTCGGCGTCGTCGTCCCGCTCGGAAGTGGTGAGCACATAGGACAGTGGCTTGCCGACGTAGTTGGCGTACGTCGCACCGAACTTCCGCACGTCCGGCAGGAAGCCCGAAGCGGAGAACCGCCGCCGCAACGCTATCCCCGCGCCCGCGGCGAGCCCGACCGACCAGCCCGCCATGATGGCGTTGGAGTGGAACATCGGCATCGACACGTACACGGCGTCCTCTGTGGACAGACCGAACCGCGTCGCCAGCATCTCGCCGGGGTAGGCGATCTTCCCGTGTGTGCACCGGACGGCCTTCGGGTCGCCACTGGTGCCGGAGGTGAAGATCAGCATGAGCAGGTCTTCGGGCTTCGCGGCCACGGGGACGACGGCCTCCCGCGCCGGCTCGAGCTCGCTCAGCGGCAGCACCGGGACACCGGCCTCGGACAGGAGCGGCAGGTACTTTTCCTCGGCGAACACCAGCTCGCAGTCGGCCAGCGCGACGTCGCGGGCCAGTGCCGCGCCCCGGCGCGTCGGGTTCAGGCCGACCAGCACGTGCCCCGATAGCGCCGCGCCGCCGAGCAGGAACGAAAACTCGGGGACGTTGTCCGCCAGCAGCCCGAAATGCCCGCCGGGCCGCAGGAGCCCGGCGAGCGCGGTGGCGTATCCGGCGCAGGCCCGGACGTGCTCGGCCCAGGTCCAGCGCCGGTCTTCGAACAGCAGGCCGGTCGAGCGGTCCTCCGCCCGCGCGAGCAGGAGTTCCGTGACCGTGGGGGTCATGCCGGATCCGCGGCCAGCAGGTCGCCGAGTCCGCGCAGTTGCGCGGTCGCGCCGCCCAGCGTGAACTCGAGCCGCTTCGCCGCGACGAAGTAACGATGCAGCGTGTGGTCGACGTCGATGCCGACCCCGCCGTGGATGTGCACGGCGGTGTGCGCGACCCGATGCCCGGCTTCGGCCGCCCAGAACTTCGCCGTCGCGACCTCTTCGGCCGCCGGAAGGCCTTCGCTCAGCCGCCAGGCGGCCTGCCACAACGTCAGCCGGACGGCTTCGACGTCGACGTAGGCGTCGGCGAGCCGCTGCCGCACCGCCTGGAAACTCCCGATGAGATGGCCGAACTGCTTGCGCTCCCGCGCGTACGCCGCGGTCAGTTCCAGTGCCCGTTCGACGACGCCGAGCTGCTGGGCGCAGACGCCGATCGTGGCCCGCAGCCGCAGCCATTCGCCGATGTCGCCCAGTGAGGTCGCGGCTTTCGCGCCGGACAGTTCGACGAGTGCCGCGTCGGCGTGGTCGACGGTCCGCTGCGGGGAGACGGTCACCGCGTCCCGGTCGAGCAGGAACACCTGCCGTCCGCCGTCGATGGCGGCTTCGACGAGGAACCCGTGCGCGAAAGCACCCGAAGGCGCCGCCGTCTGGGCACCGGTCAGCCGCCAGCCGTCGCCGTCGGCCTCGGCGGTGAAACCGCAGGGCACACCGTAATCCGGCAGCGCCACCGCGAGGACGTGGTCGCCGCGCAGGACCGGGACGACCCAGCGCTCCACGAGCCGACCGTCCCCGAACCGGGCCACCGCCGCGGCGCCGAGGACGACCGACGTCAGATACGGCACGGGCGCGACCGCGCGGCCGATCTCGGCCAGTACGGAACACTGCTCCAGCAAGCCGAACCCGCCACCGCCGACCGACTGCGGCAGGGCGGCGTCGAGCACCCCCGCCTGGGCCAGTGAAGTCCACAGTGGAGCGTCGAAGCCGCCGGAACCGTGCGGTCCCAGCACATCGGGGGTGACCTTGTCCGTCAGGATCCGGTTCGTGAGCGAGGCGAGATCCTGCTGTGCTTCGGTGAGCGTGAAGTCCATGGGTGCCTCCTAGCGCGTGACGGGCAGGCCGAGGGCGGTCGCGGCGATCATGTCCCGCTGGATCTCGTTGGCGCCGCCGCCGAAGGTGAGGATCAGCGAAGACCGGTGCAGCCGCTCGATCCGGCCGCGCAGCAGGGCGCCGGGGGAGCCCTCGCGGACGACGGCGCCCGCGCCGAGGATCTCCATCATCAGCCGGTACGCCTCGGTCGCGAACTCCGTGCCGAACACCTTGGTCGCCGACGCCTCCGCCGGGCCGAGGTCGCCGGTCGCGGCCGCCCAGGCGATCCGCCAGTTCCGCAGTTTCAGGTACTCGGCGTGCGTGTGGACCCGCGCCAGATGCAGCCGCACCCACGGCTGGTCGATGACGCGGGAGCCGTCGGGCAGTTTCGTGGTCTGCGCCCAGGTCCGCACCTCGCGCAGCGACGTCTGGATCGGCGCGGCCGAGGTCAGCGCGACCCGCTCGTGGTTGAGCTGGTTCGTGATGAGCGGCCAGCCCTCGTTCTCCCCGGCGACCCGGGACGTCACCGGCACGCGCACGTCGTCGTAGTAGGTCGCGCTCGTGCCCGGTCCGGCGACCGTGTGCACCTTCGTCCACGAGAAGCCCGGCGCCGACGTCGGCACGATCAGCATGCTCAGGCCCTTGTGCCGGTGGGCCTCGGGGTCGGTGCGGGCGGCCAGCCAGATGTAGTCGGCGTACTCGATCAGGCTCGTCCACATCTTCTGGCCGTTGATGACGTAGTCGTCGCCGTCGCGGATCGCGCGGGTGCGCAGCGCCGCCAGGTCCGTCCCGGCGCCCGGTTCGGAGTAGCCGATCGCGAAGTGCAGCTCGCCGGCGGCGATCTTCGGCAGGTAGAACGCCTTCTGTTCTTCGGTGCCGTAACGCATGATGGTCGGCCCGACGGTGTTCACCGTGAGGAACGGGACGGGCACCCCCGCGGCGGCCGCCTCGTCGGTGAAGATGAGCTGGTCCAGCATCGGCCGGTCCTGCCCGCCGTACTCGCGGGGCCAGCCGATCGCGAGCCAGCCCGAACTGCCGAGGTCCCGGACGATTTCCTTGTACACCACGGCGTCGCCGTACTCGCCGCCGTCACCGGCCAGGGCTTCGCGGCGTTCGGGGGTCATCAGCCCGGCGAAATACTCCCGTAGTTCCCCGGCCAGTGCGCGCTGCTCCGGCGTGTAGTCGATCCGCATCCGTCACCTCTGCCGTCGGTGCTCGTTACTGGTGCCATGGCCGCTCGCGGCGGTAGGGTAGAACCTGTTCTAGTTGTACCAGGTGTGACGGCGAGGAGGGAATATGGAGATCGACGTCGATCGGTCGCTCTGCGAGGCGAACGCGATCTGTGTCGGCTTCGCGCCGGAGGTCTTCGATCTCGACGACGACGAGGAGCTTGTCCTCGCGTCGGCCGAAGTTCCGCATAATCAAGTAGAACGTGTTACTCAAGCTGTGGCGAGCTGCCCGAAAAACGCCCTGCTCATACGTGGTTAGCACCGTTTATTTGACGCTTGCATACGGCGAGAACAGATTCTAGTGTGTGCGGAGAGGCTGTGCGTTGAAAGGCTGGAGGCCCGGAGTGAGTTTGGACGGCAAGACGGCCATCGTGACCGGGGCCGGCGCGGGACTCGGCCGGGCCGAGGCGCTGGCGCTGGCCGCCGCGGGGGCGTCGGTGGTGGTCAACGACGTGTCGGCCGCGGCGCAGGCGGTCGCCGACGAGATCGAGGCCGAAGGCGGCAAGGCCGTCGCGGTCACCGGCGACGTCTCGGAGTCCTCGACCGCGGACGCACTGCTCACCGGCGCCGTCGACCACTTCGGCGGTCTGCACGTCCTGGTCAACAACGCGGGCGTGCTGCGCGACCGGATGCTGTTCTCGATGTCCGACGAGGAATGGGACACGGTGCTCCGGGTCCACCTTCGCGGGCACTTCCTGCTTTCCCGCAATGCCGGGGCGTACTGGCGCGACAAGTCCAAAGTAGACGGAGCGCCGGTGTACGGCCGGGTGGTCAACACCGCGTCGGAGTCGTTCCTGCTCGGTGCGCCCGGCCAGCCGAACTACGGCGCCGCGAAGGCGGGCATCGCCGCGCTCACCGTCTCGACCGCCCGCGGTCTTTCCCGCTACGGCGTCCGCGCCAACGCGATCTGCCCGCGCGCCCGCACCGCGATGACCGAAGCCGTCTTCGGAGCCGACGCGCCGGAGGGGATCGACCCGCTTTCGGTCGACCACGTCGCGCCGTTCGTGTCCTTCCTCTGCTCGCCGGAAGCCGACCGGATCAACGGTCAGGTCTTCCTCGTCTACGGCGGGATGGTCGCGCTGATGCGGCCGCCGTCGGTGGAACAGCGGTTCGACACCGTCAACGGCACCTGGACCACCGAAGAACTCGCGGCCAACGTGGGCGGCTACTTCGCCGACCGTGACCAGGAACGCATGTTCGCCGCCTCCGAGATCATGTCGCTGCCGTGAACAGAGGAGATGATGGGATGGGCAGGCTCGACGGCAAGGTAGCCCTGATCACCGGCGGTGCCCGTGGGCAGGGCGAAGCGGCCGCGCGGCTGTTCGTGGCCGAGGGCGCGCGTGTGGTGATCGCCGACATCAACGACCTCGACGGCAAGAAACTCGCCGCCGATCTGGGCGAGTCCGCCGTCTACCAGCATCTCGACGTCGGCGACGAGGCCGAATGGGACGCCGCGATCGAGCGCACCCGCTCGGAGTTCGGCCCGCCGACCGTGCTGGTCAACAACGCGGGCATCCTGCATTTCTCGGAACTGGGCAAGACCACGCTCGCCGACTACGAACGCGTCATCCGGGTCAACCAGATCGGGGCGTTTCTCGGGATGCGTTCGGTCGTTGAACCGATGACCGGGGCCGGAGGCGGCTCCATCGTCAACGTGTCCTCAGTGGAAGGCCTCGCCGGGATGCCGTTCCTCGTCGCCTACACCGCGAGCAAGTTCGCGATCCGCGGGATGACCAAGGTCGCGGCGCTCGAACTCGGCGCGAAGAACATCCGGGTCAATTCGGTCCACCCCGGCGCGATCGACACCCCGATGGTCGCCGCCGCCGCGGGTGGGCAGAAAGTCGACATGTCGTGGGTGGGCAAGAAAGTCGCCCTCGGCCGCGTCGGGCAACCGGAGGACATCGCGAAACTCGTGTTGTTCCTGGCCAGTGACGAAAGTTCGTACAGCACGGGCGCGGAGTTCGTCGCCGATGGCGGTGCGACCGCTACGCACGCACTCAAGTTCTAGCGTGGAGGTGCCGAGAGCAAAGTGAACACCGCTAACGCAATGGGGCGTTGACAGGTGGAGTAAGACTCGGGGCAGGCTACTGGGAGGTTCTGTGAACGCATCGGTGTCCGTCCCGGGTACGGGTGCGCTAATCCAGGTCGGCAGGCTCGCAACCTTGTCGTGGGAAGTCCTGCGCGCGATCTTCAAACGCCCGTTCCAGTTCCGCGAGTGGATCCAGCAGTGCTGGTTCTTCGCCAGTGTCACCATCCTGCCGACGGCGTTGGTGGCGATCCCGTTCGGCGCCGTCATCGCCTTGCAGCTGGGCTCGCTGACGCAGCAGATCGGCGCGCAGTCGTTCACCGGCGCGGCGAGCGCGCTCGCGATCGTGCAGCAGGCGAGCCCGCTGATCACCGCGCTGCTCGTGGCTGGCGCGGGCGGCAGCGCGGTCTGCGCGGACATCGGCGCCCGCAAGATCCGCGAAGAGATCGACGCCATGGAGGTACTCGGGGTCAACCCGATCCAGCGCCTGATCGTCCCCCGCGTCCTCGCGGCCATCGTGGTTTCGGTACTGCTGAACGGTTTGGTCAGCGTCGTCGGGGTGCTCGGCGGCTATTTCTTCAACGTCGTCATGCAGGGCGGCACCCCCGGCGCGTACCTCGCCAGCTTCAACGCGCTCGCCCAGGTGCCGGACCTGTGGATCAGCGAGATCAAGGCGCTGCTCTACGGTTTCGTCGCCGGGGTGGTCGCGGCGTTCCGCGGGCTGAACCCGGCGGGCGGGCCGAAGGGCGTCGGCGACGCGGTGAACCAGGCCGTGGTCATCACCTTCCTGCTGCTGTTCCTGATCAACGTCGTGCTGACCGCGATCTACCTGCGGATCGTGCCGCCGAAGGCGATGTGACATGGCAGGCGAACCCGCTGTTTCGGATCGGACGCTCGAGATCATCGCGCGTCCCGGCGCGATGCTGGAAGGCTTCGGCGGCCAGCTGTCGTTCTACTTCCGCGCGCTGGCATGGACCCCGCGCACGATCCGGCGCTACGGCCGCGAGATCTTCCGCCTGCTGACCGAAGTCAGCTTCGGCACCGGCGCGCTCGCGGTGATCGGCGGGACGCTCGGCGTGATGATCGGGATGACGCTGTTCACCGGTCTCATCGTCGGCATGCAGGGCTACTCGGCGCTGAACCAGCTCGGCACCGCCGCGCTGACCGGGTTCATCTCGGCCTACTTCAACACCCGCGAGGTCGCGCCGCTCTCGGCCGGGCTCGCGCTCTCGGCAACCGTCGGCTGCGGGTTCACCGCGCAACTGGGCGCGATGAAGATCTCCGAGGAGATCGACGCGCTCGAAGTGATGGGCGTGCCGAGCCTGCCGTACCTGGTGACGACGCGGGTGATCGCCGGCGTCACCGCGGTCATCCCGCTTTACGCCGTCGGCCTGCTTTCGTCCTATCTCGCCTCGCGGCAGATCACCATCTGGCTCTACGGCCAGTCCGCGGGCACCTACGACCACTACTTCACGCTGTTCCTGCCGCCCGAGGACGTGCTCTGGTCGTTCCTCAAGGTGATCATCTTCAGCGTGCTCGTCATCCTGTCCCATTGCTACTACGGCTACACCGCCAGCGGTGGGCCCGCCGGGGTCGGCGTCGCGGTCGGGCGCGCGGTGCGGACGTCGATCGTGCTGATCTCGGTACTCGACTTCTTCCTCAGCCTCGCGATCTGGGGTGCCACGACGACGGTGAGGATTTCCGGGTGAACAGGAGGATTCTGCTGCAGCGGCTCCGGCACCAGGTGCTGGGACTGATCTTCCTCGTGGTGGTCGTGCTGTTCTTCGTCACCACCATCGCCTTCTACCAGAAGGCCTTCACCAAGGTGACCCTGGTGAACCTGGAGACCGACCGCATCGGCAACCAGATGCGCGAGGGCGCGGACGTCAAGGTGCGCGGGATGGTCGTCGGCGAGGTACGGACGATCCGGGCGCATGGTGATCGCGCGACGATGGAACTGGCGCTGCAACCGGACAAGACGTCGGTCATCCCGTCGAACGTGTCCGCGCGCCTGCTGCCGAAGACACTGTTCGGTGAGCGGTATGTCGCTTTGCAGGTACCCGAGAAACCCCAGCGGCACATCGCCGAGGGCGACGTCATCCCGCAGGACCGCAGCAGCAGCGCGATCGAGCTGGAAACCGTGCTGGGCAACGTGATGCCGCTGCTGCAGGCCGTACAGCCGGAGAAGATGGCCAGCACGCTCAACGCCGTCGCGTCCGCTTTGGACGGTCAGGGGAAACAGCTCGGCACGACGCTGGCCGGGCTTTCGGGCTATCTCGGCAAGGTGAACCCGTCGCTGCCCGATCTCAAGGCCGACATCACCGGGCTGGCCGACGCGACCGCGATCTACGACAAGGCCGCGCCGGATCTGCTGGCCGCGCTGTCGGATCTGACCACCACGAGCAAGACCCTGGTCGAGAGCCAGCGCGGTCTCGCCGACGTCTACTCGACGGTGACCGCCGCTTCGATCGACCTGACGAGCTTCCTGAAAGTGAACCAGGACAACCTGATCCGGCTCACCACCAACCTGCAGCCCACGTTGGACGTCCTCGCGAAGTACGCGCCGGAGTATCCGTGCCTGCTCAAGCAGCTGGCCGAATCGGTGCCGCGCGCGGAACTCGCGTTCGGCAAGGGCACCGCGCATCCCGAGGTCAGCCGGGTGACCATCGAGTTCACACCGAGCAGGGGCAAGTACCTGCCCGGTGTCGACGAGCCGAAGTACGACGACAAACGCGGCCCGCGCTGCTATCCGCAGGTGCCGCCGCCGGGACGCTGGCCGCAGTACCCGCCGGACGGCGCCATCGACGACGGGTCCTCGAAACCCGCGCCACCGCGGGATCCCGACGGCACCCTGCCCTCTGGTGGGAGCGCGGGTGGCTCGGTGGTGAACACACCGGACGAACAGCAGCTGATCGACCTGCTCGTGTCGCCCGCCATGGGCACGACACCGGACCAGGTGCCGAACTGGGGCAGCCTGCTGGTGGGGCCGCTGTACCGCGGGGCGGAGGTGGAACTCCGATGAGGTACTCGGCTGCTCAGCCGACGTTGCGAAAGCCACTTTCGCAACACGCTCGGCGCGCCAGCGGAGCCACGGCAATCACCGGATCCGCGAGGGAGGTGGAACTCCGATGAGGTCCTTCGTCCCGGATCTGGTCAAGATCCTCATCTTCGCGGTGGTGACGGTGCTGCTCACCGCGATCCTCGGTGCCACCATCGCGAACACCAACTTCGGCGAGACCTCCGGCTACACGGCCAAGTTCACCGACGCGTCCGGGCTCAAGGAGGGCGACGACGTCCGCATCGTCGGCGTCAAGGTCGGGCAGGTCGCCAGGATCGAGGTCGAGGAAGGCGACCGCAGCTTCGCCCAGGTCCATTTCGACGTCCAGACCTCGCATCGGCTGCCCGCGTCGGTGACCGCGACCATCAAGTACCGCAACCTGGTCGGCCAGCGGTATCTCTCGCTCGGCACGGATATCGGGGACGAGAAGTCGTTGCCGCGCGGCGGGGTCATCCCGCCCGAGCGCACCAAACCGGCGCTGAACCTGACCGTGCTGTTCAACGGGTTCAAACCGCTCTTCCGCGCGCTGAACCCCGAGGACGTCAACAAACTGTCCTACGAGATCATCCAGGTATTCCAGGGTGAGGGCGGCACGATCACCAGTCTGCTCGCGCACACCGCGTCGGTCACGTCGGCCATCGCGGGCAAGGACAAGATCATCGGTGACGTCATCGCGAACCTCAACACCGTGCTCGGCACGGTCGAGAAGCGGTCGCCGGAGCTGGGCGAGCTGATCGACCAGACCCAGCGGCTCGTCACCGGGCTGGCCGAGCAGCGGCAGCCGATCGGGGAGGCGGTCAAGGCGCTGGGCGACCTCACCGTCGCCACCACCGGGCTGCTCGCCGACGCGCGGCCGGCGCTCAAGGAAGACGTCGCGCAGCTCGGCGCGCTGTCGCAGAACCTCGGCGACTCGGAACAACTGATCGACCATCTCCTGCAGGTGCTGCCGGGCAACCTGCAGAAGTTCACCAGGACGCTGAGTTACGGCAGCTGGTTCAACTACTACCTGTGCGGGATCTCCGGCAGCATCGGCATCAAGTCGCTCAACATCGAACTGCCGATCACGCCGCTGCCCGGCACGCAGCGACCGGAGAGGTGCGGGCCGTGAAACCGCTCAAGGAACGCAACCAGGCCCTGGTCGGCGGCGTGACGCTCATCCTGATCGTGCTGATCACGGCGACGACGTACTTCTCCGACCGGATCCCGTTGTTCGGCAGCGGGACGACGTACTCCGCGTACTTCGGCGAGTCGGCGGGGTTGGCGCCGGACAACGAGGTCCAGGTCGCCGGGGTCAAGGTCGGCCAGGTCAGCTCCGTGGAGCTGGCAGGCAAGAAGGTGCTGGTGAAGTTCCGGGTCAAGGATGTCAGGGTCGGCGACGCGACCGCCGCCTCGATCGAGATCAAGACCCTGCTGGGGGAGAAGTTCCTCGCGCTGACCCCGAAGGGCAAGGCGAACCAGGATCCGAACACCACCATCGGGCTCGACCGCACGCGGACGCCGTTCGAACTGCAGGACGCGTTCCAGGAGCTGTCGGGCACCGTCGGCGAGATCGACACCGCGCAGCTGGCGTCGAGTTTCACCGTCCTTTCCGACGCGCTCAAGGACAGCCCGCAGTATCTCAAGGACGCGCTGAGCGGCCTGTCCTCCTTGTCCAAGACGGTGTCCTCACGCGACGGTGACCTGAAGACGTTGCTGGCCAACACGAGCAAGGTGTCCAAGACGCTGTCCGACCGCAACGCCCAGCTGAAACGGATCCTCGACGACGGCAACCTCCTGCTCGCCGAACTGCAGAACCGGAAGGACGCGATCAGTACGTTGCTCAAGGGCACGCAACAGGTCTCCGCGCAGCTGTCCGGTCTCGTCGCCGACAACCGGCAACAGCTGAAGCCGACCCTCGAGAAACTCGGCAAGGTCACCGACATCCTGCAGCGCAACCAGGACAACCTCAGCCGCAGCCTCGCGCTGATGGCGCCGTTCGCCCGCGTCGGCGCCAACGCGACCGGCAACGGGCGCTGGTTCGAGGGGTACCTGTGCGGGCTGCTGCCGCCGACGATCATCGCGGGCGCGTTCCAGGTCAACCCGGAGGGCTGCACGCCGCCGATCGCGGCGCCGAACCAGGGGGTGGGCGGACGATGAGCGCTCAGCACCGCACGCTTTACCGCTGGGTCGCGTCCGCCTGCGTCCTCGTGCTGCTCCTCACCGCGGGACTGTGGCTGGTGTTCAAGGAACCCGGCGGGACGCGGATCAGCGCCTACTTCGGGAAGACGGTCGGGCTCTACGCGGGTTCGTCGGTGCGGGTGCTCGGGGTGAAGGTCGGGGAGATCACCGGCGTCACGCCACAGGGTGAGGCGGTCCGGGTCGACATGCGGATCGACGGCGACACCCCGATCCCGGCCGACGCGGGCGCCGTCGTCGTCGCGCCGAGCCTGGTCAGCGACCGGTACGTCCAGCTGACCCCGGCGTACGAGAGCGGCCCCGAAATGGCCTCGGACACGGTGATCGCCAAGGAGAAGACGGCGACGCCGGCGGAACTCGACGACCTCTACACCAGTCTCGACAAGCTCTCGACCAGCCTCGGACCCAACGGCGCCAACAAGAACGGCGCGCTGTCCGACGTGCTCGACACCGCGGCGGCGAACCTCGCCGGTAACGGGAAGAACCTCAACACCACGGTGACGCGGCTGTCCGAACTGGCCAAGACCCTGGACAGCTCCAAAGGCGACCTGTTCAGCACGGTGCAGAACCTGAACTCGTTCACCGGCGCGCTGGCCGAAAGCGACAAGCAGCTCAACGAGTTCTACCGCCGGGCCGCGGACGTCAGCGGCTTCCTGGCCGCGGATTCCGCCGACGTTGGCGCCGCGCTGAACTCACTGGCGACGGCGATGGGCGACGTCGAGAAGTTCGTCGCGGAGAACAAGGACCTGCTTTCGTCCAATGTGGACAAACTGGCGGGCCTGACGAAGGTGCTCGTGGACCAGCGGGCCTCGCTCGCCGAGGTGATCGACATCGCGCCGACCGGGGCGACCAACTTCATCAACTCCTACGACG
This sequence comes from Amycolatopsis sp. WAC 01375, assembly GCF_003947325.1. Taxonomy (NCBI): domain Bacteria; kingdom Bacillati; phylum Actinomycetota; class Actinomycetes; order Pseudonocardiales; family Pseudonocardiaceae; genus Amycolatopsis; species Amycolatopsis sp. WAC 01375. Next base: position 222,534 of record NZ_QHHW01000027.1, read on the forward strand.
CGGCGTCCGGCACGATCGCGGTGCGGGACAACCTGAACGAGCTGACGCATCCGCCGATCCTGACCGTGTGCCGCCTGATCAGCGCGAGCACGCCGAAGCCGATCCCGGACGCCCTGGGCAACATCTGCAAACAGCTCGCGCCCGTCCTCGACGGCACGCTGAAACTCCCGTCGGTGCCGCAGGTGCTGGCCTCACTGCAGAGCGGTGAGCTGCCACCGCTGCCTCTCCCGCTCGTCGACGTCATGACCAAGGGGCTCCCGAAATGAGGCGGCAACGGCAGAAGATCGCGGGGGTGATGGCGGGCGTCCTGGTGCTGGCCGGATGCAGCGACGGTGGTTTCTCCGGGCTGTACAACACTCCCTTGCCGGGTGGCGCGGATCTCGGCGACCATCCGTACCGGCTTTCCGCGCAGTTCTCCGACGTGCTCGACCTCGTGCCGCAGGCGAGTGTGAAGGTCAACGACGTCCCGGTCGGCCGGGTCGAGAAGATCGACCTCGCGCCGGACACGCGATCGGCGTGGGTGAGCATGGTCGTCAACGGCGACATCGCGCTGCCCGCGAACGCTCGTGCCGAGCTGCGGCAGTCGAGTCTGCTGGGGGAGAAGTTCGTCGACCTGCACGCCCCCGAAAAACCGGAAGGCGCCCTCGCCGAGGGCGCGAAGATCCCGCTGGACCGCACGAACCGCAACCCCGAGGTCGAAGAGGTCCTCGGCGCGCTTTCCTTGCTGCTCAACGGCGGCGGGGTCGAGCAGATCCAGAAGATCAGCCACGAACTCAACGAGGCGCTCACCGGCAACGAGGCCGAGGTGCGCTCACTGCTGTCCCAAGTGGACAAGCTGGCCACCGAACTCGACGGGCACAAGGGCGAGATCCTGCGCGCCATCGACGGTCTCGACAAGCTGTCCAAAACCCTGGTCGGCCAGACGCAGAACCTCACGAACGCGCTCGACAATCTTTCGCCGGGGCTCAAGGTCGTGACCGAGCAACGGGATCAGCTCGTCGGCATGCTGCAGTCGCTGAACACGCTGTCCGGGGTGGCGACCGAAACGATCAAGGCGAGCAAGGACACGCTGGTGGCGAACCTGCGCGCGTTGCAGCCGACGCTGAAGAAGCTCACCGAGGCGGGCCAGGACCTGCCGACGGCGCTGCGGATCCTGCTCACCTATCCGTTCCCGGACTACGCGGGCAACGTGATCAAGGGTGACTACGCGAACGTCGAAGCGAAGATCGACCTGAATCTGGACACGTTCCTGGAGAACATGAACAACTCGTCGCAGCCGATCATCCAGCTGCCCGGCACTCAAGGCACCGGCACCCCCGGCGCGATCCCGTTCAACAACGGTGCCGCGCCGCCGGTGCTGCCCCTGCCCGCCGGCGATCTCCCGCAGGCTCCCCGGACGCCCCAAGGGGACGTGCTCGGTGGGGTGCTCGGCGGGATCCTCGGACCGCTGCTGGGAGGTGGCCGGTGATCACGCGCAAGACCAAGATCAAGATGGCGGTGTTCGTCGTCATCGCGGTGGTCTCGGTCGTCTACGCGGGCGGCAAGTACGCCGGGCTGGACCGGCTGTTCGGCACCCGCGGCTACCTCGTCACCGCCCAGCTCGCAGACTCCGGCGGGATCTTCGTCAACGCCGAGGTCTCCTATCGCGGGGTCGCGGTCGGCAAGGTCGCGTCGATGACGCTCACCGAGCACGGCATCGACCTCGGCCTCGACATCGACGAGGGTGCGCCGAAGATCCCCGCGGACACCAAGGCCGCGGTCGCGAACCGGTCGGCGGTGGGGGAGCAGTACGTCGATCTGTTGCCCATGCACGAAAACGGGCCGTACCTGGCCGAGGGATCGGTCATCGAACGGGACAAAACCTCGATCCCGCTCGCGCCGGACACCGTGCTGTCCAATTTGGACAAGCTGGTGTCGAGTGTGAAGCCGGAATCGTTGAAGACCGTCGTCGACGAGACCTACGAGGCGTTCGCCAACGCCGGTCCGGATCTGAGGCAGCTGCTGAACAGCACCGGTTCCCTCACCGCGACGGCGACGCAGTACCTGCCCGACACCCAGGGCCTGCTCGCCAACTCGCGCACGGTGCTGGACACCCAGCGGCGGCAGGCGGACAACATCACCCAGTTCTCCAGCGGGCTCAAGACGATCGCGGCGCAGTTGAAGACGTCCGATCCGGATCTGCGGCGGGTGATCGACGAAGCACCCAAGCTGAGCCGCCAGATCAGCGACGTGCTCGCGGTTTCCGGGACCGACCTCGGGGTGCTGTTCGCGAACACGCTCACCACCGCCCAGATCACCTCCGCCCGCACCGACGCGATCGAGGAACTCCTCGTCGCGTACCCGATCATCTCGGCCTTCTCGCGGTCGACGTCGCCGGACGGCACCGGTCACCTCGGCGTCGTGTTCAACTTCTTCGATCCGGTCTCGTGCACCAAGGGCTACGAGGGCACGAAACAGCGCCCCGCCAACGACACCACCGAGGCCCCGGTGAACACGCAGGCCTACTGTGCCGAGCCGCCGGGAAGTCCCACGGGCGTGCGAGGCTCGCAGAACGCTCCGTACGCCGGGAAGCCGCCCGCGGTCCCTGAGCGTCCGAAGCAGACCCCGCAGGCGGCGGAATCCGCTCAGCTGCCGGGCGTGCTGAGCCTGCTCACCGGATCCGCGCCGGGCGGACTGGGCGCGTTGCTGGGCGGCAAGTAATGCTCACCCGTGCTCTCGCTGTCGGCACTGTCGTCGCGCTCCTCACCGCCGCCTGGTTCGGCTGGTCGTGGTGGAGCGCCGCCCGGGACGACGGCCTTGCCCGCGGCCGGGAACGTGAAGCCGTGCTGGCCGCCGCGTCCGGCCAGCTCGAAGTGCTCAACACGATCGACTACCGCAGCGGCGCCCAGGACGTCGACCGCTGGCTGGGCGTCACCACCGGACGCCTCGGCAAGGATCTCACCGGCGACCGGAAGGTCCAGATCGACCGCGCGACCACCAGCAAGACCGTCGCCACGGCCAAGCTCAAACAGGCCGCGGTCACCGAACTCGACGCCGTCGCCGGGACGGCACGGCTGATGGCCGTGCTGGACGTGCGGGTCAGCACCGGCGGCGGATCGGCCGCGCCCAAGGTGAGCAGGCTGACCGTGGACTACCAGCGCGTCGAGGACGGCTGGAAGGTCAGCGCGGTACAGGCGGCGGGCTCGTGACCGGGCGCACCCCGCGGATCCTGATCGCGCTCATCGTGCTGGCCACCGGCTGTGCGGTGTGGTTCGGCCTCCAGGCGTCCTCGCTGGGCTCGGACGGCAACGCGGCACTGGTGGACCAGGCCGCCACAGCCGAGGTCGCGGACCAGGTCGGCGCCGGGGTCAAGGCGGTCTTCTCCTACGACTACAGCAACCTCGCGCGGACCGAACGGGCCGCGGCCGACGTGCTCACCGGCGAGGCGACCGGGCAGTACCGGGACCAGTTCGCTTCGGCGCGGAAACGGGCCGAAGAGCAGAAGCTCGTGCGCACCACGACGGTCCGATCGCTCGGTGTCCGGACCCTGCGCGGAGACCAGGCCGAAGTCCTGTTGTTCCTCGACCAGCAGACGATCGCCGCCGGCGGCGGCGCACCGCAGTCGACGGTGTCCCAGCTTTCGGTCACCGCGCAGCGCGTCGACGGCCGGTGGAAGATCTCACAGCTGACCCCGCTGTGACGGCCGCGATTCGTCACCTGGTTGCGGTGTCAGGAGAGGCGTTTCATGTTCGCCCCGGAGATCGCAGCGCCGGAAACGGTGTAAGAACCGGAAAATGTACGCAGTGAACCATCGGTCTGGCGCGCCGAAAGATGGACGTGCACGGTGTTCCCGCTCACGCCCGTCACGGTGAGGGCTGCCCAGGAAGTCGTCGCGAATCCCTTGACGTAGGAGGCATAAGTGCCGCCTTTCGCCAGCCGCTGCCCGCCGAGATTCCACGCGGTGGCGAAATCACGCCGGTTGAGCGCGTCGTAGTACGCGATCACCGCATCCGCCACGGGAACCGCCGGCGCGGGATGGACCGTCTGTGTCGCCGGCGGTGCGACATAAACCGTCCGAGGCGGGGCCGCGACCGCGGGCGGCTGGATCACGATCGTGGTCGGCGGAGCGGCCACCACGACGGCCGGAGCCGGCGTTCCCTGCTGGGGTACCGCGCACGCGGCCAACGCGCCCGCCGCCATCAGCGTCACCGCCGCCCGATTCATCGTTCCCATTTCTCTCCCCTTTTCCTCGTGCTACCGAGAATGTGGGAAACATCGGTCGCGTCACCAGAGGATTTGTCCTCGTTACGAATGGTGAAAAACGCGCCGGAACCGTTATCGGATCTTGGGCGCGCGGGCCGGAAGCCACCCTCGTCTCACGCCGGATCACCGCCGGGTTTAGCGTTAGGCATGACCACTGCACCTGTCGATGTCGAGAGCGCCCGCCGCGACTACGCGGCCCTCGTCGACCGTGGCCTCTCCCTGGACATCACCCGCGGCAAGCCGTCCCCCCGCCAGCTGGACCTCGCCGACGGCTTGCTCGCCCTGCCCGGAGACGTGCGCAAGGCCGAGGACGGCACGGACGTCCGCAACTACGGCGGACTCAAGGGCCTGCCCGAGCTCCGCCGCATCTTCGCCGGGCCGCTGCAGGTCCCGGCCGAGCAGCTGCTGGCCGCGGGCAACTCCAGCCTGGAGCTCATGCACGACTCGATCGTGCAGGCCTTCCTCAGCAAGCTCCCCGGCGCCGAGCGCCGATGGGCCGACGAGCCGAGCGTCAAGTTCCTGTGCCCCGTGCCGGGCTACGACCGCCACTTCGCGCTGGCCGAGCGCTTCGGGATCGAGCTGATCCAGGTGCCGCTCACCGAGACCGGCCCGAACATGGGCTTCGTCGAGCGTCTCGTCGCCGAGGACGCCGCGATCAAGGGCATCTGGTGCGTGCCGAAGTACAGCAACCCGACCGGCGTCACCTACAGCGACGACACCGTGCGCCGCCTGGCGACGATGGTCACGGCCGCCCCGGACTTCCGGATCTTCTGGGACAACGCCTACGCCGTGCACCACCTCACCGACGAAGAGGCGCAGCTGGCGGACCTGCTCGCGCTGGCCACCGAGGCGGGCAACGCCGACCGCGTGTTCGTCTTCGGCTCCACCTCGAAGGTCACCTACGCGGGTGGCGGCGTCGGCTTCTTCGGCGCCTCCGAGGCCAACCTGGCCTGGTGGACCGGCCTCATCGGCAAGCGGACCATCGGCCCGGACAAGGTCAACCAGCTCCGCCACGCGCAGTTCCTGCGCGACGAGGACGGCGTCCGCGAGCACATGCGCAAGCACGCCGAGCTCATCGGGCCGAAGTTCGCGGCCGTCGACGAGATCCTCACCAAGGAACTGGGCGAATCGGGCCTGGCGTCCTGGACCAAGCCGACCGGCGGGTACTTCATCTCGCTGACCGTGCCGTCGGGGACCGCCAAGGAGGTCGTGCGGCTGGCCAAGGAGGCGGGTATAGCCCTGACCCCGGCCGGCGCGACCCACCCGTACGGCGACGACCCCGAGGACGCCGTCATCCGCATCGCGCCGACGTATCCTGAGCTGGCCGAAGTCGAAGAGGCCATCCGCGGGCTCGCCGTCTGCGTCCGCCTTGCCGCGGCGACGAAGAAGTAAGTCAGTCACGTGACGTCGCCAGTACTGGACCTCGTGAGTGTTAAGGACGGTTCTGGCCAAGGGTGTTTCAGGTACCTGCTGGGGTGAGCCGGGTAGCGGAAGGCGTGAAGGACTCCTTGCCTCGGCTCAGCCGAGGAAACTCGACCTTCACACCTTCCGAAGTACATGAAGGCCCCCATCCTTGCGCCTGGCGCAAGGATGGGGGCCTTCATGTACTTCACGCGAGCAAAGCCACAGGCCACGCGCAGGTAGCTCAGAGAGGGTTCGTTCTAACCGTCCTTAGCACTCACGAGACCCCCTGATCTGCGCTTCTCTCGCCCGAGAGCGTGGCGTGGCACGGTCGCCGTTCGCCTTGCCGCGGCGACGAAGAAATAATTCCGAGATCTTTTCCAATCCGGGTCACGGGTGGTTCCGAACGTCCGAGTGGGTGGGTGTGCACCGCAAAGACGAGAGGAACCACTCGTGTTCGGAAAGCCCTTCGTTCGTACCCTGATCTCGCGCAGCGCCGAGAACCGCACGGATCGCCGCCGGTTCCTGAAGGCCGCCGGCGCGGCGGGGCTCGGTGTGGTCGGCGCGACCTACCTCGGGGTGCAGGCCACTTCGTCCGCTTCGGCGACGGGTGAGGCCGCTGCCGTTGCGGAAGCCCCTAGTGACGCGGCCGTGCTCAACTTCGCGCTCAACCTGGAGTACCTCGAAGCCGAGTTCTACTCCTTCGCCGTCCACGGCCGCGGGCTGCCGGACGATCTCACCGGCGGCGTCGGCGCCCAGGGTGGCGTGGTCGGCGGCAAGAAGGTGATGTTCCACGACAAGACGCTGCACCAGTTCGCGAAGGAGATCGCCGGCGACGAGGTCGCGCACGTCAAGTTCCTGCGCGGCGCGCTGGGCGAGGCAGCGGTGTCGCGGCCCGAGATCGACCTCAAGGACAGCTTCACCGCCGCGGCCAAGGCGGCCGGGCTGATCAGCGAATACCAGCAGTTCGACCCGTTCGCCAACGAGAAGAACTTCCTGCTCGCGGCGTACCTGTTCGAAGACGTCGGCGTCACGGCCTACAAGGGGGCCGCGCCGCTGATCACCAACAAGACGTTCCTGGACGCGGCCGCCGGGATCCTGGCCGCCGAGGCCTACCACGCCGCCACCATCCGGACGTCGCTGTTCGACCGGGACCTCGGCGACGCGGCGGCCAAGATCTCCAACGCCCGCGACGCGCTCGACGGCCCCGGCGACGACGACCAGGGCATCCTGCTGGGCAACCAGGCCAACATCGTCCCCGCCGACAACAACGGCATCTGCTTCGGCCGCGGCGCCGACAGGGTGCTGAACATCGTCTACCTGAACCCCGGTCCGGTGAAGGAAGGCGGGTTCTTCCCCAAGGGGGTCAACGGCGACATCGTCGCCAGCGGCGGCGCGTGATCCCCGCTGTCGTGTCGCCGTTTCCCGGTACCGTCGGGTGACGGCGACACGACGGAGGGGTTCGCGGTGAAGGCTGTGATCATCGGCGGCGGCGTCTCGGGCACGGTGACCGCGATGGCGTTGCGGCTGGCCGGGATCGAAGCGAGCGTTCACGAGGCGTACCCGTCCGGCGGCGAGGACGCGGGCGCGTTCCTGACGATCATGCACAACGGCATGGACGCCCTGCGCGCGATCGGCGCCGAGGCCCCGGTGATCGACAACTCCTTCGCCGCCGTCGGGCTGGAACTCGTGACGCCGGACGGGAAGACCGTCGAGCGGCGGTCGTTCGACCTAGACGGCACTGACGGTCTCGCCGGGCCGCGCACCTTGACGCGTGCGTCCCTTTACCGTGCGCTGCAAGAGGAAGCGATCTCGCGCGGGATCACCTTCGAACGCGGGAAGCGGCTGGTTTCCGCGTCGCCGGGAGTCGCCCGCTTCGAGGACGGGTCCGTCGCCGAGGGGGACATCCTGATCGGCGCCGACGGGCTGCGGTCGGTCGTCCGGACCATCATCGACCCGGCGTGCCCGCCTCCGCGCTCGACCGGCCTCGACGTCGTCTACGGCTACACGACCGACACGAACATCCCGCAGGCGCCGTCTCTCTATCGGATGATTCAAAGCCTGCACGCCTCCTTCGGCTACACGAGCACACCCGACGGCTCGACGTACTGGTTCGCGCGGCTTCCCACGGCCGAAGGCGTCCGCACCGGTCTTTCGGCGGCTGAGTGGCGCTCGGCGGCTTTCGCCGCTTTCGACGGGGAACCGTTGCCTGCCGCGGAAATCATCCAGTCGACGGGGGACGACGTCTTCGGTGGCCACTCCTACGACGTCCCCTCGACGCCGGTGTGGTTCAACGCGTCGATGGTGCTCGTCGGCGACGCCGCGCACGCGGCCTCGCCCGCCGAGGGGCAGGGAGCGTCGATGGCACTGGAGGACAGTGTCGTGCTGGCGCAGTGCCTACGAGATCTTCCTGACGCGCCAACGGCTTTCATGGCCTACGAGCGGCTGCGGCGGGCGCGGGTGGAGAAACTGGTGGCCGGCAGCGCGGCGGTGTCTTCGGGGACGACGTCCGACCGGGACCGGAACTGGCTGTACCAGCACCACATCGAGTGGGACGCGACGATCACCCGCAATTAGTCACCTACTTGCGGTGGTGACGCGCCTGGACACCTGCCGCGGCCCGCTCACCGGCCCGCGCGGGCGTTGCGAAAGCCACTTTCGCAACCTTCAACGTTGCGAAAGTGGCTTTCGCAACGTCGGCTCAGCCCCGAACCTACCCAGCCACACCTCGTTCGTCTGTGAGGGCCTCCTTGCCTACCCTCACGGTAGGCAAGGAGGCCCTCACGCGCGAAGAGCTACTTCTTGTACAGCGCTTCGATGTCGGTCGCGTAGTTCTTGTTCACGATGTTGCGCTTCAGCTTCAGGCTCGGCGTGATCTCGCCACCGGCCTCGGTGAAGTCCTTCGAGAGGATCGTGAACTTCTTGATCGCCTCGGCCTGCGAAACCGCGCTGTTGGCCTGATCGACGGCCTGTTGGACCTCGGCGCGCAGCTCGGCGTCGCCGGCCAGGTCGGACACGGAGGCGTCGGCAGGCTTACCGTGCTGCGATTTCCACGACGGGAAGTACTCCTCGTCGATGGTGATCAGCGCGCCGATGAACGGCCGCTGGTCGCCGACCACCATCGCCTGGCTGATCAGCGGGCTGGCCTTGATGGTGTCCTCGAGCCCGGACGGGGCGACGTTCTTACCGCCCGCGGTGACGATGATCTCCTTCTTGCGCCCGGTGATCTTGAGGAATCCGTCGCGGTCCAGTTCGCCGAGGTCACCGGTGTGGAACCAGCCGTCTTCGAGCGCTTCGGCGGTCGCTTGGGCGTTGTTGAAGTAGCCGCCGAAGACGACGTCGCCCTTCAGCAGGATTTCGCCGTCGTCGGCGATCCGCACCGAAGTGCCGGCGACCGGGCGTCCCACGGTGCCGACGCGGAAGCCGTCCTGGGTGCCGACGCAGGCCGCGGCGGACGTCTCGGTCAGGCCGTAGCCCTCGAACACCGGGACGCCGATACCGCGGAAGAAGTGCGCCAGCCGCACGCCGAGCGGGGCACCCCCGGACACCGCGGCGACACACCGGCCGCCGAGGGCCGCGCGCAGCTTGCTGAAGACGAGCTTGTCGAACAGCGCGTGCTTGACCTTGAGGCCCAGCCCTGCGCCGCCGGTGTCCTGAGCCTGGCTGTACGCGACGGCGGTGGCTTCGGCGGCGTCGAAGATCTTGCCCTTGCCGTCGCCGTGCGCCTTCTGCTTCGCGCCGTTGTAGACCTTCTCGAACACCCGCGGCACGGCGACGACGAACGTCGGCCGGAAGGTGCCGAGGTCGGCGACGAGGTCCTTGACGTCCGAGGTGTGCCCGAGGGTCACTCGCGCGCTGAGCGCGGTCACCGCGATGGCGCGGGCGAGGACGTGTGCGAGCGGCAGGAACACCAGCAGCGAGTTGCCCTGCTCCATCAGCTGCGGGAACGCGGCGATGTCGGCGCGGATCTCGGCGAGGAGGTTCCGGTGGGTCAGCTCGACGCCCTTGGGACGGCCGGTCGTGCCCGAGGTGTACACGATCGTGGCCAGGTCGCCCGCCTTCACCGTGCGGCGGCGCTCGTGCAGGTCGTCGTCGCCGAGCGCGGCGCCCTGCTCGGTGAGCTGGTCGACGGCGCCTGCCTCGATCTGCCAGGTGTGCTCGAGCGTGTCGAGGCGTCCCTTGACGGATTCGAGCGTCGCGAGGTGTTCGTCGGTCTCGACGAACACGCCCTTCGCCGCCGAGTCCGAGAGGATCCAGTGCACCTGCTCTGCCGAGGAGGTGTCGTAGATCGGGACGGTGACCGCGCCGGCGGCCCAGATCGCGAAGTCGATCAGGGTCCATTCGTACCGGGTCTTGGACATGAGCCCGATCCGGTCGCCCGGGGCGATGCCCGCCTGTGCCATTCCCTTGGCCACGGCCAGAACCTGGGCGGCGAAGTCTTTGGCGGTGATGTCCAACCAGGTACCGTCGACCTGGCGGCGGAAACTCACGACATCGGAGAACCGCTCCGCGTTCGCCCAGACGACGTCGGCGAGATTCTCGTCGTCGGTCACCGGATTGGCGGCGGGGGCGCTGTATTCGCGCACGAGGAACCTCCGTGTTCGCGTGCAAGTGGTGTGACCGGTGTTACCCGCCAGTCAACTTAGCGTGCCGTGCACCTTAAGACCATGCTGACGAATCGGCCATACCCAGGGCATGACATTCTGCCGCTGTGAACCAGGCGCCGCCAGCTCTCGACATCGTCGACGAGACCTTCCTCGTGGTCCCGCCCTCCACCGTGGCCGCCGCTTTCGCCGATCCGCGATCTTGGTCACGTTACTGGCCGGACCTCGTTCTGGAGGTCTACACCGACCGTGGCGACCAAGGATTGCGCTGGACCGTGCGCGGTGCCTTGATCGGTACCATGGAGGTCTGGCTCGAGCCGGTGCTCGACGGCACTTTGCTGCACTACTTCCTGCGCGCCACTCCCGCCGGTCCGGACGGGGAGCCTCTTGTGCTCCAGGCCCGTGACCTGCGGCGGGAGTTCGATCGCAGGGCCCGTGCGGCCAAGGCGATCGCGCTCGGGCTCAAAGAGGTCCTCGAGGACGGGCGCGAGCCCGGGGTCGGTCCCCGGGTCGAGTAGGGGAGAGCATGCGGGTTCACGTGGTGTCGGACGTGCACGGCAACGCCGACGCGCTCAAACGCGCGGGCGACGGCGCCGACGCGCTGATCGTGCTGGGCGACCTGCTGGACTTCGTCGACTACCGCGAGCACGACAAGGGCATCATGGGCGCGCTGTTCGGCGCCGAGAAGGTCGGTGAGTTCGCGAGGCTTCGGCGTGAGGGCACTCGTGATGAGACCGTTGCCTTCTCGCGATCGTTGTGGGCCACTTTGGCCGATCCCGCCGCCGCCGTCGGTGAGGCGATCCAGGACCAGTACGCCGTCCTGTTCGGCGCTTTGACCGCGCCGACGTTCGCGACCCCCGGCAACGTCGACGACCCGTCGCTGTGGCCGGAGTTCGCCGGCGACGGCATCACCGTCCTCGACGGCGAGGTCGCCGAGTTCGGCGGCCTGCGCTTCGGGTTCGTCGGTGGCGCGCTCCTCCCGCCGAACGTGGTCCCGCGCCGCAACGGTTTCTGGCGGCCGTACCTGCGCACCCGCGAGGAGTACGACGTCGCGGTCGGCGCGCTGGAGAACGTCGACGTCCTGTGCACCCACATCCCGCCCGCCCTCCCGGAACTGACCTACGACGTGATCGCGCGGCGGTCCGAGATCGGGTCGGCGGCGCTGGTCGGTCTCATCCGCGAGCAGCGGCCGCGCTGGTCGGTGTTCGGGCACGTCCACCAGCCGCTGACGCCGCGGACGAGGCTCGGCAGGACCGAATGCCGTAACGTCGGTCACTTCAAAGAGACGGCACAGCCGTACGTGCTGCGCTGGTGACCCTCGGCTGCGGCTACAGTTTGGACCATGGCCGAGCAGTCCACGCAGTCCATCGAGGTCGACGCCGAGCCCGCGCGGGTGATGGCCGTCATCGCCGACTTCCCCGCGTACCCGGAATGGGCCAAGGCCGTCCGGGAGACCGAGGTACTCGGCGAGGATGACAACGGCCGCGCCAAGCAGGTGAAACTCACCCTCGACGCCGGGCCGATCAAGGACGTCTACACCCTCGAGTACGACTGGGACGCCGACGGCAACGGAGTCAGCTGGCACCTGGTCAAGGGGCAGATGCAGAAGGCCCAGAACGGCCGCTACGCCCTCGAAGCGCTGGGCGCCGGCCGCACCAAGGTCACGTATACGCTGTCCGTCGAGCTGGCGCTGCCGATGATCGGGCTGCTGCGCCGCAAGGCCGAGAAGATGGTCATGGACACCGCGCTCAAGGAGCTCAAGAAGCGCGCTGAAGCATCCTGAGTCGAAGGGTAGGCATGCGGATCCTGCTTTTCACCGGCAAGGGGGGTGTCGGCAAGACCACGCTGGCCGCGGCGACGGCGGCCGCACTGGCCGGGCGGGGCAGGAAGACGCTCGTGGTCTCGACCGACCCGGCCCATTCCCTCGGTGACGCCTTCGGCCGCGCTCTCGGCGGCGAACCGTCCGAAGTGGACACGCTCTTGCATGCCGCCCAGATCGACACCCGCGGCCTCGTCGACAGCACCTGGCGCGAACTCCGGCAGGAGTTGCAGACCGCGCTCGCGGGGGCGGGCCTCGGCTCGCTCGACGCCGAAGAACTCACCGTGGTGCCCGGCGTGGACGAACTCCTCGCGCTCACCGAGGTCCAGCGCCTCGCCGAACACGGTCCCTGGGAGACGGTCGTCGTCGACTGTGGACCGACCGCGGAAACGCTGCGCCTGCTGGCTTTGCCCGAAGCCGTCTCCGGCTATCTGTCGAGGATGTTCAAACCGGGCGCGCGGCGGACGGCGGCCGCGGTGCGGCGGCTCGGCGCGCATCTGGACTCGCTGCGCACCCTGCTCACCGACCCGGCCACCACCACCGTACGGCTCGTGCTGACGCCGGAGCGCGTGGTCGTCGCGGAAGCCCGCCGCACCCTCAGTTCCCTTGCCCTGCGTGGGATCCTGGTCGACGGCCTGATCGTCAACCGGCTGATGCCCGCGCCCGGGTTCTGGCGCGGCGCCGCGGCCTCGTGGATGCGGACCAGGCGCACCCAGCAGAACGCCGTCCTCGCCGAGCTCGCCGACGCCGGTTTCGGGTCCGGACAGGTGAAGCCCGTCGAGCACCGCGCCGTCGAGCCGGTGGGGCTCGAGGCGTTGCAGGAAATCGCGTACGAGCTCTATCAGGGGCTGGATCCCCTGACGGGCGACGAAAAAGGTGTCACCCCACTGCTGCAGGTGTCCGAATCGGACGGTGGGTATCAGCTACGGATCGCGGTGCCGCTGCACCGTGACTCCGAAGTGGACCTGGCCAGAGTGGACGATGATCTCGCCGTCACCGTGGACGGTTTCCGGCGGCTGATCGCGCTGCCGGAGATGCTGCGCCCGTGCCGGATCACCGGTGCGGAATCCGACGCGCACGGCCTGGTCGTGAGCCTGGCCGGGAACCGGGGACCCGGGTGAGCGAGTACAGCGAACACACGAAGGCCGACGGCCTCGAACTGGCCGAAGAGATCCGGCTGCTGGTCGAACTCGTCGTCGAGCACGCGGCGCCGTGGCTGGAGAGCCTGATCTCCGCCGGGCACGGCTGCTCGGAACACGACACCGACGGCGGCTGGTGCCCGCTCTGCGCGGTCGTCGGCGTCTTCCGCGGGGAACGGCCCGAGTTCGTGGCACGGCTGATGGAGCAGGCCGCGCAGCTCGTCGCGTTGCTGCGGGCGGTGCTCGCCGATCGCTGGGAGCCCGAGGGCGGGGTGCACATGCCGGGGTTCCAGCCTGCGCGGAAGGAGCCGGCGCGGGAAGATGCGCCGGTGGGAGCTTCGCGGGTCCAGCACATCGCGGTGACCAGGCGCGACGCTTGGCAGCCGGACCGGGAGAACTGAGTTGCTGACGGTAGGGGTGGACGTCGGGGGCACGAGTGTGCGCGCCGGCGTGGTGGACGAGCACGGCTCGCTGATGGACACCGCCAGGGTCGGCACGCCCAGCGGGGAGGACGCGCTCGAAGACGCCATCGCCGGCGTGATCGAAGACCTCCGCAACCGGCACGACGTCTCCGGTGTCGGGCTTGCGGTCGCCGGGTTCGTCGCCAAGGACCGGCGGACGGTGATGTTCGCGCCGCATCTGTCCTGGCGTGCCGCGCCGGTCGCCGAACGGATCGAGAAACGCGTCGGCCTGCCGGTGACCCTGGAACACGACGTGAACGCCGCGGCGATCGGCGAGTACCGGTTCGGGGCCGCCCGCGGCGCCCAGGTGGCCGCGCTGATCGCGCTCGGTACCGGGATCGGCGCGGGTCTGCTGCTCGACGGCAAGATCTACCGGGGCGCGTACGGCGTCGCCCCCGAACTCGGGCATCTCACGGTCGTTCCCGGCGGGCGGCCCTGCCCGTGCGGCAAGTACGGCTGCTGGGAGCGGTACTGCAGCGGGACCGCGCTCGCCGCGACCGCGGTGGAACTGCTCGCCCGGCACCCCGGCCGGTCGACCGTGCTGGCGCGGGAGACCAGGGGAGACCCCGGTTCGGTCACCGGCCGCCGGGTCGCCGGTGCCGCCCGCGACGGCGACCCGATCGCCCAGCGCGCGATGACCGAACTGGGCAAGTGGCTCGCCGAAGGACTGGCGCTGGTCGCGGATGTCTTCGACCCGGAGATCATCGTGATCGGCGGCGGGGTGTCCGAATCGGCGCCGCTGTTCCTCGACGAGGCGCGGGAACAGTACGCGGGCAAGATCACCGGCGCCGGGCACCGGCCGCTGGCCCGCATCCGCACCGCGCACCACGGGGACGACAGCACGATCGTCGGCGCGGCGGCGCTCGCCGTCGACGCGGCGAAGGCTCCCGGCGCCGAAGTCGGTGTGACAGGCTGAAGCCGTGACCCGGCAAGACGGCAACGGCTTCGTGAAATGCGACTTCGGGCATCTCCACTGGGGTTTGAACGGCGCCGCCGGGCTGCTGCTGTCCGATCCCGCGCGCGGTGTCCTGCTGCAACGCCGGGCTTGGTGGGTGCATCACGGGCGTACGTGGGCGCTGCCAGGGGGCGCGGTCGAGGCGGGGGAGAGCCCGCGCGAGGCCGCCACCCGCGAGGCGCACGAAGAGGCCGACATCCCGCCGTCGGGCGTCCGCGCGCTGGCCGCGTCGCACGTCGACCACGGGAACTGGCGCTACACCACGATCCTGGCCGCGCCGATCGGCGCGCTTTCGGCCAGGGTGAAGAACGCGGAGAGCGCGGAACTGCGGTGGGTCCGGGCGGGCGAGGTCGCGGACTTCCGGCTGCACCGCGATTTCGCGGTGGCGTGGCCGGGATTGAAGGAACACTTGGATCGCGAACTGGTACTGGTGGTCGACGGCGCGAACGTGGTCGGGTCGCGGCCGGACGGCTGGTGGCGCGACCGGCGTGGCGCCGCGGAACGGTTGCGGGACAAGCTCGCGACCCTGGCCGGAACCGGGCTCGCCGATCCGGCGCTCCCGGGTGGCGGCGAATGGTCGTGGTGGCCGAGGGTCGTGCTGGTCGTCGAGGGGAAGGCGCGGGGAGTCGCGGCCGTGCCCGGCGTCGAGGTCGTCGACGCCGAGTCCGACGGGGACTCCCGGATCGTGGCCGTCGCGCGGGAGGCCAGGGAGGCGGGCCCGGAAGACCACGTCGTCGTGGTGACCGCCGATCGCGAGCTGCGTTCCCGCGTCGAGGCGCTTGGCGCTTCGACCTTCGGCCCGAGCACCCTCCTGGGGCATCTCGATCGCAATTAGGTGCCGAATCGCGGGGTCAGTCAGGGGCGTGCGATCTTTCCGTCCCGCATTTCGGCGATGAGCGAAGCGACGACGGCGCGAAGGCTGCCGTTGTAGTGCTTCGCCACCGCGCGCTGACGCAGGTAGCTGGGCCCGTAGGCCAGGATCGTCTCCACCGACCGCAGTTCGTCGACGCAGTCCAGGCGCCGGGCGACCGGTTCGAGCCGCTCCAGCAGGTCGTAGGTGTCGTCGGTGACGAGCCGTTCGTTGCCCGCCGCGTCGAGGATGATGATCGCGTCGACGCCGTAGCGCGCCGCGCGCCACTTGTTCTCCTGGACGTGCCAAGGCGGCAGCGTCGGCAGGATCTCGCCGTCTTCGAGCCGGGAAGTGAAATCGTCGACGAGACATTGCGTCAGCGCCGCGATCGCGCCGACCTCCTCCAGCGTCGGCAATCCGTCGCACACCCGCATCTCGATCGTCCCGAAATGCGGGGCGGGCCGGACGTCCCAGCGGATCTCGGAGAAGTGGTCGATCACGCCCGTGGTGAACATGTCGTCGACGTAGCTCTCCAGCTCGGTCCACTTCCGGAACTGGAACGGCAGCCCGGCCGTCGGCAGCTGCTGGAACATCAGCGCGCGGTTCGACGCGTAGCCGGTGTCCTCCGCGCCCCAGTACGGCGAAGACGCCGAAAGCGCTTGCAGGTGTGGCGCGTAGTTGAGCAGCGCGTCCAGGATCGGCAGGGCCTTGTCGCGATGGTCGACGCCGACGTGCACGTGGACGCCGTAGATCAGCATCTGCCGCCCCCACCACTGGGTCCGGTCGATGAGCTTGGCGTAGCGCTCCTTGTCGGTGACCTTCTGCTGATACCACGTCGAGAACGGATGCGACCCGGCCGAGAACAGCTCGACGCCCAGCGGGTCGAGGACCGAATGGACGACGTCCAGCGACTCGTTCAGATCGGCCTTGACCTCGGCGATCGTGTCGCAGATCCCGCTGATCACCTCGATGGTGTTGAGCAGCAGCTCCTGCTTGATCTTCGGGTGCTCCTCCTCGCCGTCGGGCCGGACGGCGTCGAGCACCTGCTCCGCGACCGACGAGAGCTCACCGGTCCGCCGGTCGACGAGGGCGAGCTCCCATTCCGCGCCGACCGTCGACCGGCGCGAGGGAGTGAAGTCGATCTTCATGATCGGAATTGTCCGGCAGTTCAGACCTGCGCGCCGTTGTGCGGATCCGCGCCGGGCGGCGGCCCCTGGCGAACCCGCAGCAGGAGCAGGGCGATCGCGGTCGCGAGGGCGAGGATGCCGAGCGGGGTGCCGAGCCGCGTGCCCATGCCGATCAGATTGGGCGCGATCAGGAGCAGCAGGCCGAGCACGAAGAACAGCAGGACGATGAAGGCGCCCTTGCGCGGACGCGGCAGGGGAGGCGGCTCGGGCGGCACGAAGTGACCCTCGTCCTCGCCCGGCCCGGCGGGATCGTCCTCGAAGAGCGTCTTGTCCCAGCTGGTGCCGCCGCCTCGCCAGCCCGCTTCGGATTCGGCGTCCGACTGTTCGGGCCGGGGTGCCTTCTCCGCCGGCTTTTCCGCCGTCTTCCCGGCCGTCTTCCCCAGGTCGTCTTCCGGGAACAGCCCGACGCCCTCCGCACGGAGGTCGGCCACGATCTCGGCGAACGTCGCGTCGACGTCCTCCGGCCCGTCCTTGCCTCTGCTCATCCGGCGTCCACCTGTCCCGCCCGGCGCACGGACCGGGCGAAGTCCACCGTACGCGTGAAGATCAGGCCCGCGTCGTGGTCTTGTGTGGCGACGTGGAAGCTGTTCTCCAGCACCACCTCGGTCACGTCGTCGCTGCCGATCCCGTCGAGGATCACCTGGGAGTTGACCGGCTCCACGATGTGGTCGACGGCCGAATGGAGGAGGAGCACGGGCTGGGTCACCTTGCGCAGATCCTCGCGGGTGAGCTTCCACAGCTTCGCCAGGCTCGCCGCCGCGCGCACAGGCGTCCGCGAGTAGGCCAGCTCCGTCTCGCCCGGCTTCGCGATGTCGTTGGCCACGCCCGGCACCGACGGCAGGATCCGCGACAGGACGGGCAGCAGTTTGGCGTCCCACCGCAGGGTCAGCACCGACGGGTTCACCAGCACGATGCCGGCGATCCGGTCGCCGAACTCCTCGGCCAGCCGCAGCGTCAGTGTCCCGCCCATCGACATCCCGGCGACGAACACCGTGTCGCAGGTCGAGAAGAGCGCCAGCAGCTCTTCGCGGACCGCGCCGTACCAGTCTTCCCAGCCTGTCCGGTTCATGTCCTGCCACCGGGTCCCGTGCCCGGGGAGCAGCGGGCAACGCACCGTGTAACCGGCCTCGGCCAGATGGTCGCCCCAGGGCCGCATACTCGCGGGGGTGCCGGTGAACCCGTGGCACAGCAGGAACCCTGCTTCGGACGAACCGGTGTGAGCGAACGGTTCCGCGCCGGCGAGGACGGCCATGCGATCGCCTTCCGTGAGAGCTGGGTAGGTCTACTATGTTCGCACGACCGGAGCGGCTTGTGGGCCCCCGGCCACTGCCGGAATCAGGCCGGATCGGGTGTGAGATCCGTCGCTGGCCGCGGGTAACCGGGTGGACTTCGTTGTGCCAGGAGTGCGCGATTCGTAGTCTTGACCATCGGGCGCAGGGGTTGAGCTGCTAGGAGGAGTTTTCGCAGTGCTGTACTGGCTCATGAAACACGTGTTTATCGGGCCACTGCTCAAGGCGCTGTGGCCCACCAAAGTCGTCGGCGCGGAGAACATCCCCGAAGACGGTGGCGCGATCCTCGCGGGCAACCACCTCGCGGTGGCCGACTCCTTCTTCATGCCGCTGCGCGTCAAGCGCAAGGTGACCTTCCCGGCCAAATCGGAGTATTTCACCGAAAAAGGCTTCAAGGGCCTGCTGAAGAAGTGGTTCTTCACCGGCGTCGGCCAGTTCCCGATCGACCGTTCCGGCGGCAACGCCGCGCAGGCCGCGCTCGACACCGCGACCCGGCTGGTCCGCGAAGGGCACCTCCTCGGCATCTACCCGGAAGGCACCCGCTCCCCGGACGGCCGTCTGTACAAGGGCAAGACCGGCGTCGCGCGGATCGCGCTGGAGTCCGGCGGCGTCGTGGTCCCGGTGGCCATGATCGGTACCGACAAGGTGAACCCGATCGGCTCGAAGATGTGGTGGCCGCGCCGCCTCGAGATCCGCTTCGGCAAGCCGCTCGACTTCTCGCGCTACGAAGGCCTCGCCGGCGACAGGTTCATCGAGCGGTCCATCACCGACGAGATCATGTACGCCCTCATGGAGCTCTCCGGCCAGGAGTACGTCGACATCTACGCTGCCAAGGCGAAGGAACTGCTCGCCGCCGAGGAGGCGGGAATCCGCCCGAAGGTGCCCGCGCAGCCGTCCGCCCACGACGTCGCCCGTATCCCGGACACCAAGGTCGGCTGAGGCCCCACTAGGGTTCTCCGGTGCGCTTTTTCTACGACACCGAATTCATTGAGGACGGCGTGACCATCGATCTGGTGTCGATCGGTGTCGTGGACGAAAGAGGCCGCGAGTTCTACGCGGTCTCGACCGATTTCGATCCCGGCAAGGCGGGCCCCTGGGTCCGCGACCACGTGCTCCCGAAACTCCCGTCGCCCGCGGACCCGGCGTGGCGCAGCCGCGAGAAGATCCGCACGGACCTGCTCGAGTTCTTCGGCAAGCCGCCAGGCGGGATCGAACTGTGGGCCTGGTTCGCCGCCTACGACCACGTCGCGCTGGCGCAACTGTGGGGTCCGATGCCCGCGCTGCCGCGCCAACTGCCGCGCTTCACGCGTGATCTGCGGCAACGCTGGGAGGACGCGGGCAAGCCGAAGCTGCCCGCCGCCCCGGACGACCAGCACGACGCGCTGGCCGACGCGCGGCACAACTACCAGCGGTGGCAGATCATCGAGTCTTACTGGCACCGGTAGGTCCCTTGCCTGAAGTACGTGAAGGTCCCCTTCCTGTACCTAGGCGCAAGGATGGGGTCCTTCATGTACTTGGGTGGCCCTCACGCGTGGCGCTTGTGACTGGTGTGGCTGCTGGGGCTGGAGTGGCGGAGCGGCCGGTCCAGAATCCGTGAAGGCCTCCTTCACTACCCTCAAGGTAGGGAAGGAGGCCTTCACTACGGATTGGGCCTGACGTCCCTGACGCGAAGGACGCCATCCCCGCGTGCCATGCGACGAAAGCTCCCTTCGCGGCATAAGCCCCGGCCTTCCACCCCCCCCCGTGCCGTGCAATGAAGGGGCCTTTCATTGCAAAATTTGCGATGAAAGGCCCCTTCATTGCAGCCGCTGGGACCCCTCAGCGGCGCGAGTCCACCGCCTCCGCGAGCGTGTCCAGCAGTTCGGCGGTCGTCTCCCAGCCGAGGCAGGCGTCCGTGATCGACTGCCCGTAGGTCAGCGACGAAGCCGAGCCCAGCGTCAGGTCCTGTCGCCCCGCCACCAGGAAGCTCTCCAGCATCAGCCCCGCGATACCCCGCTCACCGGCGCCGATCCGCCCGGCGAGTTCGCGGACGACCGAGGCCTGGCGCACGTGGTCCTTCGCGCTGTTGCCGTGGCTCGCGTCGATGATCACGCGCTCCGGCAGCCCCGACTTCGCGAGCCGCGCCAGCGTGTCGGCCACCGTCGCGGGGTCGTAGTTCGGGCCGGCGGAGCTGCCGCGCAGGATCACGTGACAGTCCTCGTTGCCCGCGGTGGTGATCAGCGCGGCGAGCCCGTCGGGGTTGATCCCGGCGAAGACGTGGCTCGCGCCGGCCGCGCGGGTGGCGTCGACGGCGACCTGGACGTCGCCCTCGGTCGAGTTCTTGATCCCCACCGGCATCGACAGCGCGCTGCACAGCTGCCGGTGCACCTGGCTCGCCGCGGTCCGCGCGCCGATGGAACCCCAGGTCACGGTGTCGGAGATGAACTGCGGGGTGATCGGGTCGAGGAATTCGCAGCCGACCGGCAGTCCGAGCGCCGAGATGTCGAGCAGCAGTTTGCGCGCCATCCGGAGACCGTGGTTGACCTCGTAGGTGCCGTCGAGGCCGGGGTCGTTGATCAGGCCTTTCCAGCCGAGCGTGGTCCGCGGCTTCTCGAAGTAGACCCGCATGACGATGTGCAGGTCGCGGCGGTGTTCTTCGGCCTTGGCGGCGAGGCGGCGGGCGTAGTCGAGCGCGGCGTCCGTGTCGTGCACCGAGCAGGGCCCGACGACGACGAGGAGCCGGTCGTCCCGGCCGTCGAGGATGTCGACGGCCGAGGCCCGCCCGGCTAGGACGGTATCGGCGATTTCCGCCGTCATCGGATGTTCGTGCCGCAGCATCGCGGGCGAGAGCAGCGGGTCGATGGCCGCCGTGCGGTGCCCGTCGAGGGCGATCAGGGTGTCAGCGGAGGGAGACATCGCGGGTCTGGTTCCTTTCGAAAGGGATACCGACCCGCGGGAACTCGCCGAGCCGGTGTGATTCCGGCTCGGGGTGGAGGTCAGCGCAGGTTCACGCCGCCGTGCCCACCCGGGGCCGGCTTCGTAAACCAGAAATAGCGCTGCACGGCGCCAAGCTAGCACATCGCGGACGTGGACCGATTCCCGAGGTGGTCCGCCCTGCACCGATCCAGAGAACTCCCGCTACGCTGGCGGCGGGACATGTGACTGTCATCTCTACGGAACACAAGACGGAGGCTTCTCATGCGTGTCGGTGTGCTGACCGGCGGTGGCGACTGCCCGGGGCTCAACGCGGTGATCCGCGCTGTGGTGCGCAAGGGCATCGAGGTACACGGCTGGGACATCGTCGGGTTCCGCAACGGCTGGAACGGTCCCCTCACCGGGGACAGCCGCCCGCTCGGCCTGAACGACGTCGAGGACATCCTGACCCGCGGCGGCACGATCCTGCGTTCGTCGCGGACCAACCCGTACAAGGTCGAGGGCGGGGTCGACAAGATCAAGGCCGTGCTCGCCGAGCAGCAGGTCGACGCGCTGATCGCGATCGGCGGCGAAGACACCCTCGGTGTCGCGAAGCGGCTCACGGACGACGGTGTCGGCGTCGTCGGGGTGCCCAAGACGATCGACAACGACCTCGGCGCCACCGACTACACGTTCGGCTTCGACACGGCCGTCTCGATCGCCACCGAGGCCATCGACCGGCTGCACACCACGGCCGAGTCGCACCACCGCGCCCTGGTCGTCGAGGTCATGGGCAGGCACGCGGGCTGGATCGCGCTGCACTCCGGTCTCGCCGGGGGCGCGAGCGTGATCCTGGTGCCGGAGCGGCACTTCAACGTCGACCAGGTCGTCTCGTGGGTCGAGCGCCGCTTCGAGAAGGAGTACGCGCCGATCATCGTGGTCGCCGAGGGCGCGCTGCCCGAGGGCGGCGAGGAGAAGCTGCTGACCGGTGAGAAGGACGCCTTCGGGCACGTCCGGCTCGGCGGCATCGGCACCTGGCTGGCCGACGAGATCGCCGCCCGCACCGGCAAGGAGTCCCGTGCGGTCGTGCTCGGGCACGTCCAGCGCGGCGGCACCCCGACGGCGTACGACCGCGTGCTCGCCACCCGGTTCGGGCTCAACGCCGTCGACGCCGTCGCCGACGGTGATTTCGGCGTGATGACGGCGCTGCGCGGCACCGACATCGTCCGCGTCAAGCTCTCCGAGGCGACCGCCGAGCTGAAGACCGTCCCGGCCGAGCGGTACGAAGAGGCCGAGGTCTTCTTCGGCTGAGCCGTGTTTCAGGAGAAGGCCCCTTACTTTGTGCTGAGCTCGGGTAAGGGGCCTTCGCTTTCCTTGCGGCGCCTCCATCGCGGCGAGTTGAATCGGCCGCCTGGGGGATCTGGGTGGAAAGGCGGCGGTTCTCATGGCGGGAGCGGGATCCAGCAGGCGCGAGTTCCTGAGATGGCTGGCCGCCGGCGGGACCGGGGTGGCGCTCGCCGGGCTGCTGCCCGGCACGGCCGCCGCGGACACGCGCGAGCTCGTCGTCATCGACCGGGTCACGCTGATCGACGGCACGGGTTCGGCGCCGCGGCGTGACGTCTCGGTCGTGCTCGTCGGCGACCGGATCGCCTGGGTCGGCGCCTCCGGCCAGGTTCCGGAAACCGGTGGCGCGCGGGTGATCGACGGCCGCGGCAAGTACCTCATCCCGGGGCTCTGGGACATGCACACCCATGGCGCGGACCTCGAAGAGATCGTCCCGCCGCTGCACCTCGTCCACGGCGTCACGGGCGCCCGCGAGATGTGGGGGTACGCGGAGAACCGCGCGACCAGGGACAAGATCGAACGCGGGGAGCTGCTCGGCCCGCGGTTCGTACTGGCGAGCGGGATCGTCGACGGGCCGGTCACGCTCCTCGGCCCGCCGGTGCTCCAGGTGACGACGGCGGCCGAGGCGCGGGCCGCCGTCCGCGCGGAGAAGGCCGCCGGCGCCGAGTTCGTGAAGACCTACTCCTACCTCGGGCCCGACGCCGTGCGAGCGATCGCGGACGAGGCCCGCCACCAGGGCCTGAGGTTCTCCGGGCATTGGCCGTACAAGCTGTCGCACCTCGAGGCGAGCGACCTCGGCCAGCACAGCTTCGAGCATTTCTTCGGGGTGTCCGTCCACTGTTCGTCCCGGCGCGACGAGATCCTCGCCAGGCTGAAAACGACGCCCTACGATCCCGCGGCGCCGCGCGCCTTCTTCAACCTGGCGCGGCAACTGGAGTTCGATTCGGTCACCACGTACGACCCCGGCGTGGCGCGGGCCTACTTCGGCGGGCTGCGGTGCAACGGCACCTGGCACTCGCCGACGCTGACGATCAACCGGGTGGTCACCCAGCCCGCCGAAACCCACCAGCACGACCCCCGGCTGAAATACATCCCCGCGGACCTGCGCGAGAGCTGGGTCAAGGGCATCGAACTGTTCGCGCCGAAGACGCCGTCGGAGATCGCCCTTCAGGAGCGGTACTACCAGGAGACGCTGCGGCTGGTCGGCGTCGCGCACGAAGCGGGCGTCGGGCTCATCGGCGGCACCGACTGCCTCAATCCGTACACCTTCCCCGGCAGCGGACTGCACGAGGAGCTCGCCTTCCTGGTCGAGGCCGGGCTCTCGCCGTTACGGGCGTTGAAGACCGTCACCGGCGACGCCGCGAAGTTCCTCGGCAGGGAAAGGACTTCGGGCACCGTCGCGGCGGGGAAGGAGGCGGATCTCGTGCTGCTGGACGCGAACCCGGCCGCTGACATCCGCAACGTCGCGAAGATCGACACCGTGATCGCCCGTGGCCGCGTGCTCGGCAAGGCGGAGCGGGGGCGGATGCTCGCTGCCGTCGAGGCCGCCGCGAACCGGCCCGCGACGAGTCCCCGGATCCGGTCGCTCGCCCGGCGGGGCTGTTGCTGCTGAGGTGTCAGCCGATCTTCTCGGCCAGCTCGATGATGATCCCGTCGGGGCCGCGAAGGTAGCAGAGCCGGAAGCTGTCCTCGTAGTTCACGACTTCGCCCACGAGTGTGCCTCCGTGGGGCCGCACCCGGTCGAGGACGCCTTCGATGTCGTCGACCTGGAAGGCGAGGTGGCGCAGGCCGAGCGTGTTGGCCGGAGCGTGCGAGTCGCCGGGGTGGGACTCGGGCGTGAGGTACTGGATGAGTTCGAGCCGCCCGTCGCCGCCGGGGACGCGCACCATCGCGATCTCCGATTTGGCCTGCCCGACCGCGGTGATGCGGTCCGCCAGGTCGCTCTCCATCGTCATCTTGCCTTCCAGTTCGAGGCCGAACTCGACGAAGAACGCGACGGCGGCCGTGAGGTCGCTGACGATGACGCCGACGTGGTCCAGCTGCCGGATGGCCATGGTGATCTCCTCGCTGTGGGGTGTGCTGCCCCAGGGACGACGCCGTCCGGCGGTTCTCGACATCGGAGGGTCAGATGAGCGCGAAGGTGTCCAAAAGCGAGACGGCGCGCGCGATGTCTTCGGTGAGCGGCCGGTCCACGACGCTCGGGTCGAGCACGGAGGCGGCGGTCTCGTAGGCGTCCCGCGCGGGCAGGGAGACGAGTTCGGCCTTCCGCATCCGCAGCGCCCGGACGGCCGCGACCAGCTCGCACGCCAGCACCTGCTGATACGCCGTCCCGGCCGCGGTCGCCGCCCGCGCGGCCTGGGTGGAGAAGCTCGCGTGGTCTTCGATCCCGCGCGAGACGACGGCGGTGCCCAGCGTCGCCGGGAGCGCGGCCTGCCGCAGTTCGGTGAGCGCGTCGTGGGCGACGTACTCCAGGATCATCACGCCCGAGCTGCCCGACGGCCCGGCCGCGAGGAACGGCCGCAGCCCGGTGAACTCCGGTTCCACCAGGTCGCCGAGGCGGGCCACCGACAGCTCCGCGACCTGGTGGACGGTCGCGCGCACCTGGTCGAGTGCGGTCGAGACGTACGCGGTGTGGAAATGCGCGTGGTGGTAGGCGTCCTGGTGCACCGTCGAGATCATCGGGTTCTCGGTGCTGGCGTTGATCTCCACCGCGAGCACGTCGCGCAGGTAGTGGATCGCGTCCAGTGCCGGCCCCTGGACCTGCGGGAAAGCGCGGAGCCCGAACGGGTCCTGGATGCGCCTGCCGGGTTTGGGCGTGCCCTCCATCCCGAGCAGTCGCCGCATCTCCGCCGCGCACGCGACCTGCCCGGCGTGCGGACGCGCCTCGTGCACAGGAGTCGCGTACGCCTCCGGGTTCCCGTCGAGCGCTATGTAGGTCAGTGCCGCGACAACGTGACTCGCCCGCGTCAGCGTGTCGAGCCGCATCGCCGCGAGGGTCGCTTCGGCCAGGGTGGCGGCGTTGCTGCTCATGAACGCGAGCGCGTCACCGGCCTGCACGGGTACCGGCGGCACACCGCCGGTCAGCCACGGCCGTTCGCCGGTGAGGGCGAGCGCGGTCTCCGCGAGCGGGGCGAGGTCGCCGGTGCCGATCGCGCCGAGCCGGTGCACCAGCGGCAGCGACCCGGTCCGCACCGCGGCGGCCAGCGCCCCGATCAGCTCCGGGCTGAGCCCGGAACGTCCGGCCAGCAGCTGGTTGAGCCGGATCAGCATCATCGCCCTGGTCTGGGCGGGGGACATGACGTCGCCGCTGCCGCCGGCGTGACTGCGCAGCAGCCGCAGCCCGTGATCCGGCGACTCGCCCTCGCCGACCGGGTCCTCCTTGTTGGCGCCGACGCCGGTGGTGCGGCCGTAGACGATCCGCCGCGTGCTCAGCTCCTCGGCGAGTTTCCACGCGCTTTCGGCGCCGCGCAGCGCGGCGATGGAAACATCAATGCCCAGCGGTCCCTCGGTGCCCGCGGCGGTCACGACGTCCGCGCAGCGCAGGGTCCGGCCGTCGACCCGGATCACGGCGGCCTCCTTTCCCGACCGCCCCACTATGACCGCACTCAGTCCGACGGCGGCTGCCAGGGCGGTCGGTTGCCCCAGTCCCACTTCGGCATCGGCTCGGGAACGGTGACCTCGCGGCCGGGCTCCGAGAACATCACCGCGAGCCTGCTGCCCCATTCGACGTAGGCGGCGAACGCGGAGCGGAACTCGGGGTCGGCGGGCAGCCCTGCCTCATCGGCGGCGTCGAAGAGCAGGTTCACCCAGCGGCGGCGCTGCTCTTCGGTGATGGCCCGCCCGAGATGCCGTCCGACCATGTGCCGGTGGCCGCCGTGGTCGTGGCTGTAGGTCTCGGGGCCGCCGAACACCTCGGCGAGCCAGACCGCCACGTGC
This sequence comes from Amycolatopsis sp. WAC 01375, assembly GCF_003947325.1. Lineage (NCBI taxonomy): Bacteria > Bacillati > Actinomycetota > Actinomycetes > Pseudonocardiales > Pseudonocardiaceae > Amycolatopsis > Amycolatopsis sp. WAC 01375. Next base: position 248,653 of record NZ_QHHW01000027.1, read on the forward strand.
TCGGGATGGCCGGGGTCCATGTGGCGGAAAACGGGCTCCAGCAATGGGTCCTTCAGCACGTGGCCGTAGAAGACGGCGGTCAGCCGTCGCAGGGCGTCCAGCCCGCCCGCCCATTCGTACAACGTCGGCGTCTCGGTCAAGTAGGGTCCTCCCAGCGGCGATGATCTCCCGGTCGGGCAAGGCAACCATCCTCCGACCGCTCTGGACAACCGCTTACTTTTCGGTGCGTACCAACGGGAGTGGCGATGAAGCGATACCACTGCGCGGTCGAGCTCGCCGTCGACGTCATCGGCGGCAAGTGGAAGCCGGTGATCCTGTCGCATCTGAAGGAAGGGGTCCACCGGTACGGCGAACTGCGGCGCCGGATGCCGGGCGTCAGCGAGAAGATGCTGACCCAGCACCTGCGCGAGCTGGAGGCGGACGGCCTCGTGCTCCGCGAGAGCAGGGAAGGCCGGGTGCCGCACGTCGAGTACCGGCTCACCGAGGAAGGGGAGCGGTTACGCCCCGCACTCCAGGCGCTCTACGACTGGGGGACGCGGCGCGCGGCCGACCGCGGAATCCCGTTCGAGCCGTTACCTATTCACTGACTGTCTTCGTCGAGGTGCCGCTCGAGCGCGTCGATCCTTCCTTCCCAGAACCGGCGGTACGGCGCGAGCCACGCGTCGACCTCCGCGAGCGGCTCCGGGCGGAGCCGGTAGCAGCGGCGCTGGGCGGCGACGCGGACGGTGACCAGACCCGCCTCGCGTAGGACACGCAGGTGCTTCGATACGGCCGGTTGGCTCAATTCGAGGACCTCGACCAGCTCGTTGACCGACCGTTCGCCGTCCCGAAGGAGATCGAGGATGGTCCGCCGTCGCGGCTCGGCGAGGATCTCGAAAGTCTGCATCATCCGGGAAATGTGCCCCGTGCGGCATATTTCCGTCAAGGAATGTTCGAAAATGTCCATCCGAAAGTCGCGGTCTGAACCATTGACGAAGTGGTCTAGTCCACTTAACTTGTGCGTGTCCCGCCGCAGTCCTCTCGTCACCGCTGGTGACCGTGAAGGGAGAACGATGTCCCGTTTGAGCAGGCTCACCGCGATCGTGGGTGCCGCGGCCGTCGCGCTGGGCGCACTGGCCGTCGCCGCCCCGGCGCAGCAGGCGACCGCCGCTCCCAACGCACCGGACGCCTCGGTCGGCAAGGTACTCGGGTACTTCGCCGAATGGGGCGTCTACCAGCGGAACTACCATGTGAAGAACATCGACACCTCCGGTTCGGCGAGCAAGCTGACCCATATCAACTACTCGTTCGGCAACGTGACGAACGGTGGCTGCGCGATCGGCGACGCGGAAGCGGCGACCAGCAAGTTCTACGACGCCGCCGGCAGTGTCGACGGGGTCGCCGACAGCTGGGACAACGGCGCGCTGCGCGGGAACTTCAACCAGCTGAAGAAGCTCAAAGCCAAGCACCCGAACCTCAAGGTGCTGTGGTCCTTCGGCGGCTGGACCTGGTCCGGCGGCTTCGGCGAGGCGGCGAAGAACCCCGCCAAGTTCGCGGAGTCCTGCTACAACCTCGTCAACGACCCGCGCTGGGCCGGCGTCTTCGACGGCATCGACATCGACTGGGAGTACCCGAACGCCTGCGGTCTCTCCTGTGACACCAGCGGCGCGGCGGCCATCAAGAACCTCGCGCAGGCCCTCCGGGAGAAGTTCGGCTCGAAACTCGTCACCGCCGCGATCACCGCGGACGGCACCGATGGCGGCAAGATCGACGCCGCGGACTACGGCGGCGCTTCGCAGTACTTCGACTGGTACAACGTCATGACCTACGACTACTTCGGCGCCTGGGCCGCGCAGGGCCCGACCGCGCCGCATTCGCCGCTGAACGACTACGCGGGTATCCCGACCGCCGGCTTCCACTCCGACGCGGCGATCCAGAAGCTGAAGAGCAAGGGCGTTCCGGCGGGCAAACTGCTGCTGGGTATCGGTTTCTACGGCCGCGGCTGGACCGGTGTCACGCAGGACGCCCCCGGTGGCACCGCGACCGGCCCGGCGGCGGGCACCGAGCCGGGTATCCAGGACTACAAGGTCCTGAAGAACACGTGCCCGGCCACCGGCACCGTCGCGGGCACCGCCTATGCCAAGTGCGGCAGCGACTGGTGGAGCTACGACACCCCGGCGACCATCGGCGGCAAGGTCACCTACGCCAAGAACCAGGGTCTCGGCGGCGCCTTCTTCTGGGAGCTGTCCGGTGACACGACCGACGGTGAGCTGATCACCGCTCTGGCCAAGTAAGCCTCTCTCGGGCGCGCGTGAAGGCCCCCTTCCCTCGGCTCAGCCGAGGGAAGGGGGCCTTCACGCGCTTCTGTCGGGGGTGGGGATTAACGTCACCGCATGGGTTTCGAGGGTTTCGGCGAGTACGCCATCGACTTCTACGACGGTCTCGAGGCGGACAACTCCAAGTCCTATTGGGACGCGAACCTCGCCACCTACAAGGCCGACGTCCGCGCGCCGATGGAGGCGCTGCTCGCCGAGCTGGTGCCGGAGTTCGGCGACGGCTTCGGCGAGGGAAAGGTGTTCCGCCCGTATCGCGACGTCCGGTTCGCCAAGGACAAGACGCCGTACAAGACCCATTGCGGCGCGGTGATCGAGCAGGGCCGCGGCGGCGGCGCGTACTACGTCGAGGTCGGCCCGGCCGGGCTGCGTGTCGGCGGCGGCTGCTTCCACTTCGAGTCCGATCAGCTCGCCCGCTTCCGCAAGGCCGTCGACACCGAACTGCGCGGCGCCGAACTGGCCAAGATCCTCGCGAAGCTGGAGAAGGCGGGCTGGGAGGTCAAGGGGGACAGGCTCAAGTCGAAGCCGCGAGGGTTCGCCGAGGACCATCCCCGCATCGACCTGCTGAGGTACCGCTCGGTGTACGCCGTCCGCGGCTGGGAACCGGACGACGTCCTGCACGAACGGGGCACGCTCGACCGGGTGCGAAAGGCATGGCGGCAGGTCCGCGCGTTCAACGAGTGGGCCCGTGACCGGGTGGGGCCGAGCGAGAAGCCGCGACGATAACCGGCGAACCCTGATCGGCGGTTGTCCATCCCAGGTGAACTGACACTTTTCTTGAACTTTCGGTATCGGTACAGACGTATCCGCGATGAGGGACTACGCTGTACGAACGTGAGCCGACGCGCGAAGATCGTTTGTACCCTGGGCCCCGCGACCGCTACGCCGGAGAAGATGCGGCAACTCGTCGACGCCGGGATGGACGTCGCGAGGATGAACTTCAGCCACGGGACGCACAGCGACCACAAGCAGGTCTACGACCTCATCCGCACCGCCGCCGCCGAATCCGGCCGCGCCGTGGGCATCCTCGCCGACCTCCAGGGGCCGAAGATCCGTCTCGGTACCTTCGCGGGCGGTCCGGTCGAGTGGCACAACGGCGACGTCGTGCGCATCACCGTCGAGGACGTCGCTGGTACGCACGACCGCGTCTCGACCACCTACAAAGGACTCGCCGACGACGCGAAGCCCGGCGACCGTCTCCTCGTGGACGACGGCAAGGTCGGCCTCGTCGTCAAGCAGGTCGAGGGCCCGGACGTCGTCTGCGAGGTCACCGAAGGCGGCCCCGTCAGCAACAACAAGGGCGTTTCCCTGCCGGGGATGGACGTGTCCGTGCCGGCGCTGTCCGAAAAGGACATCGAAGACCTCGAGTTCGCGCTCGAACTCGGCGTGGACTTCATCGCGCTGTCCTTCGTCCGCTCGCCCGCCGACATCGACCTGGTCCACCAGGTGATGGACCGCGTCGGCAAGGGACGCCTCCCGGTGGTCGCGAAGATCGAGAAGCCCGAAGCGGTCTACAACCTCGAAGCCATCGTGCTGGCCTTCGACGCGGTGATGATCGCCCGTGGTGACCTCGGCGTGGAACTCCCGCTGGAGCAGGTCCCGCTGGTGCAGAAGCGCACCATCCAGATCGCCCGAGAGAACGCGAAGCCGGTCATCGTCGCGACGCAGATGCTCGAGTCGATGATCAACAGCTCCCGCCCGACCCGCGCCGAGGCCTCGGACGTCGCCAACGCGGTGCTCGACGGCGCGGACGCCCTCATGCTCTCGGGTGAGACCAGCGTCGGCCGCTACGCCATCGAGGTCGTCCAGACCATGGGCCGGATCATCGAGGCCGTCGAGACCGACTCGCCGGTCGTGCCGCCGCTCTCGCACGTCCCGCGCACCAAGCGTGGCGTCATCTCCTACGCGGCCCGTGACATCGGTGAGCGGCTGAACGCCAAGGCACTGGTCGCCTTCACCCAGTCCGGTGACACCGTCCGCCGGCTCGCGCGGCTGCACACGCGGCTGCCGCTGCTGGCGTTCACGCCGGAGGAAAGCGTCCGCAGCCAGCTCGCGATGACCTGGGGCACCACGACGCGGATCGTGCCGAAGGTGGGCTCCACCGACCAGATGATCCAGCAGGTCGACCACGCGATGCTCGAAATGGGCAAGTACGCCAAGGGCGACCTGGTGGTCATCGTGGCCGGTTCCCCGCCCGGGACCGTCGGCTCGACCAACCTCATCCGGGTGCACCGCCTCGGCGAGGACGACCACGCCTGACCTTCCGCGGTCTTGCCAGGCCGCGACTGTGCCGTGGCTGGGGTGGTCGTGAGTGGCGATTCGGGTTAGAACCCGAATCGCCACTCACGACCACCTGTACCGAAGGTGGCCTTCGCGACAAACGTCCCGCCTCACCCGGGACCGGGACACCCTTACGGCCTAAAGTTCAGGACATGACTGAGATGGCCAGGGAAGCCGCGGCCGGATTCGACAACGCCGGCGGAGTGGGCGGACAGCCCGTGCTCGACCGGCTGGTCGCGTTGCTGGACTTGGAGAAGATCGAGGAGAACATCTTCCGCGGGGTCTCGCCCGCTCACTCGCCGGTGCGGGTGTTCGGCGGACAGGTCGCCGGGCAGGCGCTGGTCGCCGCGGGCCGCACGGTCCCCGAGGAGCGGAAGGTCCACTCGCTGCACGCGTACTTCATCCGCGGCGGCGACCCGAGCGTCCCGATCGTCTACGAGGTCGACCGGATCCGCGACGGCCGTTCGTTCACCACCCGCCGCGTCGTCGGCATCCAGCACGGCAAGGCGATCTTCTCCCTGTCCGCCTCGTTCCAGAAGGACGAGGGCGGCATCGAGCACTCCGAGGACATGCCGGACGTCCCGGACCCCGAGTCGCTCCCGACGTTGCAGGAGCGCGCCGAGGGTTACTTCATGGGCCATCTCGACCGGCCGCGCCCGATCGACCTGCGGTACGTCAACGACCCGCCGTGGGTGACCAGGAAATCGGGCGAGCGCCCTGCCAGGAACCAGGTCTGGATGCGGGCCGACGGCAAGCTCCCGGATCAGCAGTTGCTGCACGTCTGCGTCCTGACCTACGCCTCCGACATGACGCTCCTGGATTCGGTCCTCGCGCGCCATGGCGTCTACTGGGACCTCGACAAGGTGATCGGCGCGAGCCTCGACCACGCGCTCTGGTTCCACCGCCCGTTCCGGGCCGACGAGTGGTTTCTCTACGACAGCGCGTCGCCGACGGCGTCGGGTGCCCGTGGTCTGGCGACCGGCCGGTTCTTCGCCGCGGACGGAACGCATATCGCGACCGTCGTGCAGGAAGGCCTTCTCCGGGTGGTGTGAACGGTGACGTTCCGCATCGGAGAGGCGTCTTGTCCACCCTTTAGAGGGAATGACGAAACGCATTAACATCTGGAGCCAGAGCATTACGGAATGGTGGACATAAAGGGAGGGCCGGAACCGATCGGGGGACGGCTCCGGCCCTGCTCCGGGGGTGAATCCGGCCTCGACGGGTGTCCTTCCGGAACCCATCGGTGCAGCTCGCGGCCCCGCGCCCGTGCCGCGAAGGGTCCGCTGCCGCCGGCGAAGACGGGCGTACCGCGTTGCACAATGCCCAACCTACAACGGCAATCTGCAAATTGCAGGATGAAAACCCGGCCGGGTCGGAAAATGGTGGTGTGACCATCTCACCGAATGTGTCTCGGGCTGGTTAGATGTGCTTCGTGCGGCGTTACTGAACACTGTTCTCCTCGCCGTGTCGCGATCGATGGTGCTCGGACAGCTTGTGGAGGTGCCGTGATGACGAGGGGTCAGGGGCCCACCGTGCGCCGCCGACGGCTGGCGAGCGAGCTGAGGCGATTGCGCGAGGCGGCGGATCTCACCATCGACGAGGTGAGCGAGAAGCTCGAATGCTCGGCGTCGAAGGTCAGCCGGATCGAGACCGGGCACGTCGGCGTCACCCCACGCGACGCGCGCGACATGCTCGAGCTGTACGGCATCGCGGGCGACGAGCAGGAAGCACTCGTCCAGCTGGCCAGGGAAGCCCGCAAACGCGGCTGGTGGCATGCGTATAACGAGGTGTTCACCGGCACCTTCGTCGGGCTGGAGGCGGACGCGAGTTCACTGCGGGCGTTCCAGGCGCTGCTGGTGCCGGGACTGTTGCAGACCGAGCGCTACGCCAAGGCCGTGATCAGAGCGATGCGGCCCGACGCCGAAGACGCCGAGATCAGACGCAGGGTGGCGGCGAGGATGGCGCGGCAGGAGCTGCTGACGGATCCTTCGCCGCCCGAGTACTGGGCCGTCATGGACGAAGCGGTCCTGCATCGCACGGTCGACGGCGCCGAGGTGATGGCGGAACAGCTGTACCGGATGGTCACGATGGCGGCGCAGCCGAACGTGACCGTCCAGATCGTGCCGTTCGGCGCGGGTGCCCATCCCGGGATGGAGGGTCCGTTCCTCATCATGGGCTTCCCCGAACTGGCCGACACCGACGTGGTCTACGTCGACAGCACCTCCAGCGGGCTCTACCTGGAGGAACCCCCGGACGTCCGGCGATACGCGTTGATGTTCGACCATCTGCGTGCCGCCGCGTTGAAGCCGGACGACTCGGTCGAGGTGATCGCCGAGGCCGCCGGAAGGTTCGCCGAACGGGCGGCCCTTCCGGAGAAACCGCAGTGACGGGACTCGGAGCGCTCGACGTCCCCGGAAACGAGTAAGGAGTGGGGAGCATGACGCCCAACGATGATCTTTCCCAGGCCCGGTGGTTCAAGAGCAGCCACAGTGGCGGCGGCAACGACTGCGTAGAGGTCGCCTTCACCGGTTCCGGTGCCGCCCTGAGGGACTCCAAGGACCCCGAGGGAGGTGCCTTCCGCCTCTCGCCGCAGGCTTGGCGGGGGCTGCTCGGCGCCGTGCGCCCGAGTGGCCCGGGTCACGCCCAGAACCACTGAAACTCGACCCCTTACGCCGCCCGAGCAGGGGATGGGCCGGCGTAAGGGGTCGAATCACGTCCGGGTGTAGGTGATCACCCGATGCCGCAGGGCACCCCTCAGGACGAATCTCATCACTACCAACAAGGCAGTGAGTTCCTAAGGGGAAACAGTGATGAACACGAACGACGCTCTGCTCACCGGAGTACTGGCCGAGGTCGAGTACCGGCGCGAAGAGCTCCAGCGAGCGGGCCGCAGCGTGTGGGTCGACCGGGCCCGCCGGGCAGGCAAGCGGATCCGCGCGCACCGCGCCGAAGTCCGGGTGCCCGCCCAGCAGCGGCGCGAGGCGCGACAGGCGCCCGCCCGCAGCGGCGAGATCACCCGGTAGAGGCCGAGTGCGATGAAGCTCTCGGCGAAAACACAGGCGAAGTTGTCGGCCCGGTAGGCAAGAATGCACCTCGTGCCCCGTCTTGGCTCCGGAATCCCGATCGTCGCCCGCACTCAGGAGATGCGGCAGCTCCGCGCCGCCTTCGCCCGTGCAGAACGGGCCGAGGCCGGCGCGGTGCTGCTCTCCGGTGACGCCGGCGTCGGCAAGACCCGCCTGCTGACCGCGCTCGGCGAGTTCGCCGCGGGCGCGGGCGCCCTGGTGCTCACCGGGCGCTGTATCGACGTCCATGAGGGCGGTCTTCCTTATCTTCCGTTCGCCGAGGCGCTCGCGCCGCTGGCGACGACGTCCGATCCCGCGGTCACCGCCGCGGTCCGGGCCCGGCCGGCGCTGGGCAGGCTGCTCCCGCAGATGCAGCAGGCGGAGGACTACCCCGCCATCGAAGACGGTCAGCTCACCGCGAGCGAACGGGTGTCGACGCAACGGCTCCGGCCAGAACAGGACCTCGGCCAGCTCCAGCTGTTCGACGCGGTACTGGGGGTGCTGACCGTCATCGCGCAGCGCCGGCCCGTGGTGATCCTGCTGGAGGATCTGCACTGGGCCGACGGCTCCACCCGGAACCTGCTGTCCTTCCTGCTGACGAGGCTGCGCACCCAGCGGCTGCTGGTGGTGGCGAGCTACCGCGAGGAGGACGTCCACCGGCGGCATCCGCTCCGGGCCGTGCTGTCGGAGGTGGTGCGCCTCGGCGCGGTCGAACGCGTCGAGGTCAAGCCGTTCGGCGCCGAGGACGCGCGCGCCTTCGTCGAGGCGCTGGCCGACGAGCCGATCGCCCAGGACATGATCGCCGACATCGTCGCCAGGTCCGAGGGCAATCCGTTCTTCGTCGAGGAGCTGCTCGCGTCGGCGAAGGACTGCCGTGAACTCCCCGCCGGGCTTGCCGAAGTGCTGCTCGCCCGGGTGGAACAGCTCTCCCAGATCACCCGCCGCGTGCTGCGTGTGGTCTCGGTCGCCAAGGACGCGGTGGCGCACGCCGCGCTCGCCGAGATCTCCGGTCTGGACGAACTCGAACTCGACGAGGCACTGCGCGAAGCGGTGCAGCATCACGTGTTGGTGATCGAGAACGGTTTCTACACCTTCCGGCACGCGCTGCTGCAGGAAGCGGTCTACGGCGATCTGCTGCCGGGGGAGCGGGTGCGCATGCACGCGGCGTACGCGTCGCGCATCCGCAACCGGACGCAGGGGCGCGGCCAGGACGCCCGGCTCGCGCACCACAGCCTGGAGAGCAAGGACTTCGTCACCGCGCTGGCCGCGTTGCTGCGCGCGATGGACGAGGCGGAGAAGCTGGGCGCGCCCGGTTCCGCGCTGCGCCACGTCGAACAGGCACTGTCCATTTGGGACGCGGTGCCCGCGGCGGACCGGCCGTCGGACGTCGACGAGCTCCGGTTGCTGCACGAGGCTTCGTACTTCGCGAGCACGTCGGGCGAGCCGGAGCGGGCGGTCGCCTATTCGCGATCCGCCACCGAGGCCCTCGGCCCGGACACCGGCAACGAGCGCGCCGCCAAGGTCTGGCGACGGCACGCCGAGGCACTGCTTTCGGTCGACGGCACGCTCGACGAGGTCGTCGAGGCGATCGACAAGGCCTGGGAGCTGGTCGAACACACCGAGGCGAGTTCCGCGCGGGCCTGGGTGCTCGCCACCCGGGCGGGCATCCTGCGGCTGATCGACAGGCACGACGAGGCACTGCAGTGCGCGCTGGCCGCGGTCGCCGACGCCAGGGCCGTCGGCGCGGGCGGGGCGGAGGCGGCCGCGCTGGTCTCGCTCGGGACGCTGGCCGATTCGGCGGGTGACGTCGAGGAGGCGCGGGAGCGGTTGCGCCAGGCCGAGCGGAAGGCCAGGGATTCCGGCGCGCTCAACGGCGAACTGCGGGCACTGCACTTCCTCGGGCTGAGCTACGACGACAGGGCCGAGATCCACTCCGCGCTGAAGTACTACGCCAAGGGCATCAAGCGGGCCAAGGAGACCGGGCTGACCTGGAGTTCCTTCGGGATCGAGCTGCGGACGAAGCACCTCACGCTGCGGTACGTCAGCGGGGACTGGCCGGAAGACGACGACGCCGGCCGCGCGGGCCGCGGCGTTTCGAGTGTCGTCGCCGGGCGGTTCCTGAGTATCTGGGCGCAGTTCGTCGTCGGCAGGGGCCGGTTCGCGGACGCGGACAAGATCCTGCCCAGCCTGCGCCAGCACTGGAGCACGGACATCTCCATCGCGCTCGCGGCGGGTGACGCCGCCATCCAGCTCGCGTCCTGGCGCGGGGACCACGCGGGCGCGGTGCGGCAGGCGCAGGAGCTGATCGGCTGGCTCGAAGAGGTCGAGCCCGCGATCCTCGGCGGGATCCGGATCAGCGTGCACGGCCTCGCGGCCGCCGTCGCGCGGGCCGCCGAAGCGAGGGTGCGCGGCGATCTCGCGACGGTCGAGGCGGCGGTGAAAGCGGGTGAGGAGATGCTCGCCCACGGCCGCCACTGCGCCGAACACGGCGTCCCGCGTTCGGTGTCGCTGGGCCCGGAGGCGCTGGCGTGGCTCGCGCGGCTGGAGGCGCTCGGCGGCTGCCTGCGCGGTGCGGGAGATCCGGCGCTGTGGGCGAAGGCGGTCGAGGCGTTCGGGTACGGCGCGGTGTACGAGCAGGCGATATGCCGCCTGCAGCACGCGAAGTCCTTGCTGGCCTCCGACGGTGACACCGCGCTCGCGACGTCGGAGCTGCTGGCCGCGCACGCGGTGGCCGACCGGCTGGGCGCCTGCCCGCTGCGCGAAGCCGTTCGCGAGCTCAGCCACCGGGCGCGTGTCGAGCTTCCCGGTGAGGCAGCGGCCCCGCGACGTGACGTCGTCGACCCGCTCACCGACCGCGAACGCGACGTACTGGAACGCGTCGCGCTCGGCCGGACCAACCGGCAGGTCGGCGAAGAGCTGTACATCAGCGAGAAGACGGTGAGCGTCCACCTTTCGCGCGTGATGGCGAAACTCGGCGCGAGCCGCCGGGCCGAGGCGGTCGCGATCGCCTACGACCGGGGCCTGCTCGCCGCCCCGACCTCTTCCTGACCCGCAATTCGGCACCTGGTTGCGGTCCTTGCACACGCAACGATCGCAACCAGGTGCCGAATTGCGGAGGGGTCAGCGGCGCGGGAGGCGGCGAAGCACCTTCAGGCCGGCGCTCAGCCCTCGCGCCCACAGCTTCGGCGGGATTCCGCGGCCGGGACGCAGCGGCATCCCGCGCTGCACCGCGATCGCCTGGGCCTCGGTGTACTTGAGCAGCCCTTCGGCACCGTTGCGCCGCCCGACACCGGACTCCTTCATCCCGCCCATCGGCAGCCCCACGGTCCCGAAGGTCGCCGCGAAGCCTTCGTTGACGTTGACGGTCCCGGCCTTCAACCGCGCCGCGACCTCCCAGCCCGCGCGGCCGTTACGCGACCACACGCTCGCGTTCAGCCCGAACTTCGTGTCGTTGGCGCGCTCGATCGCGTCGGTGACGTCGGTGTAGCCGTAGATCGACACGACCGGCCCGAAGGTCTCCTCGGCGAACAGCTTGACGTCCTCGGTGACATCGGTGAGCACGGTCGGCTCGTAGAACAGCGGGCCGAGGTCGGGCCGGGCTTTGCCACCGGTGAGCACCTTCACGCCCTTGGACCGGGCGTCCTCGACGTGCGCCGACACAGTCTCCAGCTGGGCTTCGGAGGTCAAAGATCCCATCTGCGCCTGGTAGTCCAGTGCGCCTCCGAGCCGGAGCGCGGCCGTCTTGGCGACGAAGGCCCGCGTGAACTCCTCGCGGATCGACTCGTGGACGTAGATCCGCTCGACCGAAACACACAGCTGCCCCGCGGAGGAGAAGCACGCGGTCACCGCGCCGGTCGCGGTCTTGGCGATGTCCGCGTCGGGCAGCACGATCATCGGGTTCTTGCCGCCGAGTTCGAGCGAGTAGCTCGTCAGCCGCTCCGCCACCTTCGCGGCGAGGCCCTTACCCGTGGGCGTGGATCCGGTGAAGCACAGGTAGTCCGACTCCTCGACGAGTGCGTCGCCGATCCGCGAGCCGCGGCCGAGCACGATCTGCCAGACGCCGGCGGGCAGCCCGGCCTCCTCGGCGATCTCCTGCAGCCACAGTGCCGAGAGCGCGGTCTGGTTGTCCGGCTTCTGCACGACGGCGTTGCCCGCCGCGAGCGCGGGCAGGACGTCCATCGCGGTCAGCGCGAGAGGGTAGTTCCACGGCGAGATGATCCCGACGACCCCCTTGGGGTGCCGGATCTCGCCGACCTTCGTCAGCACCGGGATCAGCCCGGCGGCGCGACGCGGCGAAAGGAACTTCGCGCTGTGCTTGCCGTAGTAGGCGGCCACGAGCGCGGTGGCACTGACCTCGTCGAAGGCGTCCATCCGGGCTTTGCCCGCCTCGATCTGCACGAGGTCGAGCGCTTCTTCCTGCCGCTTAAGTACCAGGTCGTGCAGGCGGATCAGGATGCGCTGGCGGTCTTCGACCGGCCGTTCGGCCCACGCGCGCTGCGCTTCCCGCGCCTGGTCGAACACGGCGCGGACGTCGGCGTCGGTGGCCTGGGGCAGCGTCGCGATCGGCTGCCCGGTGAACGGCGCCCGCATCTGGACCGGCGCCGAGTCCTCCCCGCCGACGACCCGCCGCACGAGCCGCTCCGCCCTGGCCATGGCCGGGGCGCCGGGAACGCCGCCGATGGTGGACGGTCCTTCGGTGTGCTGGCCCGCACTCGCCGGTGTCGTGCTCGTCATGCCGTCTCCGTTCCATGCGGCGTGGAGCCGGAAGGCACCACGCAGAGCCCAGGTGTTACCGACGAGTACAGCATACTGCCGGTATGGAGACTGTCCACCGCTGATATGAATCAGTTTCACATATTGTCGGGTCGCGGCGGATTGTCCGGCGACGGGCGCAGGATGTCCTGCTGCTGCAACGCGGATCCCGCGGGTGGTGTCGGGGGCGACGGCGGCTCGTAGGCCTGCGGATACTGCTGCTGAGGGACGCCAGGAGCGTAAGGGGCGTAGGTGGCCGGGTACGGGGCCTGCGGGGGAGGCGCCGGTTCACGCCGGTTGGCCACGACCGCCAGTCCGATCGTGAGCAACGCCACGAGCCCGCCCGCGAGCAGGATCCAGAATCCGCTCCCGGTGCCGTAGCGCGAGACGAAGCGGCCGGTGTCCTGCCCGAAGCTCAGGCTTGCCGAGATGTCCATGCCGAGCATCCAGACGCCGATCGCGGTCCCCGCCCCGCCGGCGACCAGCAGCGTCCTCGACGTCGTCGCGGCGGGCGACCCCGAACTCCGCCGGTACGAGGCGAAACCGACCGCGGCCCCGGCGAACAGCGTCAATGCGGCGGCGGACAGCGGGATGCCGTAGCGGGCGACATGCGTCTTGTCGTAGAACTCCTTCTCCTCCGCCGACGGCTCGATGTCGAAGCTCCGCGTCCACCCGGTCTCGGCGAACTTCGACACCGTCTTGCCTTCGGAGACCTGTTCGTACGTCGACTGCGGGAGAAAGGTCGCGAGGAGGACCAGCAGACCGGCGAAAACTCCCATCATCGCGGCGAAGAGCCGGGGGAGCCGCACGTCGGACGGCGGTCGCGAGGGCTGCCCTGCGCCGAACGGGCCAGTCGGTTGGTACGGCTGCTGCTGCGGCGCGTTCATGGTCGACTCCTCCGCCGGTTTTGTTGTCCAGCAAGGAATTCCACCACGGATCGGCCGACGGGATAAGTGTCAGCTGTGCTCTGGTCAAGTGCCTTTCGCGCGTGCTAGGCGGAGGTGTCCTCGTACAACATCACCGCGACCCGTTTCCATTCGTCGAGCAACTGCCGCCGCCGTTTCGGATCGCCACCGAGTTCGGCGTCCAGCGCCAGCCCGCGGGTGAGGTTCACGGTCAGCCAGAACAGGATCTCCGCGCGCTCCTTCGGCAGGTCCCCGGCGACCGCGGTGATGTGCTCCAGTGTCGAGCGGCCCAGCGCCCTGTCGACCGGGCGGATCGCCTCGCGGAGTTCGGGGTCGGTGCGCGCCGCGACCCACAGCTCCGTGGCGGCCGTGGACAGCGTGCCCGAGTAGCCCTCCCACAGCAGATCGATCGCCGCCGCGACGCCCGAGGCGCCACCGGGAAGCGCCGAAATCGACGTCGCGAGCCGTCCGCGCAGCTTCTCCGTCAGATGTTCGACGGCGGCCGCCATGAGTTCGGCCTTCGCGGAGAAGTGATGCTGCACGGCGCCCTTCGAGACGCCCGCGCGGACACAGATCTCCTGGACCGACGTGCGCGCGTAACCGAGGTCGACCAGGCAGTCGATGGTCGCGTCGAGCAGGGCGGTGCGCGTCTGCTCACGCCGCTCGGCCTGGGTGCGGTGGGTCCTGCCGAGCACGCTCACCGGATCCGGCCCCCTTTACGTGCAGCTCGGTACGGATGTACATTCCGCTTGGAACTTACATCCTAAGCGTCATGTTTTCCAGGTCCGATCAGGAGGCGTTGGCCGTGCCCTTGCAGATCCAGAAGAGTTCGTGGAGCACGACGGAGCTCGAAGACCTCCGGGACCTCGCCCGGACCTTCTGCCAGAAGGAACTCGTACCGAACCAGGAGCGCTGGGCGGCCGAGAAGAAGGTCGACCGCGAGCTGTGGACGAAGGCGGGCGAGGTCGGCCTGCTGGCACTGTCCATCCCGGAGGAGTACGGCGGTGGCGGCGGCACGTTCGCCCACGAGGCCGTGCTCTACGAAGAGCAGGCCCGATCCGGCGACAGCGCATGGGGCGTAACCGTCCACAATGGAATCGTCGCGCACTACATCCTGGAGTACGCGGGCGAAGAGCAGAAGAAGGCGTGGCTGCCGAAGTTCGCCTCCGGCGAGATGGTCGGCGCGGTCGCGATGACCGAACCCGGCACGGGTTCGGATCTGCAGAACATCAAGACCCGCGCGGTCCGCGACGGCGACCACTACGTGATCAACGGCGCGAAGACGTTCATCACCAACGGTTTCCACGCCGACCTCGTCGTCGTCGCGGTGAAGACCGACCCGGACGCGGGCGCGCAGGGTGTCTCGCTGATCGCCGTCGAGACCGACACCCCCGGCTTCAGCCGTGGCCGCGTCCTCGACAAGATCGGCCTCAAGGGGCAGGACACCGCGGAGCTGAACTTCGACGACGTCCGGGTGCCCGCCGCCAACCTCCTCGGTGGACAGGAAGGCCTCGGCTTCATCCAGCTGATGCAGCAGCTGCCGCAGGAACGGCTGATCATCGCCGTCACCGCGGTGGCCGGGATGGAGGCCGCGATCGACCAGACCATCGCCTACACCAAGGATCGCCAGGCCTTCGGCCGCCCTGTCTACAACTTCCAGAACACGAAGTTCAAGCTCGCCGAGGCCGCGACCGAGGCCGCCGTGTCCCGCGCGTTCCTCGACCAGTGCATCGAACGGCATCTGCGCAAGGAACTCGACGTGCAGGGCGCGGCGATGGCGAAGCTGTGGACCACCGAACGGGTCAACAAGGTCGTCGACGACTGCCTGCAGCTCTTCGGCGGCTACGGCTACATGACCGAGTACCCGATCGCGCGCGCGTGGGCCGACATCCGGATCTCCCGTATCTTCGGCGGCACCAGCGAGATCATGAAGGAAATCATCTCCCGCACGCTGTGAAACCCGTTGTCGTACCAGGAAAGGACGTGGCGATGAAGGCTGGGCCACTGAGCGGGCTCAAGGTCGTCGAACTGGCCGGGCTCGCCCCGGCGCCGTTCGCCTGCACGATCCTCGCCGATCTCGGCGCGGAGGTCGTCCGGATCGACCGGGCGACACCGGGCAACGACGTCATCGGGTTCCCGAACGATCCGCTCGCGCGGGGCAGGCGCTCGATCGGCATCAACACCAAGACCCCCGAGGGCGTCGAACTGGTGCTGAAACTCGCCGACGACGCCGACGTGCTCATCGAGGGCTTCCGCCCCGGCGTCGCCGAGCGGATGGGCATCGGACCGGAACAGGTCCACGCCCGCAATCCGCGGCTGGTCTACGGCCGGATGACCGGCTACGGCCAGGACGGCCCGCTGGCGACCGTCGCCGGGCACGACATCAACTACATCGGCATCTCCGGCGCGCTCGAACCCATCGGGCACGCCGGACAGCGGCCGGTGGTGCCGCTCAACCTCGTCGGCGACTTCGGCGGCGGTGGCCTCCTGCTCGCCATGGGCGTGCTGGCGGCGCTGTTCGAACGCCAGTCGTCCGGCAAGGGACAGGTCGTCGACGCGTCCATGGTGGACGGTGCGGCGCTGCTGACCACCAGCCTGCACGGACTGCTGGATTCCGGGCTGTGGCCGGGCGGGCGCGGCGAGAACATGCTCGACGGCGGCGCGCCGTTCTACGACACCTACGAGACCGCCGACGGCAAGTACGTCGCCATCGGCGCGATCGAGATGCGGTTCTGGGGCGATCTGGTGAAGGTGCTCGGCCTCGATCCCGAGGAGACGCCGGTCCACGTCGACAAGAACGAGTGGCCGAAGCTGCGCAAGATCGTCGCCGAGGCCGTCTCGAAGCACACTCGCGACGAGCTGGTCGCGAAGGCCGAAGGCACCGACGCGTGCCTGACGGCGGTGCTCTCGCCGAGGGAGGCGCCGTCGCATCCGCACAACGTCGCGCGCAAGACCTTCGTCGACGTCGGCGGCATGATGCAGCCCGCGCCGGCGCCGAGGTTCGACCGCACGCCTGCCGAGACGCCGGAACCGCCGCGGCCCAAGGGCGGCGACACCGCCGGGGTCCTCGCCGAACTCGGCGTGGACGCCGACGGGATCGAACGGCTCAAGGCCGCCGGGGCGATCGCCTAGAGGTGTTCCGGGGCGGGGCCAAGGTCCGATCGCAGCATCGAATAGAGAATGTGATCGCGCCAGGCCCCGTCCCGGAACGCGTAGCCGCGGAGCACGCCTTCGCGGGTGAAGCCTGCCTTCGTCAGCGAGCGCTGCTCGGCGACGTTGCCCGCTTCCGTCGACGCCTCGACGCGGTTCATCTGCGTATGCGCGAAGAGGTAGCGCGCCAGCAACCGCTGGGCCTCGGTGCCGTAGCCGTGTCCGCGGGCCTCGGGGATCAGCACGAGCCCGGCGTTCCAGCAGTACGACGTCGCCCCGGACCTGGTCTTGTGCCAGGAGACGAAACCGAGCCGCTGCCCGTCGAGGTCGACCATCAGCATCCCGTTGTCCGCCGCGAGCATGCCGGTCTCCGCCCAGCGGCGGCGCAGGAAATGCGGATCGTGCCAGCCGTGCCACTCGAACGCCCCCGCGGCCAGCGGATCGTTCGTCAGTGTTTCGAGCATCGGCAGGTCGTCTTCGTACACCGGTCTGAGCGCGACTCCGGTTTCTGTCATCCGACAGACTTTAGGACTGATCGCCCTCGAAACTGCCGTGACGCCCCGCGCCGTCGCTGAACCGGCTCGCGCCCTTGACGGCTTCTTCGGCGAGCCCGCCGCCGATCAGCGCGTTCGAGAACTCGGCGCGCATCGCTTCGCCTTCGGTGAGCCCGTACTGGCCGTACGCGGACTTGCGGTCCGCGCGCAGGCACGCCTGAGGGAACGCGGCCAGTTCGCGCGCCAGCGCTTGCGCGGCAGCCAGCGCCTCGCCGTCGGGGACGACCCGGTTCGCAAGCCCGATCGCGAGCGCCTCGTCGGCGTCGACGGGCCTGCCGGTGAGGATCAGGTCCATCGCCCGCGAATGCCCGATCAGCCGGGGGAGGCGCACCGTGCCGCCGTCGATCAGCGGGACACCCCAGCGGCGGCAGAACACGCCGAAGACGGCCGTGCTGTCGGCGACCCGCAGATCGCACCACAGCGCCAGTTCGAGGCCGCCCGCGACGGCGTGCCCGCGGACCGCGGCGATCACCGGCTTCGACAGCGTCATCCGCGACGGCCCCATCGGCCCGTCACCCGCCGGGCTGAGCGAGTTGGTGCGGCCGGTGCCGACGGCCTTCAGATCGGCTCCGGCGCAGAAGGCGTCACCCGAACCGGTGAGGACGGCGACCGCGGCCTCGTCGTCGGCGTCGAAGGCGCGGAACGCGTCCGCCAGCGCGGCCGCGGTCGGTCCGTCCACCGCGTTGCGGGACCCTGGCCGGTTCAGCGTGATCGTCGTCACGGGTCCGTCCCGGTGTACGAGAACGTTTTCGCTCATCGATCGCTCCCTCAGGCGAATCCAGGTGGGCAACAGGGCCCCGATCTCCTTAAAGTGGTGACAAAGTCCGCAGTGCGCGCGGAGTCATCGTCTGGACACTACGGTGTGATGGGATGGAGCCATGTCGCCCGGCTTGAAGAAATTCGTTGTGATCGCCGTTGTCGCGCTCGTGCTCTTCTTTCTGATCAGCAGGCCGACCCAATCCGCCGACGCCGTCCACACCGCGCTCGGCTGGCTGCGGTCCGGTGCCGAAGCCATCGTCACGTTCGTCCGGAGTCTCTTCTCCTGACCCGCCGCGGTGATCGCCGGTGTCCTTGGTGACGCCGGTGATCACCGTGCGCGGCCACCAGCGGTTATCACGCAGAGTCACCCGCCTCCGGTTTCGGTCGAGCGACTCGACCATCCGGGTGGATTGCCCCCGAAAACCCGCTGGTCGACGAATTCGTGCCCTGGAAGCTCTGGCGGAAAAGACCTCCGCGCCCCTACGGTGCTCACATTGCGTGATCGGTTGGTCCTCCAGGCGCCGGAGCCGGCCTCCTGAGTGAGGAGTTTCCGCAGGTGCGAGCCCCAGGGCAGCGGAACTTTCAGCCGGGCAAGTAAGTCAGGACTTGTCAGTCGGGGAATCATGAGGAGGCAGGGATGACCGGAGATCCCGGAGTCGATGCGTTGATCCGGCAGTGGGCCGCGGAACGCGAGCAGACCCCCGAGGAGCAGGAGGCCGACCGCATCGCGTCGGCGTGGCTGGCGGACGTGCCGCGGCAGGCTCCCGGAATTCCCGGCCAGCGTCAGCAGTCCGGTCAGGCGCGCTGGGCGCCGGTCGAGGCCGCAGACCCCGGCTACCTCGACGCCATGCGCAGCCGGCTCCCGGAGGTCCCGCAGGACCTGCTCGTCGCGGCCGCCGGCTGGTGGCAGATGGTCGGCGGCGTCGCCGAGGCCGAAGCCTGGTGGGACGCCGGCATCAGCCCGCTCGACCAGCGCGCCCTCGACTACCGCGCGGCCGGGCTCGCCCCGTCCGACCTGAGCCGCCGTCTCGGCCCGATGACCGTCTTGCAGCACCTTCGCCGCGGCAGCGCCCCGGCCTGGTGCGTGGCGCGGCTGGCGAGGCAGCAGAAGTCCGCCTGATGAGAACTTCTCGCACGCGCGGGTGAACCGGCGTGGCAGGGGCGATCTCGACCAGCGCGTAACGCTAACCTGCGCGGGCTCGTTGTTCGAGCATCGGTCGTGATCGCCGCCCACGCTGGAGGACCCGCTTCGTGCGCACCACCCCGGAAAACGACGAGCTCGTCGCAGACCCGGCCACGCCCGCTCCGCCACGCCGCGGGGTGGGCGCCGCCGTACTCGGCAGGCTGGTGATCGTGCTGGCCGTGCTCGGCCTCGCCGGGGGCGGGATCTGGCTGGTGACCAAGGCTTCCGCCCCGGTCGCGAGCCCCACGACGATGGAGATCCCCGCGCTGCAGGTCAAGGCCGCCGACGTCAAACCCGGCTCGGTCGCCCCGGTCAACGCCACCCTCGCGGGCGGCGCCACCCAGCAGACCGCGCCGCAGCAGGCGCAGCCGAAGCCGGGCAAGGACCCGCTGACCGGCTGGACCGAGCGGGCGTCACAGGCAACAGGCATCCCGGCCAGGGCGCTGTTCGCCTACGGCAACGCCGAACTGGCTATGCGCCAGATGCAGCCCAACTGCAAGATCTCGTGGGCGACCCTGGCGGGCATCGGCCGGATCGAGTCGAACCACGGCCAGTACGGCGGCGCCGTCCTCGGCCAGGACGGACGGCCCTCGAAGCCGATCATCGGCGTGCCGCTCGACGGGTCGCCCGGCGTGAAGGCGATCGGCGACACCGACCGAGGCCAGTTCGACGGCGACGCGGCCGTCGACCGCGCGGTCGGCCCGATGCAGTTCATCCCCAGCACCTGGCGCCGCTACGCCGCCGACGGCAACCGCGACGGCGTCGGCGACCCGCAGCAGATCGACGACGCGACGCTGGCGGCGGCGCGCTACCTGTGTGTGAACAACCGCGACATGTCGGCCGCCTCGGGCTGGTGGCAGGGGATCCTGTCGTACAACAACTCGACCGAGTACGCGCAGAAGGTCTTCGGGCTGGCGGACGACTACGCGAAGGCTGTCGCTGCGGGCCGCTCGTGAGTGGATAACGCTCACGACCGTCGGGCGATCATGTCGCGAAAGCCACTTTCGGGACATCCAGCGTCGCGAAAGTGGCTTTCGCGACACGCCCCGGTCTCACAGGCGTGACCTCACGACAGCGTCGCCCACCCCTCGATAACCGTCCTCGCCGCGTGCGAGGTCGCGGCCGGGACCAAGGTCCCGAGCGCCCAGGTCGGCGAAGTTTCCCACCGCGACCAGTGCTAGCGTCGATGCGTGTCCGCATCGTCCGCCACCCTGCGCCGTCTCGGCATCGCCGGCGTCTGCCTGGTGAGCCTGGCGCTGTGCTGCGGGCTCGCCTGGTGGCAGTGGGAGCGGTTCTCCTCGGCGAGCGGGACGTTCCAGAACCTCGGCTATGTGTTGCAGTGGCCGCTGTTCGGGCTGTTCCCCGCGTTCATGTTCTGGCGGATCCGCAAGCTCCGCCGTCAGGCCGCCGAGGCCGACGCCCAGGAAACGGTGGCCGAGCCCGCCGTCCCCGAGGTGCCCGCGCCCCGGCAGCGGCGTGCCCCGGCGCCGCCGCCCCCCGAGGACGACGAGCTCGCCGCGTACAACAGGTACCTTCGCGAACTCAACGCCCGCGACAAGTAGTTCCCCAGAGAGGTTCGAGACCCTATGACCACCCGAACTGACGACGCCGCCCCGGCCCGCCCGGTTTCGCTGGGCGGACCGCTGATCCGCTTCCGCGTCGCGGCGTACGCCACCGGTGTGGCCCTGCTCGGCCTGGTCGTCGAGATGCTGCTGCAGTACGTCTTCCGCGTGGAGCTGCCCCAGTTCGTGAAGATGATCCCCATGGTCCACGGTGGGCTCTACCTGGTCTACCTGCTGCTCGCGGTCGACCTCGCGATCAAGGCCCGCTGGTCGATGAAGGGCACCCTTCTCGTGCTGATCGCCGGCTGCATCCCGTTCTTCTCCTTCGTGATGGAGCGCAAGGTCACGCACAAGGTCCAGGCGGGCGCGAAGCTCTAAGCCCGGCGCCGGAAGGTCAGCGCCACCAGGAAGGACACCGCCGTCACCACGGCGGCGGCGGTGAAGGCCGCGGTCATCCCGTCGACGGTGGTCTCCGCCGGAGTGCCGGACGGCGTCCGTGTCACCGCGCCGAATACGGTGATCAGGATCGCCAGCCCCAAGGTCGCCCCGACCTGCTGCAACGTCTGCAAGGCGCCGCCCGCGGCTCCCGCGTCGTCGGTGGGGACCGTCGCCATGATGATCACGCTGAGCGGGGAGAACGCCAGCCCCGCGCCGACGCCCATCAGCAGCATCGGGCCGAGCAGATGGGAAAAGTAGCCGCTGTCCGTGGTGAGCGTGGTCAGCCAGACGACCCCGCCGGTCATCAGCGCGGTCCCGGTCAGCGCGAGCGGTTTCGGCCCGAACCGGGGGAGCAGCTTCGGGATCAGCCTGCTGAGCCCGAACATGCAGACCGCCATCGGCAGGAACGCGAAGCCGGTCTCCAGCGCGGCGAAGCCCGCGATGTCCTGCAGGAACTGGGTCAGAAAAAAGAACATCGACATCATGGCCATCGGCCCGAGGAAGAAGTTGACGTAGGCCGCCGCGCGGTCGCGTTCGGCGAACAGTCGCAACGGGATCAGCGGTTCGCTCACCCTGGTCTCGATGGTGAGGAACGCGGCCAGCAGCGCCAGCCCCGTGGCGAGAGCGCCGAGGGTGATCAGGTCGCCCCAACCGTGCGAAGCGGCGTGGGTGAAGGCGAACACCAGCGAGCCGACGCCGAAGGTGCCGGTGAACGCGCCGGGAAGGTCCAGCCGGGCGTGTCGCCGAGGAGGGTCGGCGACGTAGCGTGAGGCGAGCAGGACGATCGCGAGCCCGAACGGGACGTTGATGTACAGCGCCGCGCGCCACGAGATCCATTCGGTCAGCAGCCCGCCGAGCAGCAGGCCGATCGCGAAACCGCTGCTGGACATCGCCGAGAACAACGCCAGCGCGCGTACCCGTGCCTTGGCTTCGGTGAACGTGCTGGTGATCAGTGCCAGCGTGCTCGGCCCGGCGAGCGCGGCGCCGACGCCCTGCGCGATCCGGGCGGCGATCAGCAGTTCCGCCGAGCCGGCGAGGCCGCCGAGCAGGGAGGCGGCGGTGAACACGGCCGCGCCGACGACGAACATCCGGCGGCGCCCGAACAGGTCGCCTGCCCGGCCGCCGAGCAGCAGCAAGCCGCCGAACACCAGGCTGTACGCCGTCATCACCCAGGACAGGCCAGTGTCGGTGAACCCGAGTTCGGACTGGATGCGGGGGAGCGCGACGTTCATCACCGTCGCGTCGAGGATGAGCATGAGCTGGCAGGTCAGGATGATGGGGAGGACCAGCCGGTGTGGAGGTGGTGGGGCCCCGGCCGTCTCCGGCCTAGGCTCGGCACGCAGGGTTCGCTCGGTCAAGGAATACTCCAAAGACGTAACGAGATGAAGCGGAGAGACTCTCCACTTGAGGTCGTGAGCGATGATATGGAGACACTCTCCGTATACGCAAGTGAATTCGGAGAACCTCTCCGTTTTCGTCGCCCGAGGAGGTGCAGATGGTCACGGCCGAGCCGGCCCGCCCCATGCGCGCGGACGCGCGGCGCAACTACGAGCGCATCGTGGCCGTGGCGAAAGAAGCGTTCACCGCCGACGGTGTGGACGTGCCCGCCGACGACATCGCCAAACGCGCCGGCGTCGGCGCGGGCACGCTGTACCGGCACTTCCCGACGCGCGACAAACTGATCGAGGCCGTCTACCGCGACGAGATCGACGGATTGGCGCAGCAGGCCTACGACCTGCTCGACGAGTTGCCACCGGGCAAGGCGCTCGAGACATGGCTGGCCACGCACGTCATCTACGTCGTCGAGAAGCACGGGCTCGCGATGACACTGAAGGCGTCCGTCGACGCGGGCTCCGAAGTCTTCGGCTGGTGTCAGTCGCGGTTGCGGGCCGCCGCCGACACGATCGTGAAGGCGGCGCAGGACGAGGGCGTGCTCCGGTCCGACGTCACCGGCGTCGACATCCTGCGGCTCGGCCACGGCCTGGGTTCGGCGGCGAGCAAGGCTTCGGAGGAGGACACGAAGCGGCTTCTCACGATCGTGCTGGACGGTCTCCGGACGCAATGAAGGACGCTTTCATAGCAAATTTTGCTATGAAAGCGTCCTTCATTGCACGCGCGGGGCCGGAGTCAGGAGCCGATCCCGGTGAGGGACCGCACCTCCATCTCCGCGTGCTTGACCGGATCGGCCTTCGAGCGGCCGACGAAGGTGCCAACGAACCCGCACAGGAACGAGAACGGGATCGACACCAGGCCCGGGTTCTTCAGCGGGAACCAGTGGAAGTCGACGCTCTTGATGATCGAGTCCGCGGCCCCGGACATCACCGGTGAGAAGAACACGAGCACCAGGCTCGCGATCAGCCCGCCGTAGATGCCCCACAGCGTGCCGGTGGTGTTGAAGCGTTTCCAGAACAGCGAGTACAGCAGCGTCGAGAGGTTCGCCGACGCCGCGACGGCGAACGCCAGCGCCACCAGGAACGCGATGTTCTGCCCGTTCGCCAGGATGCCGCCGACGATCGCGAACGCCCCGACGGCGACCGCGGTCAGCCGGGCGACCCGGACCTCCGAGGCCGGTTCCGCCTTGCCGTTCTTGAAGATGTTGGCGTAGACGTCGTGGGCGAAGGAGGCGGACGCGGTGATCGTCAGCCCGGCGACGACGGCGAGGATGGTCGCGAAGGCCACCGCCGAGACGACGCCGAGCAGGACGGTGCCGCCGATGTTCAGTGCGAGCAGCGGCGCCGCCGAGTTCTCCCCGCCGGGCGCGTTCTTGATCGCCTCCGGGCCGACCAGCGCGGCCGCGCCGAAGCCGATGACCAGCGTGCAGAGATAGAACAGGGTCATGCAGGCGGTCGCCCAGACCACCGAGCGCCGCGCCTCGCGCGAGTTCGGCACCGTGTAGAAGCGCATCAGCACGTGCGGGAGCGCGGCGGCGCCGAGGACCAGCGCCAGCGCCAGCGAGACGAAGTCGAGCTTCGTGACCTCGCTCTTGCCGTACGAGCCGCCAGGCTGCAGCAGTTCATCACCGAGCGGGCTGTTGTCGGCGGCGGCGGAGAGCAGGTTCGAGAAGCTGAAACCGAACTTGCCGAACAGGAACACGGTGATCAGCGCGCCGGTCAGCAGCAGGATGGTCGCCTTGATGATCTGCACCCACGTGGTGCCCTTCATCCCGCCGACCAGCACGTACAGCACCATGACGACACCGACGACGCCGATCACCAGCGCCTGGCCGATGCCGCCGTGGATGTCCAGCAGCAGCGCCACCAGCCCGCCGGCGCCCGCCATCTGCGCGAGCATGTAGAAGAAGGAGATCACCAGCGTCGACGTCGCGGCAGCGGCGCGGACCGGGCGCTGCTTCATCCGGAAGCTGAGCACGTCGCCCATGGTGAAGCGGCCGGTGTTGCGCAGCAGCTCCGCGATCAGCAGCAGATCGACCATCCACGCGACGAGGAACCCGATCGAGTACAGGAAGCCGTCGTAGCCGTGGATCGCGATCGCCCCGGCGATACCGAGGAACGACGCCGCCGACAGGAAGTCACCCGAAAGGGCGATGCCGTTCTGTCGTCCGGTGAAGGCGCTGCCCGCGGCGTAGTAGTCCGAAGTGGACGAGTTGCGCGTGCTGACGCGGTACACCACGTACAGGGTGATCGCGACGAACAGCGCGAACACCGCGATGTTCAGCACCGGGTCGTTGTCGGGGATGCTCATCGCTCACCCGCCCCGACGGCGGCCCGCAGCGCCTCGACCTTGGGGTCGAGCCGCTTGTTCGCGAACTTCAGGTAGGCGATGGTGATCAGGATCGTGCTGGCGAACTGGCCGAGCCCGAGCAGGATGCCGACGTTGACCTCGCCCCACACCTTCCGGCTCATGAAGTCGTGCGCGTAGGCCGCCAGCAGCACGAATGTCATGTACCAGGTGAAGAACAGCAGGCTCATCGGGAACACGAACCGGCGGAAGGTCTTGCGCAGCGCGACGAACTCCTTGCCGTGCTGGATCCGGTCGAAGTCGGGGCCGGTGGCGCGCGGCGGTGGCGGGGGAGTGGGCTGGCGCTCGCGGACGAACAGCGCGGGCATCTGCCCGGTGTCCTCCAGGGCGTTGCTCGCCGCGTAAGGACGCGCGACGTCGGGCATGGGTTCCTCCGGGGCTTGCATCCGTGGCGCGGTACGGGAGCGCACATACTAACTACGGCTTCACGCGCTCTGAATAGGCGACCCCTGTTCCGTGAAGGCAAGAGCCCGGTATTCGGTTTTACCTCGTATTAGTGTTTCCGGAAATCGTTTCGGCCGGAATGAACCGGCTTTATCACTCGTATTAGTGAGTAGAGTTGTCACGCGGGGTCGTCGCCCGAACGGCCCACTGCGGCAAACGATGGACGGTGACCACGCTCTGTCCCTCGTTTTGGTGACAGATCGTAGTTTCGCTACCGGCCCGCGATCGGTTCCGATACCGTGCCCGCCATCCCGGACCGGGGAAGATCCCCCGCTTCACCGGGTGTCTCGAAAGAAATCACCATGTCGGGCGACAACGAACCGGCTTGGGTGGCAAGGCCACAACATCGGGCACATATTTGGGCTTGACCCACCCGTTGGGGGCACGGAAAGTAGTTCGACCGGGCGACGCGGCTACCGTACGTAGGCTGAACGGGTGATAAGGGCACCCTGTGTATCCGTGCAAGCGGTAACCGGAATTCCCTCTTTTGTGACGCGCAGGCGGTTTCCGGGCCCCGTAGAT
This sequence comes from Amycolatopsis sp. WAC 01375, assembly GCF_003947325.1. Classification (NCBI taxonomy): domain Bacteria; kingdom Bacillati; phylum Actinomycetota; class Actinomycetes; order Pseudonocardiales; family Pseudonocardiaceae; genus Amycolatopsis; species Amycolatopsis sp. WAC 01375. The sequence continues at coordinate 274,335 of NZ_QHHW01000027.1, forward strand.
CGTTCGTGAACACACTTTTCGCTGGTCAGCCCCCGTATGCTGAACGGAATTGACGGCACCCGGATTGGTGTACGATTCTTTGGCCCGGCTGACCCGCTGTGACCGATTGGCAAAGAAAAGTTGATCTCGACGACCATGCACTTCGCAGGTTGCGACCTGCACGTGCAGGTGCAAGACCTCCCGAAGCGGACCGGTGTTCCTGGGGACACCTGGATCGCCGGACGGGGTCCCTCACGTCGCGATCGATCACAGGGTCAGTCCGGGGTCGAGTTCCCCGCGAGCGGACGTCTCGCGGGAACGGACGCCTCAGACCGTGCCAGGACGCCGGACAGGGAGTCACCTACGTGACCGTTGCAGGAGAAGGCCAAGTGCCTGTCGGGGAGCTGCTGGGACGCACTCCCCGGCCATCTCGGTGGGCCACCGGCTGGCGCACGCTCGTGCGCTGGCGGGACTGGAGCCTGCCGGTGAAGCTGTCGGCCGTGACGCTGGTGCCGATCCTCATCGCGCTCGCACTGGGCATCGCGACCATCGCCGGCCAGGTCGGCCGGTCCGACGGCTACCAGCGGCTGGACCGGCTCGTCGCGTTGAGCGGGCACATCCGCACCCTCGCCGACGGCCTCGGCCGCGAACGCACCCAGTCCGCCGCCGGGCTGACGGCGGGCACCGTCGGCGGGACACTGGAGCTCGGGTCGGCCCGCGCGGACGTCGACACCGCCATTCCTCTCTACGGCGCCGCCGCCACCCGCGCGGTGGAGAACGAGCCGTCGCTCCGTCAGGCGCGGGAAGCGGCCGCCGCCCAGCTCGACAGGCTGCCCGACATCCGGCAGCGGGCCTCCTCCGGACAGCTCGACCCCGTCCAGGCGATCGGTGAGTACACCGATGTCACCACCGCGCTGCTGGCCCTCGACACCGCGCTGGCGGCGGGTGCGGGCCAGGATGTCCTCGGCGGCACTCCCACGGCACTGCACGACCTGGCCGTGATGAAGGAACAACTGTCGCTGAGCCAGGCGCTGGTCTCCTTCGGCATCGCCCGGTCGAGTCTCGCGCCGAGCGAACTCGACCGGTTGCGCACCGCCGAACTGAGGCTGGCCGACCGGTTCACCGACTTCCGTGCCGCCGCTTCGGAGCAGCAGCGCCAGGAGTTCAGCGGCGTCGTCACCGACGAGGCGATGGAAAACCGTGACAGGCTCGCGAAAACCGCGCTCGGTGAACAGGGAACCCCGTCCGCGCAGGCGTTCCGCTCGATGTCCGCGCAGGGCTGGACCGACGCCTCGACCGCGGTGATCACCAAGGTCGGTGAGGTCGCGAACAAGTTCGGCGGTGAGACCAGCGCGGTCTCGGCCGAACTGGTCGACGATGCCAGCAGCGGCGCGGGTCTGCTCGCGGTCCTGCTGTTCGGCGCGATGGTGCTCGCCGTCGCCGTCGTCTTCCTCATCACGCGCCAGCTGCTGCGCTCGCTGAAAGTGCTGCGTGCCAGCGCTCTCGACGTCGCCGAGAAGCAGCTGCCCGACGCGGTCCGCAACATCCAGGAAGGCCGCTCGCAGGGCACCGACGTGCGGCCGGTCCCGGTCGGCAGCGACGACGAGATCGGCGAGGTCGCCAGGGCCTTCGACAAGGTGCACCACCAGGCGCTGCGCCTGGCCACCGAGCAGGCCTCGATGCGCACCGGTTACAGCAACGTGTTCGTCAACCTCTCCCGCCGCAGCCAGAGTCTCGTGCAGCGCCAGCTACAGCTGATCGAGCGGCTGGAGCGCGACGAAGAGGACGCCGACCAGCTGGCCACGCTCTTCCAGCTCGACCACCTCGCCACCCGCATGCGCCGCAACAACGAGAACCTGATGGTCCTCTCCGGCGCCGAGCCGGGCAGGCGGTCCGGCCAGCCGGTCTCCGCCACCGACGTGGTGCGCGCGGCCGTGTCCGAGATCGAGCAGTACCAGCGGGTCACCGTGCAGAACCCGCCGCCGGTGCGGCTGGTCGGGTACGCGGCCAACGATCTGATGCGCCTGATCGCCGAACTGCTGGACAACGCCACGGCGTTCTCCGCCCCGGAAACCCAGGTGACCGTCGCGACCAGGCTCGTCGAGGACGGCTCATTCGGCATCGACATCCTCGACAAGGGCATCGGGATGAACGAGGCCGAGGTCGCCGAGGCCAACGCCCGGCTCACCGAGGCCCCCAACGTCGACCTCACCACCTCACGCCGGATGGGCCTGTTCGTGGTCGGGCGGCTGGCCAACAGGCACCGCATCGGCGTCTCGCTGCACGGCGGCAAGGACATCGTCGGCGTGCGCGCCACCGTCTCGGTCCCGGCGGATCTCGTGATGGTCCCGCCCGGCGGGGACCCCGGCCCCGCCACCGGCCCGATCACCCAGCGCCTCGCGCCGCTGCCGCCGCAGCAGGCGGGCGGCCTGCCCCGCCGTCAACGTCCCACGAACGGCTCGCGGCCGGGAACGCCGAACGTGCCGTCGCAGGGCGGCGAACGCTGGCCGTCGGCGAACGATCTGGCGGGCCACACCAAACCCGGCTTGAACGGGCACAGCCACACCCAGGACCAGCGGCCGCCGTCGGATCTGGAGATCTCGGGAACGGCGCTGTTCAGCCCGATCCCCAAGGACGAGACGGCACCGCCGCCCGCCCGCCCGCCGGCGCCGGAGCCCCGTCGTCCCGAGCCGGAGCCCGCCGCGGAGCCCGAGCCCGTCGCGAAAGAGGCGGAGAAGCCCGCCTCGGTGGAAGGCGAGCTGCCCAGCGGCAAGGAACTGTTCGAGGCCAAGAACAGCACCACGCTGAGCGAATGGTGGAACCAGGCGACCACGCCGCCCCCGGCCGCCCCCGCGCCCACCGCGTCGGAGACGACGCCGATCTTCGACGAGATGCTCTCGGCGTGGTTCCGTTCGCCCGCTCCGGAAAAGCCCGCGGCCAAACCCGTGGCGAAGAAGGAGAAGCCGGGGGCGAAGGAACCCGAAGAGAAGAAGACGGCCGAGTCCGCTCCCACCGCCGAGCAGGAGTCCCGTACCTGGGACTTCGCCAGCGACAAGGCCTTCCGCACGGTGCAGGAGGTCTCCCAGAACGCTCCGTCGACCTTCACCCAGGCCGGGTTGCCCCGCCGCCGCAAGGGCGAGCAGCTCCTGCCGGGTAGCGCGGCGCCGTCGGTCCCGGGCGCCGAACCCGCCGTCAAGTCGGAGCTGCCGGTCCGCGACCCGGCGAACGTGCGCGGCAGGCTGAGCAGCTTCCAGCAGGGCGTCAAGCGGGGGCGCAAGGAGGCGGCGGACAAGGCCACGCCCGCCGAGGCCCTCGCCACCCAGCCGGACGCGACCCCCGAGCCGGCAGCGGCACCCGAGCCGCCGAAGGCCTCCGAGCCCGCGAAGGCAGCGGAGACGGCCTCGCGTCCGGCGGCCCCGCCCGCCGCGCTGCCGAGCCGGAAACCGCAGGCAGCGGAACCGGAACCGGAACCGGTCGCCGCCACCGAGCAGACGGACGCCTGGAACTTCGGCTCCGACGAAGGCTGGAAAGCAGCCCAAGCGGTGTCCCAGTCTGTCCCCTCGAAGATGACTTCGGCAGGATTACCCAGGCGCCGCCGCGGGGAGCAACTGCTCCCGGGCAGCGCGGGACCGCCCGCCGGAGCGGTCACCCCCCGACCACAGCGAGACGCGCACGACGTGCGCGGTCGCCTGAGCAGTTTCCAACAGGGCATCCAGCGCGGACGGCACCGCACGGCCCAGGCGACCGAAGCCAACCACGAAACCCTGGAGGGTGAATGACCTCGCCGAACCCGGCCCAGCCCCAGCAGAACCAGTTCGGGTGGCTGGTGAATGACTTCGCCGAGCGGGTGCCCGGAGTGGCGCATGCCGTGGTCGTGTCGGCGGACGGCCTCCTGCTCACCGCGTCCAGCAGGCTCCCGCTGGACCGGGCCGACCAGCTGGCCGCCGTCGCGTCCGGTCTGGTGAGCCTGACCCAGGGCGCCGCCCGGTGCTTCGAGGCGGGCGCGGTCAACGAGACCGTCGTCGAGATGGAACTCGGCATCATGGTGCTGATGTCCATCAGCGACGGCTCCTGCCTGGCCATCCTCGCCGCCCCGAACTGCGACATCGGACAGGTCGCCTACGAGATGACGATGCTCGTCGACCGTGTCGGCCAGATCCTCACCCCGGAACTCCGCGCTCAATTGCAGGGCGCCGGTGGGTCGCTGATCGGCGAACCGGTGGGATGATGTCCCGATGAGCACCGGATCCGGATCCTTCGGCGAACCGCCGGGGACGGGTGAACACCAGCCTCCGCACGCGGGGGCTGCCCATGCTGCCGGTTCACGGGACGACGGCACGTTCGCCGACGTCCTGAACGGGTTCACCCTGGATTCGGGCCGTGGTCGTCGGAAGCGCAAGAAGAACAAGCAAGCCCAGGATTCCCAGCCGGGCGGAGCCCACTCCGCCGGGGAATCGGCAGTCCCGCAGCCGACCGATCAAGGAGACCGCGTGACCTCACTTGCCTCTCCACCCGACAGCGGCGCAGGCGCCGTCGGGCCGAGACCAGGTGGTCTTTTCGACCCGGGTCCACCCAGCGGCGAGTTCATCATGCCCGCCGTCTTCGAGCAGTCGCCGTCGCCGCTCGAAGAGACGGCGATCGTCCGTCCCTATGCCCTCACCGGGGGCCGGACCAAGGCGAACTACGCTCTCGAGCTGGAGACGCTCATCTCCACCAAGGACCATGTCGCCGCGGGTAGCCTCGCCGCGGTCGCCGCGGACCAGATCGAGTGCGTTTCGATCATCGAAGAGTGCCGCACCCCGCGTTCGGTCGCCGAGATCGCGGCGACCCTGCGCGTACCGCTGGGTGTGGCACGCGTGCTGATCAGCGACGCGGCGGACGCGGGACTGGTCAGCGTGCACAAGACGATTTCGGGTAATGACGGCGCCGAGGCACATCTGGTGTTGATGGAAAGGGTTTTGAGTGGACTCCGTCGGCTTTAAGGCACCGCGGGAAACCGCGCCCCCGACCATGACATCCGCGAAGATCGTCGTGGCGGGTGGCTTCGGTGCGGGTAAGACGACCTTCGTCGGTTCGGTGTCGGAGATCGTCCCGCTCACCACCGAGGCGATGATGACGGACGCCAGTCGGGGGATCGACAACCTCGACCAGACGCCCAACAAGTCGACCACCACGGTCGCGATGGACTTCGGCCGGGTCTCCCTGGACGCGGACCTGATCCTCTACCTGTTCGGCACACCCGGGCAGCAGCGGTTCTGGTTCATGTGGGACGACCTCGTCCGCGGCGCGATCGGCGCCGTGGTGCTGGCCGACACGCGACGGCTGGCCGATTCGTTCGCGCCGATCGACTTCTTCGAGGACCGGGGCCTGCCCTACATCGTCGGGGTGAACACCTTCGACGGCGTCCTCGAGCACGACATCAACGACGTGCGTGAAGCGCTGTCGATCGACCCCAACATCCCGATCGTCCGCTGTGACGCCCGGGAGCGGGAGTCGACCAAGCAGACGTTGATCACGCTGGTCGAGTACGCGATGCGGCAGTGGATCGCCTTGCGTGCGAGCAACGCGAGGTGAACCTGACGGCGGCAGCGTAGGGGCCGCCGCCCGGTTTCACCGCGCTTCGTAGGTCAGCAGTACCGAGCGCCCGTCGAAGGTACGGGTGCCGGTCAGTCGCAGGTCCGTGCGCACTCCGCCCGCGAACACCTGCTTGCCGCCGCCGAGCACCACCGGGTGCACGATGACGTGGAACTCGTCGATCAGGCCGCGGTCGGCGAGCGCGGTGGCCAGTTCGGCCCCGCCCATCAGCAGCAGATCCTTGCCGGGCCTGGCCTTGAGTCCGGTCACGCATTCGGTGAGATCACCGGCGACGATCTCGGTGTTCCAGTCCGCTTTCTCCAGTGTCCTGGAGAAGACGATCTTCGGCGTCTGCCGCCAGATCGGGGCGAACCGCAGGTCGTGGGGGTGGTCCGAGATCTCTTCCGCCTGCGGCCAGTACGACGACATCATGTCCCAGACCCGCCGTCCGTAGGCGAAGGTGTCGGCGCGGTCGACCAGTTCCTGGGAGTGGGCGGACAGCTCCGGGCCCATCTCGGCCCAGTCGAACTCGCCGTCCGGGCCTTCGATGCGGCCGTCGAGTGAGGTGTGGACGGCGTAGACGAGCTTGCGCATGGCTTGATCCCTTCGGTGTGGCACCCGCCTTCCGGGCGCCGGACACCGAGGGGTCGGAGCGGGCGCGGGGTTCTCGACATGCCCCACGCATTTAGTCATCTGAATGCGTCTGACCGCATCCAGATGACTAAATGCTCAGTACTCGTCGTGCCGTTTCCACCAGTGGCCCGGCCCGTCGGTCCCGCGGCCGGACTCCTCCCATGCCTCCTGTCGCCCGAACGGTGTCAGGTCGAGGTAACGGAAGGTGCTCACGAACTGCTCGGCGCCCCTGCCGGAGGTGAAGTAGGTGCGGAAGACCTCGTCGCCCTCGCGCAGGAAGACGCTGATGCCGAAACCGCCGTCGAGACCGCAGTCGGGGTTGAAGGCATCACCCGTCGTCGAGACCCACGGGATCGTCCAGCCCATCCGCTCCTTGTACTTCTCGATCTCGGGAAGCGTGGCGGGCGAGACCGCGGTGAACGTCGTGTCGCGGTCGTGGAGGTGGGCGAGGGGGCCGACGTGGTCGATGACCATCGAACAGCCGACGCAGCCCGCCTTCTGGCCGGGATTCAGCATGAAGTGGTAGACGATCAGCTGGCGGCGTCCTGCGAACAGGTCCAGCAGCGAGACCCGGCCGTCCGGGCCTTCGAACTCGTACTTGCCGTCGAAGCGGACCATGGGCAGCCGCCGGCGTTCGGCGTTGATCGCGTCGGTGGCTTTGGTGAGTTCCTTTTCCTTGATCATCAAGGCGTCCCGCGCGGCCTGCCATTCTTCGCGCGACACGACTTCGGGGAGGGTCGGGGTCATCGGTTCGTCTCCTGTCGGATCAGGTGTGCGGTGAGGTCTTCGAAGGTTTCGGACCACCCGGCGCGGTGGTCGTCGCGGGTTTCCTCGGAGCTGAATTCGCCCTGGTGGAAGGTCATTTCGGTCTTGTCGCCGAGATCGGTGAAATCGATCGTCACCAGCGTCGTCTCCTCGGGTGAGGACGCCCAGGAGAAGGTGAACACCAGCCGTTCGGGCGCGGAGACCTCGCGGTAGACCCCGGCCGAGGTGTGCTCGACACCTTCGTCGTTGCCGATGGTCGCTCGCCAGGCGCCGCCCTCGGCGAGGTCCATCTGCACGCCGGAGGCGGTGAACCCCTTGGGGCCCATCCAGTTCGCGAACTGCTCAGGAACCGTCCACGCCTGGAACACCAGTTCCCGTGGCGCGTCGAAGACGCGGGTGATGGTCAGCTCCTTCTCACTCATTCGGCTTGCCTTTCTGGAGTTCGGTCAGGTGCTCGTCGAGACGGTCGAAACCGTCGTCCCAGAACCGGCGGTATCGCTCGACCCAGTCCGAGATGTCGCCGAGTGGCCCCGCCTCGAGGCGGCAGGGCCGCCATTGAGCCGTCTTGCCGCGGCTGATCAGGCCCGCACGCTCAAGGACCTTCAAGTGCTTCGAGATGGCCTGAAGGCTCACGGGGAAGGGCTCCGCCAGCTCGTTCACGGTGGCCTCGCCGCCGGCCAGGCGCGCCAGGATGGCGCGGCGGATGGGGTCCGCCAGCGCGGCGAACGTGGCGCTGAGCTGATCAGTGGTCATCGCTGCTCAATCAGTCGGTTGATTAACCTAGCGGTTGAACATAGTGGTGTCAGCCGGGATGTCAAGGACGAGTGAGAGCGCCGTCACGCGAGTGGATGGGTTTAAAATAGTCGGAAGTCCAAGTATTTTGGAGGGATGACCAGCGACCTGCACCGGCCCGTGAACCCCGTTCGCTTCGTGACGGCGTCGAGCCTCTTCGACGGGCACGACGCGTCCATCAACATCATGCGGCGCATCCTGCAGTCGCAGGGCGCGGAGGTCGTGCACCTCGGGCACAACCGGTCGGTCGACGAGGTCGCCACGGCGGCCATCGCCGAGGACGTCCAGGGCGTGGCCATCAGCGCCTACCAGGGCGGGCACGTCGAGTACTTCAGCTATCTGGTCGAGCTGCTCAACGAGCGCGGCGCGGGGCACATCAAGGTGTTCGGCGGTGGTGGCGGGGTCATCGTCCGCGAGGAGATCGACCTGCTGCACTCGCGGGGCGTCGCGCGGATCTTCTCGCCGGAGGACGGCTACGAAATGGGCCTCCCCGGCATGATCAACCTGATGATCAAGGCCTGCGACACGGATCTGTCCGCGCAGTCGCCCGGTTCGCTGGATAAACTGCTTTCGGGTGACATCCCGGCGCTGTCCCGGGTCATCACGCAGCTTCAGCGCGAGACACTGCCGCAGGACGCGCTCGACAAGATCACCGAGGCCGCCAAGTCGCGGACGGTGCCGGTCCTGGGGATCACCGGTACGGGTGGTTCCGGCAAGTCGTCGCTCACCGACGAACTGATCCGCCGGTTCCGGCTGGACCAGGAGGACAAGCTCCGCATCGCCGTGCTCGCCGTCGACCCGTCGCGCCGCAAGGGCGGCGGAGCGCTGCTCGGCGACCGCATCCGGATGAACTGCCTCGACGGCAGCCCGGTCTACTTCCGCTCGCTGGCCACCCGCACCACCAGCGGCGAGATCCCGACCGGTCTCTCCGAGTCGATCCTCGCCTGCAAGGCCGCCGGCTTCGATCTGGTGATCGTCGAGACGCCGGGTATCGGCCAAGGTGACGCCGGCATCGTCGACTACGTGGACCAGTCGCTGTACGTCATGACGCCGGAGTTCGGCGCGGCGTCGCAGCTGGAGAAGATCGACATGCTCGACTTCGCCGACGCGGTGGCGATCAACAAGTTCGAGCGCCGCGGCGCCGAGGACGCCCGCCGCGACGTCGCGCGCCAGCTCGTCCGCAACCGCGAGGCGTTCAGCTCCTCGCCCGAGGACATGCCGGTCTACGGCACCAGCGCCGCGAAGTTCAACGACGCCGGCGTCACCGCGCTCTACCAGCACCTGCGCGACACCCTCGCCGAGCGTGGCCTGACCGTCTCGGCAGGCGTGCTCCCGAAGGTCGAGGGCAAGGTGTCCACCGACGCCAGCACGATCATCCCGGCCAACCGGTCGCGCTATCTCGCCGAGATCTCCGAGACCCTCCGCGGCTATCACACGAAGACCGGGCAGCAGGTCGCCGCGCTGCGCAAACGTGAGCACCTCGCCGTCGCCAAGGAGGCGCTGGCCGCCGTCGACGCGAGCACCGACGCGCTCGACGGCCTGCTCGCCGCCGCCGAGTCCGATGTGGACGGTGAAACGACGAATCTGCTCGACCGCTTCCAGGAACTGGCCGAGTCCTACCGTGCCGACGAACTGGTCGTGAAGATCCGCGACAAGGAACTGCGCACCCAGCTCTGGCGCGACACGCTGTCCGGCAACCGGATCCCGCGCGTGGCGCTGCCGCGCTACACCGAGTCCGGCGAGCTGCTGTCGTTCCTGCGCCGCGAGCACCTTCCCGGATACTTCCCTTACACCGCAGGCGTTTTCCCGTTCAAGCGCGAGGGTGAGGACCCGGCGCGGATGTTCGCGGGCGAGGGCGACCCGTTCCGCACCAACAAGCGGTTCAAGCTCCTTTCCGCAGACTCCGAGGCGAAGCGTCTTTCGACCGCCTTCGACTCCGTGACGCTCTACGGGCACGACCCGCACACCCGTCCCGACATCTACGGCAAGGTCGGCACCTCGGGTGTCTCCATCGCGACCCTCGAAGACATGGAGGTGCTCTACGGCGGCTTCGACCTGACTTCGCCGAGCACTTCGGTGTCGATGACGATCAACGGCCCGGCGCCGACGATCCTCGCGTTCTTCCTCAACACCGCGATCGACCAGCGGATGACGGCGTTCAAGGCCGAGCACGGCCGCGAGCCGTCCGAAGCCGAGGCCGCCGAACTGCGCGAATGGGCGCTGCGCAACGTCCGCGGCACCGTGCAGGCGGACATCCTCAAGGAGGACCAGGGGCAGAACACCTGCATCTTCTCCACCGAGTTCAGCCTGCGCATGATGGCCGACATCCAGGAATGGTTCATCGAGCACGGCGTCCGGAACTTCTACTCGGTGTCGATCTCCGGCTACCACATCGCCGAGGCCGGGGCGAACCCGATCTCGCAGCTGGCGTTCACGCTGTCGAACGGTTTCACCTACGTCGAGAGCTACCTCGCGCGTGGAATGAGCATCGACGACTTCGCACCGAACCTGTCGTTCTTCTTCTCCAACGGCATGGACGCCGAGTACTCGGTGCTGGGCCGGGTCGCGCGCCGGATCTGGGCGGTCGCGATGCGGGAGCGCTACGGCGCCAACGAGCGCTCGCAGAAGCTCAAGTACCACGTGCAGACCTCCGGCCGGTCGCTGCACGCGCAGGAGATGAGCTTCAACGACATCCGCACCACGCTGCAGGCGCTGTGCGCGCTCTACGACAACGCGAACTCCTTGCACACCAACGCCTTCGACGAGGCGATCACGACGCCGTCGGAGAGCTCGGTTCGGCGTGCGATGGCCATCCAGATGATCATCAACAAGGAGTGGGGCCTGTCGAAGAACGAGAACCCGTTGCAGGGTTCGTTCATCATCGACGAGCTGACCGACCTGGTCGAAGAGGCCGTCCTGCTGGAGTTCGACCGCATTTCCGAACGCGGCGGCGTGCTGGGCGCGATGGAGACCGGCTACCAGCGCGGCAAGATCCAGGACGAGTCGATCCTCTACGAACGCCAGAAGCACGACGGCACGCTGCCGATCATCGGCGTCAACACCTTCCGCAACCCGAACGCCGGGGAGGACGACGTCGAGGTCGAACTCGCGCGGGCGACCGAGGACGAGAAGCGGTCGCAGCTGGAGCGGCTCGAGGACTTCCAGCGCCGCCACCACGCCGAGGCTCAGGTCGCGCTCAAGACGCTGCGCGAGGCCGCGACCCGCGGCGGCAACCTGTTCGGCGTGCTGATGGACGCCGCGCGGGTGTGCTCGCTCGGCCAGATCACCGAGGCGTTCTTCGAAGTGGGGGGCCAGTACCGGCGCAACGTCTAGCGGCGGGAATATCGCGGCGCGTGTTCGGGTAGTTGCTGAACATGGAGATCGGAATCGCCACCTTCATCACCGATGAAGGCATCAGGCCGGACGTCCTCGCCGCGGCCGTCGAAGAGCGCGGGTTCAGCTCGCTCCACATCGCGGAGCATTCCCACATCCCGGTCAGCCGTGAATCGCCGTATCCGGGCGGTGGCGAGCTGCCGCGCGTGTACTACCGGACCCTGGACCCGTTCGTCGCGCTGACGGCGGCGGCCGGGGCCACGTCGAACCTGAAACTCGGGACGGGCGTCGCGTTGCTGCAGCAGCGCGACGTCATCCACACGGCGAAAGAGGTCGCTTCGCTCGACCTGGTTTCGCGAGGCCGGTTCGTCTTCGGGGTCGGCGTCGGCTGGAACCGGGAGGAAATGCGCAATCACGGCACGGATCCGCGCACCCGGGGTGTGCTCGTGGACGAGCAACTGGCCGCGCTGAAGGAGATCTGGACCAAGGACGAGGCCGAGTTCCACGGCGAGTTCGTCGACTTCGACCCGATCTTCGCGTGGCCCAAGCCGGTGCAGAAGCCGCATCCGCCGATCTACATCGGTGGCGCGGGGGAGAAGGCGATGCAGCGGATCGTCAAGTACGGCGACGGCTGGCTGCCGCACGCCCACACCCCGCCGGAGGAGCTTCGCCGGGCTCGTCAGTGGCTGGCCGACCAGGGCCGTGGTGACCTCAAGTTCTCGGCCTTCGGCGCCACCCCGGAGGAGGATGCGCTGGGCAGGCTGGTCGACGGTGGTGTCGACGAGGCCACGCTCTTCCTGCCGACAGAGCCCGAAGCGGCGACACTGGAACGACTCGACCAGTACGCGAAGGTCGCCGAGAGCTTTCGAAAGGGGCAGCAGGCGTGACTGAGGTACAAATCGGCTTGGCCGCGGCACTCGAGCAGTTTTCGCCGCGCGAGTCGATCCGGCTGGCGGCGCTGGCCGAACAGCACGGATTCTCCGGCCAGATGGCCGCCGACCACTTCCAGCCGTGGGTCCCTCAACAGGGTGAAGCATCCTTCGTGTGGAGTGTGCTCGCGTCGTTGGCGGAGAACACCACCGGTGACCTCGGGCCGGGTGTGACCTGCCCGTCGTTCCGGTTGCACCCGTCGATCGTCGCGCAGGCCGCGGCGACGCTGGAGGCGACGTATCCGGGGCGGACATGGCTTGGTATCGGGTCTGGTGAGGCGCTCAACGAGCACATCATCGGCGGTTATTGGCCGGAGGCGCCCGAGCGGGTGCGGCGGATGTTCGAGGCGCTTGAGGTCATCCGGAAGTTGTTCACCGGAAAGGACGTCAAGCACAGTGGCGAGTTCTTCAAGTTGCACACGACCCGGCTGTGGACGTTGCCGGATGAGCCGCCGCCGATCTATATCGCGTCGGCGGGTCCGTATACCTCGCGTAAGACCGGTGAGCTCGCGGACGGGCTGATCACGCCGGGCGCGTCGATCGAGAAGCTGGCGGGGATCCTCGACAACTTCGGTACCGGCGCGCGGAAGGCGGGCAAGGATCCGGACGCGATGCCGAAGCTGCTGCAGGTGCATTTGTCGTGGGCCGAGGACGACGAGACGGCGTGGGCCAACGCGATGGACCAATGGCCCAACGGTGGCATGAAGTTCCCGAAGGCCGACATCCGCTCGCCGTTCGATTTCGCGCAGATGGCGAAGCTGGTGCGGCGTGAGGATTTCGAGGGGCGCATGGTCGTCTCGTCCGATCCGGACGTGCATCGCGCGGCGCTGCAGAAGTACGTCGACGCCGGCTTCAACCGGATCTACATCCACAACGTGGGCCGGAACCAGGACGAGTTCATCGAGACCTTCGGGCGGGACGTGCTGCCGAAGCTGACCGCCTGACGCGCGCCATGAAAGGTCCTTTCCTTGCAAATTTCGCAAGGAAAGGACCTTTCATGGCATGAGTGGGCAGGGTCAGACGTTCTTGTCCAGCAGCAGGTGCACCGACAGCTCCAGCCGGTTCGCGACGTCGGCCGCCGAAGCGCGCCGCGTCACCCACGCGACCAGGTTCGCCATCCAGACGTCGGCGATGACGTGGAAGATGTCACGGTCGGCCTCGGTCGGGTCCTCGATGCCCATGGCCTTGGCGAACATGTTCTCCATCAGCCGTCCGACCTGTTCGACCTCGGCGGCCGCGGTCGTGTCGGCGAACATGAACGCGCGGACCATGGCCTCGGTCAGGTGCGGGTCCCGCTGCATCAGCCGGGTGTTGCGGCCGAGGACGAACATCAGCCGCTCGCTCGAGGTTTCGCCGGGGATGGCCGCGCGGTCGAGTTTCTCCTGCGCGCGTTCGAATTCCCTGGCCAGCCCGGAAACCAGCAGGTGGATCTTCGACGGGAAATAGCGGTACAGCGTGCCGAGTGCGACGTCCGCCTTCTCGGCGACCGCCCGCATCTGGACCGCGTCGTACCCGCCTTTCGCGGCGAGGGTCAGGGTCGCGTCGATGATGCGGCGCCGCCGGTCGCGTTGCGCCGCGGAGCCCAGTTCCTCGCCGCCCAGCGCGGAGAGACCGTTGCCGCTTCGCGCCTTCGCGCTCGTGGGTGCCTTGGCCTTCCCTGGCATCGCCACGTCCCCCTTCATCGAACGGAACTTGTTCCACTTTCCCCGCGTAGCGTACCTAAGCGGACGAACTGTTCAAGACGTGACCCACTGGGCAAGAAACTGTAACACGTTCTACACTCGCGGGTAGGTCCGAGCAGGAGGTCTCACCCGTGTCGATCGCGCTCACCGAGGAACAGGCGGCGCTGGCCGCGTCGATCCGGGCCTGGGCGGCTTCCGCCCGCCCCGTCGACGCCGTCCGCAAGGGCCGGATCACCGAGCCGCCACCAGGACTGGCGGAACTCGGCCTGTTCGGCGTGGCGATTCCCGAAGACGTCGGCGGCGCCGGAGGTACGGTCGCCGACCTGGCCGCAGGGCTCGCCGAAGCAGCCGAAGCACTCGTGCCAGGACCTGTCCTCGGGACGGCGTTGGGCGGCGCGCTGCTCGCGACGGTGCCCCAAGCCGCCAAGGAGATCCTGCCCGGTCTCGCGGACGGGACCGACCGGATGGCGGTGGTGCTGGGCCGGGGTTTCCGCATCTCGGGTCCGGTCGTCGACGGCGAGTCGGGGCCGGCTCTCGACGTTCACCCGTCGGCATGGACGCTGGTCTCCGACGGGGGCGCCTCCGCGCTCATTCCACCCGGGACGTCCGGAATGGACATCGACCACTGCGAGCCCTTCGACGTGTCCCGGCCCGTCGGCCGTATCCGATGCGCGAAGGTCCGGCCCGAAGCGGTTTTCGAGGCTCTGCCGGTGGATTCCTACGCCGCCACTCTCAGTGCCGCCGAAGCCGCGGGGATCGCCCGATGGTGTCTTCGGACCGCCGTCGAGTACGCGAAGGTGCGAGAGCAGTTCGGCCGTCCCATCGGGTCGTTCCAGGCGATCAAGCATCTGTGCGCGGAAATGCTGTGCCGGGCCGAAGCCACCGACGCGCTCGCGTGGGACGCGGCGAGGGCGGCCGAAGACCCGGCGCAGCACCCCCTCGCGGCCGCCACGGCGGCGGCCTACGCGCTCGACGCGGCCGTGGCCAACGCGAAAGACTGCATCCAGGTCCTCGGCGGCATCGGCTTCACCTGGGAGCATGACGCGCACTTCTACCTGCGGCGCGCCGTGGCGCTGCGGCAATGGCTGGGCGGTTCCGCCCGCTGGCGACGTCGTGCCGCCGAACTCGCGCTGCGCGGCGACCGCCGGACGTTGAGTATCGACGTCGGCGAAGACACCGGACTTCGTGACCTGGTAGGCGAAATCGCCGCTTCACCCGAGCAGGCAAGACGCGTCGCGCTGGCCGATTCGGGACTGCTGGCCCCGCATTGGCCCGCGCCGTACGGCAGAGGCGCGACCGCCGCCGAGCAACTGCGGATCGACGCAGCCCTCGCCGGCGCGGGCATCCGCCGTCCCGATCTGGTCATCGGCGCCTGGGCGGTCCCGACACTGCTGGAACACGGCTCCGAGGAACAGCGCGAACGGTTCGCCGCGCCCACTTTGCGCGGCGAGATCACCTGGTGCCAGCTGTTCAGCGAGCCCGAGGCGGGCTCGGATCTCGCGTCGCTCCGCACGACGGCCCGCCGTGTCGACGGCGGCTGGCTGCTCAACGGCCAGAAGGTGTGGACCTCGCTCGCGCGCGAAGCCGACTGGGCGATCTGCCTGGCGCGCACCGACCCGGAAGCCCCGAAACACAAGGGGATCACCTACTTCCTCGTCGACATGACCGCGGGCGGGATCAGTACGCGTCCGCTGCGCGAGATCACCGGCGACGCCGTCTTCAACGAGGTGTTCCTCGACGACGTCTTCGTCCCGGACGACATGGTGGTCGGGGAGGTCGACGGCGGCTGGCGGCTCGCGCGGACGACGCTGGCGAACGAACGGGTGGCCCTCGGGAGCGGATCCGCGGTGGGGGAGGGTGTCGAAAATCTGCTCGCCACGCTGGGCGACGACGCCGATCGGGAGCGGCTCGGTGCGCTGATCGCCGACGGCAGCGCGTGTTCGGTCCTGGACCTGCGGGCGACGCTGCGGCGGCTCGACGGCCAGGATCCGGGCGCCGAGTCGAGCGTGCGCAAACTGCTGGGAGTGCGGCATCGGCAGGCGGTGGCGGAGTTCGCGCTGGAGGCGTTGGCGGAGAACGCGCTCGTCGCCGGTGACCCCGCGCAGCACGAGTTCCTGCTGACGCGGTGCCTCAGTATCGCGGGCGGTACGACGCAGGTGCTGCTGTCGCTGACGGCCGAGCGGTTGCTGGGGCTGCCTCGGTCCTGAAAGTTCCTGTCACGGCACTTTGTCGTGCTATGAACGGTCCGTTCCTGGCAAAATTTGCAAGGAACGGACCGTTCACAGCACCCGCCGCAGGCCGGCTGTCGGTCCCGTGCTCTAACGTGCGGGTCGTGGAGTTCGACACAGGAACCCAAGCCACCTTCGTCCCCTCGGATCCCCCGCGGGACGGCGTGCTGGCGCTCTGGGGAGACGGCGTAGCGGGTGACACCGCGATCGAACTCGTGCTGCCGGTGGGGAAGGTCTTCCGGCGCACGAAGGTCGACGCGGCACTCGTCCCGTTGTCACGCGCGATTCCGCGACTCCTGACCGCCGAGGGAGACCTGAGCCCGGCCATCGCCGCGTGGTCGGCCGTCGCCGAAGCCGGAGTGAACCTCATCGCCCGCGGGAGGTTGCTGCCCGCGGCCTCACCCGGCGGGGTGGATTCGTGGCGGGTCGGCCCGCTCGACGTCGCCGACGAGGAGATGTTGCGCGGGCTCGCCGCCGCGCTGCCTCCCGAGGCGCACGCGCTGCCGTTGTCCGGGCTGAAACGGATCCGGCTGCATTCGCCGGAGTCGTTGATCCGCGCGTTCTGGGACGCCACGGCGGATGTGCTGGTCCGCACGCCCGCCGCGAGTGTCGCGGCGGGTGGGCCCGCGTTCGCTTCGGCCGAGCCGACGCTGGTCGGTCCGGACGGTGCCGCGTGGCTCGCGGAGCTGAGTGCCCGGCAGGCGCAGGGCGCGCATCTCGTCCTGCGCATGGAGGTGAACGAGCCCGAGAGCCCCGAGGAAGAGCCCACGTTCGCCGCGGTCCTCGCCGTGCGGAGCGCCGCAGACCCGAGCCTGATCGTCGAGGCGGCGACGCTCTGGGACGCGCCCGAAGCGGTGCTGGAACGGATGGGTGAGCAGGTCGAGACCCAGTTGCTGCTCGGCCTGCGCCGGGGCGCCAGGGCATGGGCGCCGCTCGGCCGCATGCTCCGGTCCGTCGCGCCGACCGGGCTGATGCTGGAGTACGACGAGGTCGTCGACCTGCTGACCCACGGGGACGCGGCGCTGGGCGGCGCCGGCATCGAGGTGCAATGGCCGAAGGATCTCTTCGCGGGCGAGCTCAAGGCGAAGGCGAGCGCGACCCAGGTCCCGGGCAGTGTCACCGGGCCCGAGTTCACGCTCAAGAGCCTCCTGCAGTTCCGCTGGCGGCTGAGCCTCGGCGACGAGGACCTCACCGACGCCGAGGTCACCGCGCTCGCCGAGGCGAAACGGCCCTTGGTGCGGCTGCGGGGCAAATGGGTCAAGGTCGACGCACGCCTGGTCGCGAAGGTGCGCGCCCATCGCGCGAAAAAGCTGTCCGGGGCCGAGGCGCTGGCCGCGGCGCTCACCGGCGAACTGGAACTGGACGGCGAGAAGGTCGAGTTCACCGCTCCGTCGGCGCTCACCGGGCTGCTCCGGCGAATCCGTGACAGCGCCGCGGAACCGATCGAGCAACCCGCGGACCTGAAGGCCACCCTGCGGCCGTATCAAAAGGCGGGCCTGGCGTGGCTGTCGACGATGACCGGGCTAGGCCTCGGTGCCTGCCTGGCCGACGACATGGGGCTCGGCAAGACGATCCAGCTCATCTCCCTGCATCTGCACCGCCGCCCGCGCGGGGAAGGTCCCACGCTCGTCCTGTGCCCGACGTCGTTGCTCGGCAACTGGGAACGCGAGTTCGCCCGGTTCGCGCCGCATATCCCGGTGCGCCGGTTCCACGGCGGCGGACGGCATCTCGACGAGGTCGCGCCGGACGAGGTCGTGCTCGCCACGTACGGCGTTCTCCGCCGGGATCGCGAGACATTGTCCGAAGTGGACTGGGGGATGATCGCCGCGGACGAGGCGCAACACGTCAAGAACCCGCTTTCGGTCACCGCCAAGGAATTGCGGAAGATCCCGGCCGCCGCGAAGGTCGCGCTGACCGGCACGCCGATGGAGAACCGGCTCACCGAGCTGTGGTCCATCATGGACTGGACGACACCGGGTCTGCTCGGCTCGCTCGACGGGTTCCGCCGCAAGGTCGCCCGCCCGATCGAACGCGACCGTGACGTCGCCGCCACCGAGCGGCTCGCCACGACCGTCCGGCCGTTCCTGTTGCGCCGCAAGAAGACCGACCCGGACATCGCGCCCGAACTGCCGCGCAAGACCGAGACCGACCGGTTCGTCCCGCTCACCGCCGAGCAGACGACGCTGTACGAGGCCGTGGTGCGGGAGAACCTCGCGATGATCCGCGAGCTGGACGGGGTGGCCCGGCGCGGGCAGGTGCTCAAACTGCTCACCGAGCTCAAGCAGATCTGCAACCACCCGGCGCAGTACCTCAAGGAACCCGGGGTGCTGCACGGCCGGTCCGGCAAGCTCGCCGCGTTCGAGGAGTTGCTCGACGTCATCCTCGACGAGGGTGACAGCGTGCTCGTGTTCAGCCAGTACGTCCAGTTGTGCCGCCTGCTGGAGAAACGCCTTGCCGAACGCGGGCTGCCGACGATGCTGCTGTCCGGGTCGAGCACGCCCAAGGTCCGGGAGGACATGGTCGCCCGGTTCCAGGCGGGCGAGGTGCCGGTGTTCCTATTGTCGCTCAAGGCGGGCGGGGTCGGGCTCAACCTGACCAAGGCGACCCACGTGATCCACTACGACCGCTGGTGGAATCCGGCGGTCGAGGACCAGGCCACCGACCGCGCGTACCGGATCGGGCAGGACAGGCCGGTCCAGGTGCACCGGCTGATCGCCGAGGGCACGCTCGAAGAGCGCATCGCCACGGTGCTGGAGACCAAACGCGGGCTGGCCGACGCGGTCATCGGCGCGGGCGAGAACTGGATCACCGAACTGTCCGACGACGAACTCGCCGACCTCGTCCGCCTCGGGGAGACCTGATGCCCAGCGCGACAGGGCGGAAGCGGCGCACCTTCGGCAACACGTGGTGGGGCAAGGCTTGGGTCGAAGCGCTGGAGGAGCGCGCCAAGCTCGATCCGAACAGGCTGCCGCGCGGGCGCACGTACGCGCGCAAAGGCACGGTCAGCAAACTCGCGGTCGGCGCCGGCGAGGTGACCGCGTGGGTACAGGGCAGCCGGGCGGTGCCGTACCGGGTGACCATCCGCATGCGGGCGTTCACCGAGGCGCAGTGGGAGAGTCTGCTCCGCATGGTCGGTTCCCGTCTCGGGCACGTCGCGGCCCTCCTCGACGGCGAACTGCCCGGCGAGCTGGCCGAGGACGCGCGGGCCGCCGGCGCGGATCTGCTCCCCGGCCCCGGCGATCTGCGGCCGAAATGCTCCTGTCCCGACAGCGCGAACCCGTGCAAACATGTCGCCGCGGTGTACTACCTGGTCGCGGACGAGGTCGATGTCGATCCGTTCGTGCTGTTCCTGCTCAGAGGTAGGCCGAGGGAGGCCGTGCTCGCGGAACTGCGGTCCCGCCGTGCTCCCGCGAGCGAGCCGGGTAAACGGATGCGTGCCCCCGCCGCACCCGGTGTGGATCCGAAACGTGCCTATACCCGGCGGATCGCCGCGCTCCCGCCGCGACCGGCCGTTCCCGGCACGGTCGGACCGCCTGCGGTCCTCGACCTCGATCCGCCGCACCGCACGGGCTGGAGCGGCGACATGTTCGTCGAACTGGCCGCGGATGCCGCCGCGCGGGCGTGGGAACTGCTGGTGATGGGGCCCGAACGCGAAGTGGAGCTGTCATTCGAGGAGGACCTCGCCCGGCGCGCGGCGCCCGGCGATCCTCACGTGGTCGCCGAGCTCGCCGAGGCTGCGGGAGTCCCGGTGCGGGATCTGGCCGTCTGGGCGCAGGCCTGGCGCGAGGCGGGCCGGGGCGGGATGGCGGTGGTGCGGGAGCCCTGGCGGCCGGGGCAGGCGCCGCTCGCGCAGGCCACAGCGGATCTCGCGGAATCGGGGTTGCCGGGAAAGCCGAAGACCTGGCGGAACCGGATCACCCAGGGTGACTTGCAGCTGCGCTACGGCCGTGACGAACGGTGGTACCGCTTCGTGCGCGACGGCGAGGGGTGGCGGGTCGACGGCCCGCCGTCCACGCGGCCGACGGATGTGATCTACCCGCCCTGACCGCGAGCCACCTGGCAGAGCCTGGGGCGGGGTGGTCGTGTGTGCCGAGTCCGTGAAGGACTCCTTGAGGGACCCAGAGTCCCTCAAGGAGTCCTTCACGGACAGGGCCCGCTAGACCGCCGCCAGGTGCGGTGGCTCCACTCCAGGAACCGCTCCACCCCGCGGACCACGTGCGCGCTGCGGATCGAGGGGAAGACGTCGAAGGCGTGCTGCGCGCCGGAGATCTCCGCGTACGCGACTTCACGCTGGGACTTCTCCCGGAGACGCCGCACGAATTCGCGGGCCTCGCCCACCGGCACCAGCGAGTCGTGGACGCCGTGGATGACGAAGAACGGCGGCGCGTCCTCGGTGATGCGGTCCAGCGGTGACGCCGCGATGTAGTCGTCGAGGTAGTTCACCGGGTCCCGGTCCGCCTCGAAGACGTGCCGGGCGATCAGCGTCTTGAGCCGGGTCTGGCTGGAGCGCCGCCCGCTGGTCGCGGCGAAGTCGTACACGCCGTAGTGCGGGGCGCACGCCTGGATGCTCGTGTCGGCCTCGGCGAAGCCGGGCTGCAACGCGGGATCGTTCGCGGTCAGTGCCAGCAGCGCGGCGAGATGCCCGCCCGCGGAACCGCCGGTGACGGCGACGAACGACGGGTCGCCGCCGTAGGACTCGGCGTTGTCCCGGATCCAGGCCAGCGCGCGTTTCGCCGCGACGATATGCGCGGGCCAGCGGGCGGCGGGGGAGAGCGGGTAGTTGATCGCGACGCAGATCCAGCCGCGTTTGGCCATGTGCAGCATCAACGGCAGGCCCTGCTGGTCCTTGTTGCCGATCACCCACGCGCCGCCGTGCACCTGCAGCAGGATCGGCGCGCCGGTGACCGGTTCGCGCGGGGCGTAGACGTCGAGCAGGAACCGCTTCCCGCCGGGCGCGTAGGCGACGTCGCGGGTCCGCCGGACGTCCGGGTCGCGCATCCGGAACGGCATGGCCAGCTGTCCCCACGGTGTCGCGAGGTCGGTCGGGCTCGGCGGATGCTCGAGTTCGTCGGTGTAGGCCGTGCCGATGCCTTCGGTCAGCGCGGTTTCGATCTCGCCGCGGGCTCGCTGGGACTGCGCGATCAGCGTGCCGAGCCCGGCAGCCGACGCTGCCGCGAGCGCGAGTCCGGCCTTGCTCGAACCGCCCCGGTGCCGGGCGACATGCGCCGCCGCGTCGGCCGCGGTGAGCGCGAGCAGATGCGGGGCGAGCTCCCCGGTGAGCCAGCCCGCGAAGAACGCCGGAACCGCCGTCCTGGCACCTCTCGGCGGCTTCAGCGCGTTCGCGGTGAGCGCGAGCTGGAGTGCCTGGCGGACGACGAAACTCGGCTGCATGGGCACCGATCCTACCGCCGGGTGACAGCCTAGAACCGGTTGCAAAGTTCACTTAAGGTGATTCTTATGCGGAGATTGAGTGGTCTGGACGCGAGTTTCCTCTACTTGGAGACACCGGCCCAGGTGCTGCACGTGTGCGGACTGCTCACCTTGGACGGTTCGACCATGCCCGGTGGCTACGATTTCGAACGCTTCAAGGAGAGACTGGCCGAACGGGTCGACCTGATCCCGGCGTTCCGGCGCAAATTGCACAATCCACTCTGGAATCTGACGCATCCGGTCTGGGTCGAGGACGAGGACTTCGACCTCGAAGCCCACGTTCACCGGATCGGCGTACCCGCTCCCGGAGACCGGCGGGAGCTGGCCGAACTCTGCGCCCACATCGCGGGACAACGACTCGACCGCGCGCAGCCGCTCTGGCAGTTGTACGTGATCGAAGGCCTGGCGGACGGCGGGATCGCGGTCTTGCTGAAGATGCACCACGCCAGTGTCGACGGGGTCGGCGGCGCCAGCCTGATCACTTCTCTCGCCGGCCTCGAAGCGGACGCCCCGCCGCCGGAGGTCGCGTACGACGAACGCCGCAACGGGGACGTTCCCGGCAGGCGCGCGCTGCTCGGTGCCGGGCTGACGTCGTTCGTGAAACGCCCCGCCGAGCTGGTGAAACTGCTCCCCGACCTGCTTGAGCTCGTCCCGAGCTGGCTGGGTAAAGCGTTGCAGGGCAAGGGAATGCCGGTCCCGTTCACCGCGCCGCGCACGTCGTTCAACGGGACGATCACCGCGCATCGCAGCGTCGCCTACGCCTCTCTCGACCTCGACGAGGTCAAACGGGTCAAGAACGCCTTCGGGGTGACCGTCAACGACGTCGTCCTCGCCGTGGTTTCCGGTGCGCTGCGGCGGTTCCTGCGAGACCGGGGCGAACTGCCGGAAGATCCGCTGGTGGCGACCGTGCCGGTCTCCGTGCACGCCCGCACCGAACGCGAGCACGGCACCAACAAGGTCTCGGCGTTCTTCGCGTCGCTGCCCACCCATCTGGAGGATCCCGCCGCGCGGGTGTTCATGCTCGCGGAGTCGAACCGGCACTCGAAGGACCATCACCACGACATCGACGCCGACATGCTCCAGGACTGGGCGCAGTTCTCGGCGGCGACCATGTTCGGCCTCGCGGTGCGCGCGTATTCCGCGCTGCGCCTGGCCGAACGGCATCCGGTGGTGCACAACCTGGTGGTCTCCAACGTGCCCGGTCCGCCGATGCCGCTGTACCTGCTGGGCTGCCGGATCACCGGGCTCTACCCGCTCGGCCCGGTGTTCCACGGCGCCGGGCTCAACGTCACCGTGCTGTCCAACGCGGGCCGGGTCGACGTCGGTCTGCTCGGCGCGCGCGAACTCACCGGTGACCTGTGGCCGCTCGCCGACCACTTCCCCGACGCGATCGCGGAACTGCTGAAAGCCATCTCCTAGATCCGCACCCCTTGCCGTCACGCCTCCTTCCGGTTAAGACTAGAACAGGTTTCAATATTGTGCCCGTTCGCCCCGGTGAGGAGCCAGTGTGGACTTCCAGTTCGACGAGACGCAGACCGAGGTCACCGCGCTGGCCGCGCGCGTGCTCGGCAAGGATCGCGAGCCCGCCGACACGTGGCGCGCGCTCGCGGACGCCGGTCTGCTCGCGCTGGCGCTGCCTGCCGAACTCGGCGGTGACGGACTCGGCGTAGCCGAAGTCGCCTTGGTGCTGACCGAACTCGGCCGGGTCGCCTCGCCGACGCCCGCGCTGGCGTCGCTGGCGTTCGGTGTCCTGCCGGTCACGGCGCTCGGCGGCCCGGACCAGCGCGCGTCGCTGCTCCCGCCGGTCGCCGCGGGCGAAGCCGTGCTCACCGCCGCGCTGAACGAACCTTCCGCGCCGTTCACCACCCGGCCCGCGACCGTCGCGGAATCGGCGGGGGACTGGCGGCTGAGCGGGGTCAAGGTCGGCGTGCCGTTCGCCGCGGAGGCGACCCGGATCCTGACGCCTGCCTCGCTGCCCGGCGGCACCGGTGTCTTCCTCGTCGATCCTCACGCGGACGGCGTGACGCTGACGCCGACGAGAACCTCTTCCGGCACACCGGACTACACGATGACGCTGGACGCCGTGACCGTCACCGACGCCGATCTCCTCAACGGGCCCGGGCCCGGTGAGTCGATCGCGACCCTGCACCGGTTCGCGCTCGCGGGTGCCGTGGCGTTCGGCGACGGGTTGCTCGACGGCGCGCTGGCGCTGACCACGAAACACATCGGCGAACGCGAACAGTTCGGGCGCCCGCTGGCGGCGTTCCAGGCGGTGGCGCAACAGATCGCGGACGTCTACGTCGCGTCGAGGACGGTCCAGCTGGCCGCGCGGTCGGCGGTCTGGCGGCTCGCGGCGGGGCTCGACGCCGAGGCGGAACTCGACATCGCGGCGTACTGGCTGGCGGCGGAGGCGCCCGAGGCGCTGGCCGTCTGCCACCACCTGCACGGCGGGATCGGCGTGGACGAAACGTATCCGCTGCACCGGTTCTCGTCGGCGGTCAAGGATCTGGGACGAACGCTCGGCGGCGCCGCTCATCGGCTGGCCGGACTGGGCGAACTGGTGGCGGGGTGAACCGATGCTGATCGAACTGACCGCGGCGCAACACGAATTGCGCTCCGAACTGCGAAAGTACTTCGCCGGGCTCGTGAGTGCCGACGAACGGCGAGCGATGCTGCGGGAGCGGCACGGACCGGTGTACCGCGAGATCGTCCGGCGGATGGGCCGTGACGGCCGGCTCGGCGTCGGTTGGCCGGAACAGTACGGCGGCCGGGGTTTCGGCGAGATCGAGCAGCACATCTTCGTCGACGAGGCCTCCCGGGCCGACGTCCAGCTGCCGTCGGTGACCTTGCAGACCGTCGGGCCGACGTTGCAGGCGTTCGGCACCGAGGCGCAGAAGTCCTTGTTCCTGCCCAAGATCCTCGCGGGCGAGGTGCATTTCGCCATCGGCTACACCGAACCCGACGCGGGAACGGACCTCGCGGCGTTGCGCACGACGGCGGTGCGCGAAGGTGACGAGTACGTCGTCAACGGCCAGAAGATCTTCACCACCGGCGGGCACGACGCCGACTACATCTGGCTGGCCGTGCGCACCGCGCCCGACGCGCCCCGGCACAAGGGGATCTCGATCCTCATCATGGACACCCGCGATCCGGGCTATTCGTGGACGCCGATCATCACCTGCGACGGCGCGCACCACGTGAACGCCACCTACTACTCGGACGTCCGGGTGCCGGCGGACATGCTGGTGGGCAAGGAGAACGAGGGCTGGCGGCTGATCACCACACAGCTGAACCACGAACGCGTCATGCTCGGCCCCGCCGGGCGGATCGGCGGTCTCCACGACCGCGTCCGCGAATGGGCGGCGGTCAGGAAGGCCCCGGACGGCACGCCGTTGCTCCAGCTGCCCGACGTCCGGGCCGTCCTCGCGGAAACCCTGGCGACCGCCCGGATCAACGAACTGCTGAACTGGCAGGTCGCGGCGTCGTCGGCGACCGGACCGGTGGCGGTGGCCGACGCGTCGGCCACCAAGATCGTCGGCTCCGAACGCATCCAGCGGCTGACCAGGAGACTGGAGGAGATCGTGGCGCGACACGGCGATCAGGCCGACGCCGAAACCGCGGAACTGGCGCAGTGGCTGGACGTGGTGGCCAAACGCAATCTGGTGCTGACCTTCGGCGGCGGTGTCAGCGAGATCCAGCGCGAGCTGATCGCCACCGCCGGACTCGGCCTGCCGAGGGTGCCGCGATGAGCATCCAGGAAGCCGCCGAACGTATCGCCGCGCGTGGGGAATCCGCGCCGAGGGCCGCCCGTGACGCGGTCAACCAGGCGATGGTGAACAACTGGGTCGAAGCCATCGGCGACCGCAATCCGGTGTATTTCGACGAGGAGTTCGCCGCCCGGAGTGTCCACAAGGGACTCGTCGCGCCACCCGCGATGGCGCAGGTGTGGACGATGGGCGGCCTGCACTGGACGAGGGCGTCGGACGATCCGCTCGGCGCGATGATGGAGGTGCTCGACGAAGCCGGGTTCACCTCGGTCGTCGCGACCAACTCCGAGCAGAACTACTTCCGCTACCTCCGGCACGGTGAACGGGTAGAAGCGACCGCGAAACTCGAGAGCGTCGTCGGGCCGAAACGCACCGCGCTCGGCGAAGGCTGGTTCGTGACGACGAAGACCACCTGGTACGTCGGCGACGAGGCCGTCGCGGACATGGTGTTCCGGGTGCTGAAGTTCCGTCCGCCGGGCGCCGGGCCCGCCAAGGCGGCCGCCCCGGTACTGCGACCGGTGATCAGCAGGGACACCGAGTTCTTCTGGGACGGACTTCGTGAAGGGGAGCTGCGGATCCAGCGGTGGGGCGAGACCTTGCGGCATCCGCCCGGCCCGATGCCGCCGGACGGTGATCTCGACGTGAAGCCGGACTACGTCGTCGCGTGCGGCCGCGGAACGGTCTACAGCTACGTGGTGCACCACCATCCGAAGGTTCCCGGCAAGGAGCTGCCGTTCGTGGTCGCGCTCGTCGAGCTGGCGGAAGGCGTCCGGGTGATGGCCGAGCTGCTCGACGCCGATCCCGAGTCCGTCCACATCGGACTCCCGGTGGAGGCCGCCTTCGTGAAGATCGACGAGGAACTGACGTTGCCCGCTTGGAGGGTCGCGCGATGAAGGACTGTTCGGTCGGCACCGAGTTGCCGCCGCTGAAGATCGAGGCCACCCCGACCTTCGTGGTGAGCACCGCGCTGGCGACGCGGGATTTCCAGGATGTCCACCACGATCGCGACGCCGCCGAGCGGCGCGGATCGAAGGACATCTTCCTCAACATCCTCACCGACACCGGCCTGGTGCAACGCTTCGTGACCGACTGGGCGGGCCCGGAGGCGTTCGTGCGGTCGATCAAGATCCGGCTCGGCGTGCCCTGTTACGCCTACGACACCCTGACCTTCACCGGCAGGGTCACGGAACGGGACGGCGACGACGTGGTGGTCGCGGTGTCCGGTGTGGACAGTCTCGGCGAACACGTGGTGGGCACCGTGGCGCTCACGTTGGGAGGCGAGTGATGACCCTGTCCGGACGGGCGGCCATCGCCGGGATCGGCGCCACGGAGTTCTCCAAGGACTCGGGTCGCAGCGAGCTGCGGCTGGCGGCCGAAGCGGTTTCGAGCGCGTTGAAGGACGCCGGGCTCGCGCCGTCCGATGTGGACGGTCTGGTGTCGTTCACCATGGACGGCAACAGTGAGATCGCCGTGGCGCGTGAGCTCGGCATCCCCGAACTCAAGTTCTTCAGCCGGATCCACTACGGCGGCGGGGCGGCGGCCGCGACCGTGCAGCAGGCGGCGATGGCCGTCGCGACCGGCGTCGCGGACGTCGTCGTCGCGTACCGGGCCTTCAACGAACGGTCCGGGATGCGGTTCGGGCAGGTGTCCTCGGCGGCGGCAGGCCAGGTGAACTCCTCCGGTGTCGACAACGCGTTCCACTACCCGATGGGCATCGCGACCCCGGCCGCGACCGTCGCCATGCTCGCCCGGCGCTACATGCACGAGTACGGCGCGACCAGCGAGGACTTCGGCCGGGTGGCCGTCATCGACCGCGCCCGCGCGGCGACGAACCCGAAGGCCTGGTTCCACGGCAAGCCGATCACGCTCGAAGACCACCAGGCGTCCCGCTGGGTCGCCGAACCGTTGCACCTGCTGGACTGCTGCCAGGAGAGCGACGGTGGCGTCGCGCTCGTGGTCACCAGCGCCGAGCGGGCGCGCGACCTGCCGCACCGGCCCGCCGTGATCGCGGCGGCCGCGCAGGGCAGCGGGCCGGACCAGTACGTGATGACCAGCTACTACCGCGACGACCTCCCGGCGCTGCCCGAAATGGGTGTCGTGGGACGGCAGCTGTGGGCGCAGTCCGGGCTGGGACCCGGCGACATGGACCTCGCTGTGCTGTACGACCACTTCACCCCTTATGTCCTGATGCAGCTGGAAGAACTCGGCTTCTGCGGGAAGGGCGAGGCCAAGGACTTCATCGGCGGCGGCACCCTGGAACTGGACGGGAAACTCCCGCTCAACCCGCACGGCGGACAGCTCGGGGAGGCCTACATCCACGGGATGAACGGGATCGCCGAAGGTGTCCGGCAGCTGCGGGGCGACGCCGTCAACCAGGTCGACGGGGCCGCACGCGTGCTGGTGACCGCCGGCACCGGCGTACCTACGAGCGGATTGGTCTTGACCACGGGCTGAGATCACCTCAATGTCCGATGGTGTACTAGAGCGGTACCTGCGACGGTGAAAGGGACCACCGCCGGAGGAGGTGCCATGTCCGGAATCGTCGCTTGGACACTCACCGCGGTGTTCGCCGCGCTGGTCCTGCCGTGCGTGCTGAGACTCGTCCGGCTGGACTACGGCACGCAGGGCGCGGCGATCCGCAACGGTGACCTGGCCGAACTGCTGCTCGTCGTCGCCATGGTCGCGATGCTGTCCCCGGTCGGCGGCCCGATCCCCGCGGCGGGCTGGCAGGCGGTCCTGGCCCTGACCGGGGGCTGGTTCGCCGTCGCGTGGTGGAAGGGACGGCGATCCGGGCACGCCGCGTGCGGGCACCACGCCGTCTCCGCCACCGCGATGCTGTTCATGGTGACGTTCATGCCGCACAGCGACGTCACCCACGGTCCGTGGCTGGTGATGTCCGGCCCCGG
This sequence comes from Amycolatopsis sp. WAC 01375, assembly GCF_003947325.1. Lineage (NCBI taxonomy): Bacteria > Bacillati > Actinomycetota > Actinomycetes > Pseudonocardiales > Pseudonocardiaceae > Amycolatopsis > Amycolatopsis sp. WAC 01375. Next base: position 302,353 of record NZ_QHHW01000027.1, read on the forward strand.
CGGCGCTTCGGCGCTGTGGCTTTCGCTGGTCTTCGGCGTCGTGGCCGCGTACTTCGCCGCGGACGCGGTGCGTGCCGGCTTTTCGGCGGCGCGGGGCGACGGCGGCTCCGGCCAGACGTCGCGGCGGGTGTGCCGGGTCATCATGGGGCTGGGGATGGGTTACATGCTGCTCGGTGCCGCCGTCTGACCGCGCAATCAGTCACCTGCTTGCGCGGTCGGCGAGCGCAAGCAGGTGACTAATTGCGGGGGATGCGGCGCACGACCCCCGCCTCGGCGGTGCCCGCGGCCGGCAGGCCGTCGGCAGGGTTGTCCGCGGCCCACTTCGCGGCGTCGGCGATGTCCTTGTTGAGCGCGACGATCAGCGCCTCGGACGACGGGTACGCCTCCTGTTCGCGCAGGTGGTGGCCCAGCCACACGGTCAGCACCTCGCCGTAGAGGTCGCCGCTGAACTCCAGCAGATGCGCCTCGACGAGCCGGTAGCCGTCCGCGCCGTAGTAGGTCGGCCGCCTGCCGACCGAGACCGCCGCCGCGATCCGGGTGCCGTCGGCGCGTTCGGCCCAGCCCGCCCACACTCCGTCGCCGACTTGGCCGTCTTGGTCGCGCAGCGCGATGTTGGCGGTCGGGAAGCCCAGTTCCCGGCCCCGCTGATCGCCCTTCTCCACCTGGCCACGGACCACGAAGTACTCCGCCGTCATGCCGCTCCCCGTCGCAGTCGTCACGAGAGCCATGAATACCACGCCCCGCACCCGGGGTCGACCGCCGTCCACGCCGCGAGAGTGTCCACTGTGTACTGAATCACCTGGAAGAACCCGCGTCCGCGGTCGGCGTCGGCAGGGCGCCGCCTGGTCGTCCAGGCCCCTCGCCGTCCGGCCTCGATCAGGCCGTGACGAGCCGGTATCCCAGATCCAGTTCCGTCCGGCCGAGCAGGGCGACGTGGTGCCGATGCCAATGTCCGTCGGCGAGATCGGCACGCAGGCGCTCGACCGCCGTCGCGACGACGTTCTGGTCCAGCAGCGCCACCCCGGACATCCCCGCGCGCACGCGTTCGGACAGGTACGCCTCCGGCCTGCGCCAATACGCGCCGAGGAACCCGTCGACGCAGTCCGAGGGCACCGGCAGCGGGTCCACCGTGGGTGTCACGCCCGCCGCGCCCAGCTCCTCGACGACCCGGTCGAGGCAGGCGAGCCTGCTCTCGTGTTCGGCGATCTCCGGCAGGTAGTCCCGCACCAGCCAGAACCGCGCGAACACCGCCTGATCCCAGGTCACGATCACCTGGCGGCGGGACACGCGCCGCAACTCGGCCAGCCCGGCGGTCACCTCCGTCCAGTGGTGCACGGTGAGCACCGCGAGGGCCACGTCGAAGGCGTCGTCGGGGAACGGCAGCTCTTCCGCGCACGCCTGGACGGCGGGGGCCGCGGCGGCCGGACGCTGCGCGATCATCCGCCGCGAGGGCTCGACGGCCACCACGTCGCGGTCTTCCGGCTCGTAGGAACCGGCTCCGGCCCCGACGTTCACCACTGAGCGCGCGTCACCGAGGGCGGCGGTGACGGCGGCGGCGATACGGGGATCCGGGCGTCTTGATCGCGCGTAGTCCCGGCCGAGTTCGGCATACGGGTCCGAGATCAAGGGGCGCACCTGCCCGAGTCTAGCCAGAGCCGCTACCTGCGGGAACGATGATTCAGTCTGTCGTGGTCAAGAAAGTGTCGGAAAGGACGGGTGCTTCGCCTCGATCCGGTGCCGTGGTGGTGATCATCAGCCCGGCGGGCTCGCGCCAGACGCGGGTCCGCAGCGGTTCGCCGGGGAAGACGACGCCGGCGAACTTGGCCGAGAACGACGCGACGCGGGAGGCGTCGCCGTCGAGGAACTCGTCGGTGACGGCCTTCGCGATGACGCCGTAGGTGCACAGGCCGTGCAGGATCGGCTTGTCGAACCCGGCCGCCGCGGCGAACGCGGGGTCGGCGTGCAGGGGGTTGCGGTCGCCGCAGAGCCGGTAGAGCAGCGCCTGCTGCGGCGACGTCGGCGTGTCGATGACCGCGTCCGGTTCGCGCGGCGGGAGTTCGACGCGGTCGGACGGGCCGCGTTCGCCGCCGAAACCCCCTTCGCCACGGGCGAAGATGCTCGACCGGAGTGTCCACAATGGAGTGCCGTCCGAGTCGGTGGCGACCGTCTCGTTCACGATCACGGCCGCCTTGCCCTTGTCGAAGACGTCCACGATCCGCGTGCGCGCCACCGCCTTGCCCGACGTCGGAATCGGCCGGTGCGCGATCACTTCCTGCTTGCCGTGCAACACTTTCCCGAGATCGACCTCGACACCGGGGAACGAGACCGCGGGCGGTTCGAACACGCGCAGGTTCGCCGCCACGGTGGCGAACGTCGGCAGCACCTGGAGGCCGTCCTCGTACGTGTAGCGCAGTTCCCGCGGGCTCGTCGGATCCGCGCCCGCGCCGAGCGCCAGGTGGTAGAGCTGCACGTCCGACGCGGTCCAGGCGAAACTCACCTCGCCGAGGTCGGCGCCGATCGCGACCGAGGGATCGATGGGCACGGGAACTCCTCAGATGCTGTGGTTGGTTCGTGATCGAAGGCGGAACACCCGTGATCGGAGGCCGATCTCGCGTGATTGGAGGCGTAACACACGTGATTGGAGGCGTAACTCCTACTCGTAGGTGACGGTGACCTCGTCGGTCAGTGGCAGGGACTGGCACGCCAGCACGATGCCTTCGGCGATGTCGTCGCCGTCGAGGACCTCGTTGTTCAGCATCTTCACCTCACCGGAGGTGACTCGGCAAGCGCAGGCACTGCACTGGCCCTCGCGGCATGAGTACGGCGCGTCGAAACCCTTTTCCAGCAACAGGTCCAGCAGTTTAGTCCGGCGCGGCCAGGTGAGCTTCTTCGTCTCCCCGTCGAGGGTGACTTCGACCGTCGCGGGGGTCTCGGCCTCTTCGACGGCGACGGGTTCGGCCACCTCGAACGGGTTCCCGCCCAAAGACAGGAAGCGCTCCAGGTGGATCCGCTTGCGCGGCAGTCCGAGGTCCTTGAGCACCGTGCGCGCGGCGTCCATGAACGGGCCAGGACCGCAGATGAACGCCTCGTGCGCGGTGTACGGCGCCACCAAGGCGCGAAGGTGTGCCTCGGTCGGAAGTCCTTGCAGGCTTTCCAGCCAGTGCATGACGACCAGCCGGTCCTGGTATCGAGCGGCGAGGTCCGCGAGTTCCCGCGCGAAGATCACCGACCGCTCGTCGCGATTGGCGTACAGCAGCACCACTTTGCCGGTTCCGTGTTCCAGCGCGGACTTGAGGATCGACATCACCGGCGTGATGCCGCTGCCTCCCGCGAGCAGCAGGAAGTCCTCGTCGAGCGACGCGGGGCTGAACACCCCGGCCGGCGGAAGGACCTGGACCTCCTGACCAGGCTGGAGGTTGTCGCAGAGCCAGTTCGACCCGTAGCCGTCGGCGGTGCGTTTGACGGTGACCTGCACCCGGTTCTCGTGCGGCGCGCTGGAGAGCGAGTAGCAGCGGGCCACCGACCCGGTCCGCTCGCTCGGCACGCGCACGGTGAGGAACTGCCCTGGGATGTAAGCGAAAACGGAGACGTGCTCGGCCGGGATCTCGAACACGATCGAGCGCGCGTCGGCCGTCTCGGTGATCACCTCGGCCACGGTCACGGTGACGGGGCCGCTCATTCGGGCACCTCCAGCAGGCCGTCCTTCAACGCGGCGTCGATGCTTTCGCTGAGATTGCCGCAGGTGTCGAGCAACGCCGTCTGCGCGCCCGACGCCTTCTGCTCGGCGAACACCGGGCAGCTCCGGGACGCGTCGCTCGTCCACTGGATACTGGTGTGCTGCATGCTGTTCTTCTTGACCAGCACGCACGTTCCGCACGCGCGGCAGCTCAGCGGCCGCAGCCCGGCGGTGAGGAACTCGACGGTCTCCGGCTTCACACCCCGGCCTCTTCCGACTGCTGCCGCGCCAGGTTCTCGGCCACCTCCGCCGCCCAGACCTCGTTGGCGCGGCTGGTGTCCACTTCGAACTCGAACCGCCGCGTCATGTCCTCGGTGACGTCGGCGGCGTCCACATAGAACTGGTCGTACCAGCGGCGCAGCTGGTATACCGGCCCGTCCTCCTCGCACAGCAACGGGTTGTCGATCCGCGTCTTGTTGCGCCAGATCTCCACGTCCTGCAGGAAGCCGACGCCGATGCCCTTGGCGAACTTCCCGGCGATCTTGTCCGCGTGCTCGTCCGAGACGCCCTCGAACTTCTTCACGCTCACGCCCCACTGCAGCACGAACGAGTTCTCGGTGACCGGGTAGTGGCAGTTGATCAGCACGTTCTCGATCTCGAAACCCTGGTACGTGTTGAGCAGCGTGTTGATCATGTACGACGGCCCGAAGTACGACGCCTCCGACCGCAGCAGGTTCTCCTCGCCGCCGTAGTTGGACGCCATTCCTTTGTCCGGACGGCCCTTCGTGTTCAGGTACTGCGTGGCGATGTGTCCTTCGAATACGTTCTTGAAGTAGGTCGGGAAGGCGTAGTGGATGTAGAAGAAGTGCGCCATGTCGACCATGTTGTCGATGATCTCGCGGCAGTTGGAGCCCTCGATCAGCACCGAGTCCCAGGTCCAGTTGCTCCACTCGCCGTTGAACACGCCTTCGATCTGCGGGATGACGACGTCCTCGGGCGGCGGGTTGCCCTCCGGGTCGTGCCAGACGAACAGCTGCTTGTTCTCCTCCAGCACGGTCCACGACTTCGTCCGCGCACGCAGCGGAACCCGCTTGGCGTAGGGGATCGAGACGCATTTGCCGTTGCCGTTCCAGCGCCAGTCGTGGAACGGGCAGGCGATCTCGTCGCCCTTGACCTCGCCTTGGGTGAGGTCGCCGCCCATGTGACGGCAGTACCCGTCGAGCACGTTCAGCTTGCCGGACGAATCGGCGAAGACCACCAGTTTCGTCCCGAACGCCGTGATGGCGTGCGGTTTCCCGTCGCGGAACGGCTCGGCCAGGCCGAGACAGTGCCAGCCGCGCGCGAACCGCGAAGGGGGCGCGCCCGCGTCGATCTGCCGTACGGATTCCGTCGTCATCGGCTGCCTCCCGCTTTGGTGTGATCTTGCTGCGCGAGATGCTCGGCCGCAAGGTAGCCGAACACCATCGCCGGGCCGATCGTCGCGCCGGGGCCGGCGTAGGTGCGGCCCATCACCGCCGCGCTCGTGTTGCCCGCCGCGTAAAGTCCGTCGATCACCGACCCGTCCTCGCGCAGGACGCGCGCGTGCCGGTCGGTCCTCAAACCGCCCTTGGTGCCCAGGTCGCCGGGCACGATCTTCACCGCGTAGTACGGCGCGACGTCCAGCGGGCCCAGGCTCGGGTTGGGTTTGTTCCGCGGGTCGCCGTAGTAGTGGTCGTACGCGCTGCGTCCGCGGTGGAAGTCTTCGTCCACGCCGCTTTTCGCGAAGCCGTTGAACCGCCGGACGGTGGCCTCCAGCGCGTCGGCCGGGACCTCGATCCGCTCGGCGAGTTTCGCGATCGTGCTCGCTTTGACCGCGATGCCCGCTTTGAACCAGCGGCCGGGCAGCGGCTGGCGCGGGCCGAGGCCGGTGAACATGTACCGGTTGCGGTTGCGCTGGTCGAACACCAGCCAGGTCGGGATGTTCGCGCCGGGACCGTCACCTTCGCCGTACATCGCGTGCACGGCCTCGACGTACGGCGCCGACTCGTTGACGAAGCGTTCGCCGCGCGCGTTGACCATCAGGCAGCCCGGCCGCGACCGTTCGGCGAGCGCGAACCACGGGCCGCCGGTCAGCGGGATGGACGGACCCCACCACGCGTCGTCCATCAGGTCGACGGCCGCGCCGAGTTTGAGCCCGGCGTCGATGGCGTCGCCGGTGTTGGCTTCGGCGCCGACGGTCCACTCCGTACCGATGGGCGCGCGCTGGTACTTGACCCGCATCTCTTCGTTGCGCTCGAACCCGCCCGCGCCGAGGACGACGCCGAGCCGCGCGCGGATCGTCTTCTCCGCACCCTCATGGCGGACCACGACGCCGGTCACCCGGTCGCCTTCGATCTCGAGGTCCACCAGCGGCGTGTTCAGCCAGACGGGGACATCCGCTCGCCGCAGACCTTCACGGAGACCGGCCGCAAGCGCTTGCCCCATGGAAAGCAGCCGCTGACGGCGGATCCGGCCCGTGAGCCAGCGGCCGCCAAGACTCAGTACACGGAGGATGCCGCGCGGATGCCGGGCGAGCAGGCTCAGCCACCGGTAGTCCGCCTGGGTGATCGGGGCGCCGAGCGGGGGAGCACTGTACGGCGGCTCCAGCTTCGCCAGCTCCGGTCCGAGCAGGTTGCCGTCGAGCGCGGCCGGTTCGACCGACCGTCCGCCGGCGCGCCCGCCGGGGGCCTCCGGGTGGTAGTCCGAGTAGCCGCGGACCCAGCGGAAGCGCAACGGCGTCTTCTCGCAGACGAAGGACAGGACCTCGGGGCCGCGGTCGAGGAAGGCCGACCGGAGTTCGGCGGGGACGACGTCACCGACGATCGCTTCGAGGTATTCGTGCGCCCGCTCCGGGGGTTCGGAGATCCCCGCCGCCCGCAGCGCGTGGTTGCCGGGGATCCAGACGCCGCCGCCGGAGCGCGCCGTCGAGCCGCCGAAGTGGGCGGCCTTCTCCACGACCAGGACCTCGAGTCCCCGGTGGGCCGCGGACAGTGCGGCGGTCATCCCGGCGGCACCACTGCCGACCACGATCACGTCGTAGTCCATACGCCCCTCACCTGGAACACGTTGTAGGAAGCATGTAGCAGCATCCGCGCTGCTCCAGTCACCATAGACGAGAACGTGTTCTAGTTCTAGGGTGGGGTCATGGACTCCCTCGTCGCGGATGTGGTGATCGTGGGCTTCGGAGCGGCAGGCGCCTGTGCGGCGATCGAGGCCGCCGACGCCGGTGCTCGGGTGCTTGTGCTGGACCGGTTTTCCGGTGGTGGCGCGAGCGCGGTCAGCGGTGGTGTCGTCTACGCCGGTGGCGGGACGGCGCAGCAGCGGGACGCGGGCGTCGACGACAGTGTCGACGCGATGTACGACTACCTGCGGCTCGAGGTCGGCGACGTCGTCTCCGAGGAGACCCTGCGGCGGTTTTGCGCGGGCAGTACGGAGATGGTGACCTGGCTGGAGGGCAACGGTGTCCCCTTCGAGGGGAGCCTGTGCCCGTACAAGACGTCTTACCCGAGCGACAAGCACTATCTGTACTACTCGGGCAGCGAGGCGGCGGGCGGTTTCCGCGACGCCGCCAAGCCCGCGCCACGCGGACATCGCGTCAAAGGGCCGGGTACGTCGGGAAAACTGCTGATGAAACGGCTCATGGAGGCCGTCCGGAGCCGCGGGATCCAGGTGCTGCCGCAGACCGCCGCCCGAAACCTGATCGTGGACGCCGACGGTGCCGTGACCGGCGTCGTCGTGTCCACCCTGCGGGACGCGCCCGCTCGCGTGCGGGCCGCACACCGGAGGCTGTCGGCGTATGCCGCGAAACCGGGGATCTACGTGCCGTCACTGCGGAAGTCGCTGCACCGGCGGGTGGAGCGGATCGAGCGTCGCTACGGCCGTGAGCTGCGGATCTCCGCCTCGCGCGGGGTCGTCCTCGCGGCGGGCGGGTTCATCGCGAACCGCGAGATGGTGCGTGAGCACGCCCCCGCGTATCGCGGCGGGCTGGCGCTCGGGACGTCGGCCGACGACGGATCCGGTATCCGGATGGGGGTCGAGGCCGGCGGGGCGACCGCCGAACTCGGCCGGATCTCGGCCTGGCGGTTCATCACGCCGCCGTCGGCGTTCCTGGGCGGCCTGCTCGTGGACGAGACGGGCGGCCGGATCATCGACGAATCCCGGTACGGCGCGGCCGTCGGCGAACGCATGATCACCGGACACGAAGGGCGTGGCTGGCTGCTGGTCGACGACGCCATCGTCCGGCAGGTCCAGCGGGAAGCACGCGGGCAAAGTCAATGGTTCCAAGGACTTCAGGTGCGGTATCTGCTGCGGCAACGCGTCGTCGCCGGTTCGCTCGACGAGGTCGCGCGCAAGGCGGGCGTCGACCCCGGCGGGCTGGCCGCCAGTGTCGAGGCCGCACGATCCGGCGCGGACCCGACGGGCAAACCGGCGGAGTTCGCGCGGCCGCTGGATCAGGCGCCGTACTCGATGATCGACGTTTCGATCAAGCCGAACCTCGGCTATCCGTGCCCGATGCTGACGCTGGGCGGCCTGGTCGTGGACGAGGAGACCGGGGCGGTGCGCTCCGCCGGCGGCACTCCGATCCGCGGGCTGTACGCGGCGGGGCGGACCGCGGTGGGAATCTGTTCTAGGTCCTATGTGAGCGGTCTGTCGCTGGCCGACTGCGTGTTTTCCGGTCGGCGTGCCGGACTGCACAGTGCGCTCGACCGGGGTTCGGTCGACAAAAACGAGAACGTGTTCTAGTCTTGGACTCGGTTCACCGAGTACGGCGAGAGAGGGAACACATATGAGCGAGCACGCCGCGCAGGACGTGATCGCGGGGATCCGGGAGCTGCTGCCGGTCCTGCGGGAGCGGGCGCAGGAGGCGGAGGACGCCAGGCGCGTTCCCGAGGAGTCCGTCAAATCCTTGCAGGAGACCGGGTTCTTCAAACTTCTGCAGCCGAAGACGTTCGGTGGCCTCGAAGCCGACCCGGTGAGCTTCTACACCGCGGTCAAACTCGTCGCGAGCGCGTGCGGGTCCACGGGCTGGGTCGCCTCCATCCTCGGCGTCCACCCGTGGCACCTCGGCCTGTTCGAGGCGCAGGCACAGCAGGACGTCTGGGGCGACGACACCGACGTCCGGATCTCGTCGTCGTACGCGCCGATGGGCAAGGCGGACGTCGTCGACGGCGGCTACCGGCTCAGCGGGCGCTGGAGTTTCTCCTCCGGCTGCGACCACGCGACCTGGGTGCTGCTGGGCGGCCCGGTGTTCAAGGATGGCAAACCGGTCGACTTCTGCACTTATCTGGTGCCGATCTCCGACTACACGATCGAGGACGTCTGGGACACCGTGGGCCTGCGCGGCACCGGGTCCAACGACATCATCGTGAACGACGTCTTCGTGCCGAAGCACCGTGCGCTCAGTTTCATCGCGACGTCGAAGTGCAAGACGCCCGGACAGGAGATCAATCCGGGGCCGCTGTACAAGCTCCCCTACGGATCGGTGCATCCGAGCACGATCACCGCGCCGATCATCGGGATGGCGCAAGGTGCCTACGACGCGCACGTCGAGTACCAGGGCAAGCGGGTCCGTGCGGCGTACGCGGGCGAGCAGTCCAAAGAGGACCCGTTCGCCAAGGTGCGGATCGCCGAGGCGGCGAGCGAGATCGACGCGGCCTGGCTCCAGCTGACGCACAACATCGACGAGCTGTACCAGCTGGCGTGCAAGGGGGAGAAGCTGCCGTTCCCCACCCGGCTGCGAGTGCGCCGTGACCAGGTTCGCGGCACGGAACGCGCGATCTTCGCGATCGACAGGCTTTTCGAGAACTCCGGTGGCCGGGCCTTGCAAGCCGGAACCCCGATCCAGCGGTTCTGGCGTGACGCCCACGCCGGCCGGGTGCACGCGGCGAACGACGCCGAGCGCGCCTACGTCATGTTCGGAACCGGCGCCTTCGGGCTGCCCGTCGAGAATGCGATGGTCTGATGACCGAAGGCAAGTACATCACCGTCCAAGATGGACTCAAGCTGCACTACCACGAGGCGGGCGCGGAACATCCGGAGACGGTGATCCTGCTGCACGGCGGTGGGCCCGGCGCGTCGGCGTGGAGCAACTTCGGCCGCAACCTGCCGGTCTTCGGCAAGAACTACCGGACGCTGGCGATCGACCAGCCCGGGTTCGGCCGGTCGGACAAACCGACCGAGCATCCGCAGTACTTCCGCCACAGCGCGGACGCCGTGGTCGGCTTGATGGACGAACTCGGCATCGAACGCGCCCATTTCGTCGGGAACTCGCTCGGCGGCGGCGCCTCGGTGCGCCTCGCGCTCAACCATCCGAAGCGCGCCGGCCGCCTTGTCCTGATGGGGCCGGGCGGCCTGAGCTTGAACCTGTTCGCGCCCGATCCCACCGAGGGCATCAAGAACCTCGGCCGGTTCAGCGCACCGCCGGGTCCGAGCCGCGAGAAGCTCGAAGCCTTCCTGCGGATCATGGTGCACGACCAGTCCCTGATCACCGACGAACTGATCGACGAACGGTTCGCCGCCGCGAGCGCGCCGGAGTCCCTGGCGGCGATGAAGGCGATGGGCAAGTCGTTCGCCCAGCCCGACACCTACGAAGAGGGCATGCTGTGGCGTGAGGCGCATCGCCTGCGCCAACGCGTGCTGCTCATCTGGGGCAGGGAAGACCGGGTCAACCCGCTCGACGGCGCCCTGCTCGCGCTCAAGACGATCCCGCGTGCCCAGCTGCACGTGTTCGGTGGCTGCGGCCACTGGGCGCAGCTGGAGAAGTTCGACGAGTTCAACCGGCTGGCACTCGACTTCCTGGGAGCCTCCTGATGGGTATCCGTTCGCTCGCCTACCTTCGCATCGAAGCCACCGACATGGCCGCGTGGCGCGAATACGGGCTGAAGGTCCTCGGCATGGTCGAGGGTTCCGGCACGAATCCGGAAGCGCTTTACCTGCGCATGGACGACTTCCCGGCACGGCTCGTGATCTTCCCCGGTGAGCACGACCGGCTCGCCGTGGCGGGCTGGGAGGTCGCCAACGCCGGCGAACTCGACGAGATCCGGGCATCGCTCGACGCGCATTCGGTGCCGTACAAGGAAGGCACCCCGGATCAGCTGGCCGATCGCCGGGTCGACGGCCTGGTGTCCTTTGAGGACCCTTCCGGCAACACGCTCGAAGTGTTCCACGGTGTCGCGTTGCAACACCGGCGCGTGGTCAGCCCGTACGGCCACAAGTTCGTCACCGGCGAGCAAGGCCTCGGACACGTCGTACTGTCCACACACGACGATGACGCTTCTCTGCGGTTCTACCGTGACGTGCTCGGGTTCCGGTTGCGGGACTCGATGAAACTGCCGCCGCAGATGGTCGGCAGGCCCGCCGACGGCGCTCCGGCTTGGCTGCGGTTCTTCGGCTGTAATCCGCGTCACCACAGCCTCGCGTTCCTCCCGATGCCGACTCCCAGCGGCATCGTGCACCTCATGGTCGAAGTGGAGAACACCGACGACGTCGGCCTCTGCCTCGACCGGGCCATCCGCCGGAAGGTGCCGATGTCGGCCACCCTCGGGCGGCACGTCAACGATCTGATGCTCTCGTTCTACATGAAGACCCCCGGCGGATTCGACGTCGAATACGGCTGCGAGGGGCGTCAAGTGGACGACGAAAGCTGGATCGCCCGAGAGAGTACGGCGGTTTCCTTGTGGGGACACGACTTTTCAGTCGGCGCGCGCCCGCCGGGGCAGTCGTGACCCCGGTGACGGACCTCGGCGCGGAGATCGATCCGGCGCGGTTCCGGACGGTGCTCGGGCACTTCTGCACCGGCGTCGCGGTGGTGACCGGGCACGACGGCCGGGCCCCGGTGGGCTTCGCGTGCCAGTCGTTCGCGGCGCTTTCCCTTGATCCGCCGCTGGTGCTCTTCTGTCCCGCCAAGACTTCCCGGACCTGGGCGGTCCTCGCCGAGTCCGGCCGCTTCGCCGTCAACGTGCTCGCCGAGGACCAGCAGGACGTCAGCGCCGTGTTCGGCGCGCGGGGAGCGGACAAGTTCGCGTCGATCGACTGGACCCCCGCCCCGTCCGGTTCCCCTTTGCTGACAGGGGCGTTGACGTGGATCGACTGCACGCTCGAAACCGTGCACGAGGCGGGTGACCACTACGTCGTCGTCGGCAGGGTCACCGCGCTCGGGGAACCTTCGGACGATCGTCCGCTGCTGTTCCATCGTGGGCGGTACACGGTGACCGAGCCGGTCGCGGACGAACTCGCGGCGCTCATGCCCTGGCCGCGTCCTGACGATTGGCTCTGATCGGCTCGCCCGCTTCGTGCAGGCTGCGCAACGCGAGCTTGTAGGACTCGGCGAGCCCCGTCTCGTGGTACGGAACACCGAGCTCGGCGCAGTACTCCTGGACGATGGGCCGGGCGCGGCGCAGGTGCGGTGACGGCATACTCGGGAAGAGATGGTGCTCGATCTGGTAGTTGAGCCCGCCGAGCGCGACGTCGACGATCCGGCCGCCGCGGACGTTGCGTGACGTGAGCACCTGCTTGCGGAGGAAGTCGAGTTCGGTGTCCCCGGACAGGATCGGCATCCCCTTGTGGTTGGGCGCGAAGATCGATCCCATGTAGACGCCCCACAGTGCTTTGTGGACGATGAAGAAGACGAGCGCCTTGGCGGGGGAGAGGACCACGAGCAGCGCGCTGAAGTAGAGCGCGAAATGCGTCAGCAGCAACGCAGCTTCGAGCCAGCGGGCCCGGATGCCCGGCTTCGAAACCGCGCGGATACCGGAGACGTGCAGGTTCAGGCCTTCGAGGGTGAGCAGCGGGAAGAACAGGAACGCCTGGTAGCGGCCGATGAACCGGGGGATGCCCTTGCTGGCCCGCGCCTGGTCCTTCGACCACACGAGGATGTCCGGATCGACGTCGGGGTCGAGGCCCTCGTGGTTCGGGTTCGCGTGGTGGCGGGTGTGCTTGTCCATCCACCAGCCGTAGCTCATACCGACGCCGAGGTTCCCCGCGATGCGGCCGGCGATCTCGGCCGGGCGGCGGGTCCGGAACACCTGGCGATGTGCCAGGTCATGCGACAGCAGGGCGATCTGGCCGAACATCACCGCCTGGAAGACGGCGATCCCCAGCTGCCACCAGGAATCCCCGATCGCGAAGAAGGCGATCCAGCCGGCGACGAAGAGGGTGGCCACCAGTCCGATGCGGAAGACGTAGTAGCCGGGACGGCGGTCGAGAAGGCCCGCTTCGCTGACGCGGCGGGACAGGCGGGCGAAATCGCTGCCTGTGCGGAGGTTTGCGGTCACCGTCATGAGTCTGGTCCATGGGGTGGGCCAGGGTGAATGCGGTGCGCCGGTGGGTCCCTGCGGGGGCTGGCCCTACCCCGCACCGGGCTCGCGCTTGACCTTGACATCGTGACAAGGTCTTCACTGGTGGGCAGGAGGTGATCGTCATCGACACGACACAACGGACTACACCGGACACGCGGCTGCTCGACGCCTTGAGCTCCGAAAGCTCGTCGACGCGGCTCCAGGCGGCCCTGGCGGCCGGGACGCACCCGGACGCCCGGTTCGTCGACGCGCTCATGGCACGGTGCGCGGTCGAGCCGGACTTCTTCGTGCGGGACATGCTGACCTGGGCATTGACCCGGCTTCCGGCGGAGAACACGATGCCGGCGCTCCTGACGGAGCTCGGTTCCGACGTCCCGCAGGCGCGGAGCCAGGCGTTGCACACGCTGTCCAAGATCGGGGACGTCACCGCGTGGCCCGCGATCACCCGGTCGCTGCTGCACGACGCCGACGACGAGGTCGCGCGGAGCGCGTGGCGTGCCGCCGTCGTCCTCGTCCCCGACGGGGAGCGGAAACGGCTGGCCGTGGACCTGGCCGCGCAGTTCGGCCGCGGCGACCGGAAGGTGCGGCTGAGTCTCAGCAGGGCACTCGTCGCGCTCGGTGACGAGATCGAACCCGCCCTGCGGACGGGCCTGGCGAGTGCCGACCCGGAGGTGCGCGCGCACGCCCGCGCCACGGAGCGGCTCCTGCGCGACCCGGACGCCGACTTCGATCCGGCCGTCGACGAGGCGAAACGGGTCGTCGCGCTCGGTCCGGAACGAGCAGGGGGAGCGTGAATGCTGATCGGTGAGGTGGCGCGCCGCTCGGGGGTGAGCAGCCGGATGCTCCGGCATTACGACTCCCTCGGGCTGGTGCGGCCGACCGGTCGCACCGTCGGTGGCTACCGTGAGTATTCCGACGAGGACATCCGCCGGATCTTCCATGTGGAAGCCCTGCGGTCTCTCGGCCTGTCGCTGCGCCAGATCGGGCGTGCCCTGGAGGACCCCGCCTTCGAGCCGTCCGATCTGGTCGGCGACCTCATCCGGCGGACCGAGGAACGGCTGAAGCGGGAACAGGAGCTTCTCGAACGACTTCGTGCGGTCGACGCCTCGGCGCCGTTGGGCTGGGAGGGTGTCCTGCGCATCGTCGAGCTGCTGCACGGGCTCAACTCACCCCATGCCGCGCGACGCCAGCAGACCGTCCTGGTGCCGGCCGAGGACCTGCCGGTGCCCACCGAACTACTGGCGGAGGCGGTGCTCGGCGAAGCCGATCTGAACGTCGCCGGTGCTCTGCGGTGGGCCCTGGCGAGGGCGGGCGGTGACGGTGTGGCGAGCCTGGCGGCCGGCGCGCGTTCGGAGAACGTCGACGTCCGGCGTCGCGCGATCCTGGCGCTCGCCGGGATGCCCGGCGACGAGGCGACCGCGGTACTGGCGGAGGCGCTCGGAGACTCGGACGAGACGGTCCGCGGCCGTGCCGCGCTGGCCGTCGGTGCGCGTGGTGGGTCCGCGGCCGTGCCGGCCCTCGTCCGCATGGTGGTCGAGGGCACTCTCGACGTCGAGGCGGCCGAGGTTCTCGGAAGCTTGGCGCGCGACGCGGGCCGCGCGGACCGGATCATGAGCGCGCTGGCCGACGAGCTCGCCGCCCCCACCGCGGACTCCGCGACGCGGATGCGCCTGACCCAGGCCCTCGCCGAGATGCCGCCCGCCCTCGTACGGGACGTCCTGCGGAACCTGGCCGAAGACGAGGACCGCGCCGTCGCCCTTCTCGCCTCGGCACTCAGGGGGATGCTCGAGGCTGGTGAATGAGGTGGGCGGTGATAGGTGCTGTGGTGTTCTGTTGAGTTTGGTGGGTCGAACTCGGCTCTCGCTTTCGCGATCCACATTCAGCGTGACAGCGGGCGAACTGGACACTGTCGCTCTGGTTCGTTATGTGGTCAAGGTCATCCGCGGCCATCGGAAGCGGATCGGGTCTCCCTGACGCAAGCCGACTCCGCGGCAGGAGGCGTTGCTGGTGCTGGCGCATCTGCGCGACGGTGACACCGATGCCCGGCTCGCGGCGGGGTTCGGCGTCTGTCCTCACCCCTCGAACAACAAGGACGAAAAAGGCTCACTGACTAATTGACATTCAAGGTCGCGACACACTGGCTGTCGAACATCAGTTCGAGTATGATCTTGGTCATGACCACATCCTTTGCTTTCAATCCGAAAGCCGCTCGTTTTCTCGATGCCGCTTACGACGAGGAAGTCGTGCTCCGGCGGGCGCAGGGGCGGCAGGTGCGTGCGATAGCCGGGTTCGCCGTGGTGGGTGGTTCGCGAAGATCGGTGACCGAGGAGGTCGCGTTGGCCTTCTCGGTCTCCCGTAATCAGGCGCATCTGCTGGTGGAAACCTCGTGTGCCCTGGTGGGACGGTTGCCGAACACGTTGGCGGCACTGGAAAACGGTGACATCGATCTGTACAAGGCGTCGAAGGTCAGCCAGCTGACCCGTGAGGTCTCCGACGAGATCGCCGCCCAGGTGGACACGTGGATGGCCGGGCGTCTCGCCGAGCGTGACCCGGGAGCGATCCGGAAATCGGTGGATCACGCCGTACAGAAATTCGATCCCGATGGCCACCGGGACCGCGCCGTCAACAAACGCGCGTTACGGCATATCGCGCTGGAACACGAAGACGAAACCATGTCCAAACTGTCGGGCTATCTGCCCGCCGAAGTGGCCAGTTCGATCTACACGTCACTGAGCCACGCCGCCCGCACCCGCCGCGCAAACGACAAGTCCCGCACCCTGGATCAACATCGGGCCGACCTCTTCGCCGAACGCTTACTGGCCGAAGACGGGCACGGCAAGCCTCGTGCGCATGTCCATGTCTATGTCGACCTGCTCACTCTGGCCGGTGCCCGGGAAGATCCCGCGACCCTCGCCGGTTACGGCCCGATCCCCGGCTGGCTCGTCCGCGAAATCGCCGCCGACCCCGGCTCCACCTGGTCCCGGCTGATCACCGACCCCACCACCGGGCAACTCCTCGAAGCCAGCCCCGGCACCTACCGATCCCCGGCCTCACTGGCCCGCCTGATCAAAGCCCGCGACCGCGAATGCACCCACCCCGGCTGCCACCGCCC